>CAZZVX010000133.1:0-11785 GCA_964657535.1 Armatimonadota bacterium | reverse complement strand
AACTGGCCCCGGTCAGCGATTCGGCGCTGGTCCCGCAGGCCGTGGCGAACGCGCTCGGCATCAAAGAGCAGGCCGAAAAGCCGCTGACACAGACACTGACCGACCACCTGCAGAGCAAACGATTGCTGCTGATCCTGGACAACTGCGAACACCTGATTGACGCCGCCGCTCGGCTCGCGGACCGCCTCCTGCGGGCCTGCCCGCAGGTCAGCCTCCTCGCCAGCAGCCGGGAGCCGCTGGGCATCGCCGGGGAAACGGTCTACCGCGTCCCCTGCCTCTCACTGCCGACCGCCTCCCTGGGCCAGACGACGCAGAGCCTGTCCCAGTACGAGGCGGTCCGCCTCTTTATCGAACGGGCCAAGGCCGTACAGCCCGCTTTCACCGTGACGGACGCCAACGCGCCCGCCGTGGCCCAGGTCTGCATCCGGCTCGACGGCATCCCGCTCGCCCTGGAACTGGCGGCGGCGCGGGTGCGATCCCTGCCCCCGGAGCAGATCATGAATCGGCTGGACGACCGGTTCCGCCTGCTGACGGGCGGCAGCCGGACGGCCCTGCCGCGCCAGCAGACCCTGCGCGCGCTGATTGACTGGAGTCACGATCTGCTCAGTGACCAGGAGAGAGCGGCCCTGCGGCGGTTAGCGGTGTTCGCGGGCGGGTGGACGCTGGAAGCCGCCGAGACCGTCTGCGCGGGCGACGAGGTCGAGGACTGGGAAGTTCTGGACCTGCTGACGGCCCTGGCGGACAAGAGTCTTGTCCTGTGTGACCAGCAGGCTGAGGCCTCGCGCTACCGGATGTTGGAGAGCATCCGGCAGTATGCCCAGGAGAAACTGCACGAGAGCGGCGAGGCCGACGCGGCGCGGGGCCGACACCGGGAGTGGTTCCTGGCGCTCGCCCAGGAGGCGAAGCCGCAGCTCCTGGGTCCCGACCAGTCCCTGTGGCTGGCGCGTCTGGAGGCGGAACACGATAACCTCTACGCGGCGCTGTCCTGGTGCCTGGCCGAAGAAGCGGGGACGGACGTCGGCCTGCGCCTGGCCTCGGCCCTGGGCCAGTTCTGGCTTGTCCGGGGCCACCTGACCGAAGGGCGGCGATGGCTCGCCGGGGTGCTTTCGCAGGGGGCGGACAGCGACCGGACTGCCGCGCGGGCCAACGCCCTCAACGCCGCCGGGAACCTGGCGCTCCGCCAGGCCGACTACGCGGCGGCGCGCGACCTGTACGAGCGGGGCCTGGCGATTGACAGGAGCCTGGGGAATCAAACGGCCGTCTCCAATTCCCTCGGCAATCTGGGGCTGATCGCCTGGTACCAGGGCGACTACGCGGCGGCGCGGGCGATGCAGGAACAGTGCCTCGCGTTCGCGCGGCAGGCGGGCGACCAGCGCATGATCGCCAAAGGGCTGGGGAATCTGGGGCTGGTCGCCGACGACCAGGGCGAGTACGCCGAAGCGCGGGCGCTGCACGAGGAGAGCCTGGCGATCCAGCGGCAGTTGGGGGACCAGCGCGGCATGGCGAACTCCCTGAACAATTTGGGCCTGATCGCCGGCAAGCAGGGCGATTATCCGGCGGCCCAGGACCTTTATGAGCAGAGCCTGGCGATCAAGCGGCAGCTGGGGGACCGGCTCGGCATCGGGAGTTCCCTCAACAACCTGGCGAGCCTGGCCTTCCGCCGGGCGGATTACCCCACCGCGCGCTCCCTGTATCAGCAGTGCCTGGTCATCGTCCGTCAGGTCAAAGACCGTCAGGGCATCGCACGGACGCTGGAAGGGCTGGCGGCGCTCGCCGCCGAACAAAGGCAGATGCTGCGCGCGGCGCGTCTGTTCGGGGCCGCCGAGGCGCTGCGCGCGTCCATCCAGTGTCCGAGGACGCCGCGCGAACAAAGGGAGTTGGAGCCAAACCTCGCGGCGGCGCAGTCCGCCCTGGGCGATGCGGCGTTCGCGGCGGCCTGGGAGATGGGCAAAGGCTTCACCTCCGAACAGGCCACGGATTACGCCCTGGGGGACGATTAGCGCCCGGTCAGACCGCCGGCACTTCCCCCGTGCAGAAGGCGCAGCGCGTCGCCCTGACAGGGATGCTGCTCAGACACAGCGGGCATTCGCGCGTGGTCGGCGCCACCGCGGTCTCCGTTTTGCGCAGCGACATCAGATGATTGAGCGGCTTGACGACGAGAAAGAAGACGACGGCGGCGATAATCAAGAAGGCGACCACGATATTGATAAACTCACCGATCAAGAATTCGCTCCCGTGAACCTTGAAGTTCAGTTCGTTGAAATTGAGCGGGTGTTTCGGGTCGCTGACGAAGATGCCGATCAGCGGCGTGATGATGTCCTTCACCAGAGCCGTGACGATCCCGCCGAACGCGCCGCCGATGACAACGCCGACGGCGAGGTCTACGACATTCCCGCGCAGGATGAAATCGCGAAATTCTGTAGCAACACTCATGACGCAGAAGCCCTTTCTACAGGCGACAGGATAGGATGGAATCAGAGAGCCTTCTTGCCGGGCAGACTATTATAGCACGAAAAAGCGGCGGCTGGTATGAATACCAGCCGCCGCCTTGCGTTTTTTGTCGCCTAGATTTGGTCTTTGTCGAGCGCATTCCGGACGGCGTCTTTGGCCTTGCCGAAGCCTTCCTGCACTTTGCCTTCCGCCTGCTTGGCCTTGCCCGCGATGTCGTCGTCCGTGTTGCCGGTCACGTCTCCGGCGGCGTCCTGGACTTTGCCCTCGGCCTGCTTCACTTTGCCTTCCACCACATCCTTGTCTACCATGCGAGTGTACTCCTTGTGTTTCGATGTCCTAACATACCCGTGCCTCAGAAACAGTAAACGAGACGCAGTCGCCTTGACACTCCGCCTGGGCCGATGCTACAATACAGGGAGTTCGACACCCCATGAGCCAAGCGACCCTCGAAGCCATCACCGAAGACCTGCACCTGCTCCGCACCCAGGCCCTGCTCCCGAAACTGGAAGCGGGGCTGAACGCCCAGCAGCGGCAGGCGTTTTACCACGACGACGGACCGGCCCTGGTGCTGGCGGGCGCGGGAAGCGGCAAGACGACCGTCCTGACCCGGCGCGTCGCCCGACTGCTCGCCAGAGGCGTGGACCCGCAGCGCCTGTTCGTGGCGACGTTCACCAAGAAGGCCGCCGACGAGATGAGCGAGCGGCTTGCGAAGCTGTTGGGCGACGGCGGCGACGCCATCGTCGAGAAGATGTGGATGGGCACGTTCCACTCACACTGCCTGCGGATACTCAAACATGAGTGGGCACACCTGTATGGAAAGACGGGCGGCTACTTCCAATTAGCAGACGAAGGCTGGCAGAAGCGAGTTGCCCGTGCGATCCTCGGCGACGCAGACTGGATGGCACGCGGTCTCCCCTCCCCTCCTTTCGGCCTCAATGTGGCCTTTGATCCGAAGTCGGCGATCTCCGCCGTCTCCGCCGTGAAGAATCGCGGGTTTTTCGTGCAAGAGGCGGAGAAGGCATTCCGCACTCACAATCCAGACTGGTCAGACCAGACAATAGGGACACTGACCAAATTTTGGAAATGCTACGAGCAGGCCAAGGAAGCCAAATACGACGTGCTGGCGAAGAAGCCTTCGCGGCGTCTGGATTTCGACGATCTCCTGATTGAAACACTGAAGCTCCTTCAGGAGAACAAGGAGATACGGGCGAAGTATCAAAATCTCCTAAGTTATATTTGCATCGACGAGACGCAGGACACGAGCGCCGTCCAGTGGGAGATCTCGCAGATTCTCTGCGCGGCGCACCGGAACCTTTTTATTGTCGGCGATGTCGGCCAGGCGATCTACTCGTTCCGGGGCTGCTCGCCGGAGGCGACGGTCGGCCAATTCGGCGGCGCCTACCCGAACGGCGAGATCATCCGCCTGCCGACGAACTATCGCTCGTCGGCGACCATCGTGCGGATCGCCAACGAACTCATCGGCCGGGCCGGGATTGACGCCCGCTACCGCCTCGCGATGGACACGGTCCACGGCGAAGGCGAAGCGCCCTCCCAGCACGAACATCCGACCGCCGAGGACGAGGCCCTCTGGGTCGCGCTGACGCTGAAGGAAACGCAGTCGCGGGGCCACCTGCTCAAAGACTGCGCGGTGCTGTTCCGCACCAACGCCTACTCGCGCGCCCTGGAAGAAGCGTTCGTGCAGAACGGCGTGCCGTATGTGCTGCAGGGCGCGATGGGCTTTTACGCCCGCCGCGAAGTGCGGGATTTGATCGCCTTTCTGCAGCTCTCGGTCGAGCGGGACAGCCCCGCCGCCGATGAGGCCGTCAAGCGCATTCTGAATGTGCCGTCCAAGTCGTTCGGCAAGCCGACGCACTTTCTGGGCGGCGCGTTCATCGCCCAGGCCGAGACCCAGGCCGCGCGGCAGGGCTGGTCGCTGTACAAGACGCTCGCGAACGGCCAGTGGAAGACCTGGCAGGGGCTGGCGGTCAAAGACTTCCGGGACATGGTCAAGGCCGTCGCCGAGGCGGGCGACAGCGTCGAGGCGCGTCTGCGCAAGGTCCGCGAGATCGGCTACGACGACTGGCTGCTGCGCGAGGAGGGCCACGTCGAGGAGGAAGGCAACTCGCGCCTGGACAACCTGGAGGAGTTGTGCGTCGCGTCCGGCGCGTTCCCCTCGCCCGCCGATTATCTGGCCTTCGTCGCCGCTCAGAACAAGCCGAAGGACGAGAGCGAGGTCGGCGACGCCGTGGAGATGATGACGATCCACCGCGCCAAAGGCCTGGAATGGCCGACGGTCTTCGTCGTCGGCTTCGCCTTCGGGATGCTGCCCCACCACCGCTCCTTGCGCTGGCTCGACGACGACAAGACGCAGCTGCTTGCCGACAGCATCGAGGAAGAGCGGCGCCTCGCCTACGTCGCCCTCACCCGCGCCAAGCAGCGCGTCTACCTCTCCTGGCCCCTGCAGCACCAGACGCGCAGCCTGACCCGCTCCCCGTTCCTCGGCGAGATGCCGTCGCTGAACGGCGCAGGAAACGGGGAGGCGGACGCCGAATAAGGGCGCATCTTTTGCCGACCTAAAGGAAGTTTTATCATGCCGAAATTGCCCATCGCACTGCAGCTCTACACCGTCCGTGACGAGGCCGCCAAAGATTTCGCCGGGACACTGGGGAAAGTCGCCGAGATCGGCTACGCGGGCGTCGAACTCGCGGGCTACAACGGGATGACCGTGCGCGACCTGAAAGCCAGACTGGACGACCTGCACCTGACAGTCGCCGGGAGCCACATCGGCATTGACCGGCTGGAAAGCGACCTAGCCGCCGTCGTGGACGAGAACCTGACGCTGGGCAACCGCTATGTCGTCGTGCCGTATCTGAGCGAAGACCGACGCCAGGGCTTGAGCGGCTATCAAAAAACGGCGGAGTTGTTGAACAGCCTGGGCGACAGCCTCAAATCCTTCGGCCTGACGCTGGCGTATCACAACCACGATTTCGAATTCCAGGCGCTGGAAAACGATCAGTATGGCCTGGACGTGCTTCTGGAAAACACCGACCCGACGCTGGTCAAGGCCGAAGTGGACACGTACTGGGCGCTCAAGGCCGGCGTGGACCCGGTCGCCTACGTGCGGAAGCACATCGGGCGCGTCCCGCTGATGCACCTGAAAGACCGGGACACGAGCGACGGCTCGTTCGCCCCGCTCGGCACCGGCGACCTGCCGCTCGATGCGTTGATCGCCGCCGCCGAGACCGTCGGCACGGACTATCTCATCGTCGAGCAGGACGTCTGCAAGCAGCCGCCTCTGGAAGCCGTGACGCTCTCCTACGGGAACCTCAAAGCCAAAGGTTATGCGTAGCCGGACTGAAGCCGAGGCGCGGCGTGCCGCGCCCCGCGCCGCCTTCGTATACTCCGACGACTACGTTTCTTATCACCTTTCGGACAGCCATCCCCTTCAGCAGAAGCGCCTGCGCATGACACACCGACTGTTGGACGCTTATCATGCGTTTGACAGCCCGCGCTCTGATTGGATCGTTCCCCGTCCGGCGACGCGCACGGACCTGCTCCGCGTACACTCCGCCGAGTATTTGGACGTTTTGCAGGCTCTGAGCGAGGGCCAGGCCGTGCCGGACCGCCGACGCTACGGCTTCGGCACGCTGGACAACCCGCCGTTTCCGGGAATGTGGGAGGCGTCGCTGCTTTATGTGGGAGGGTCGTTGGAGTGTGCGCGCCTGGTGCGTGAGGAAGGGTACGCCGCCGCATTCAACCCATCGGGCGGGCTGCACCATGCCCAGCGGGACCGGGCGGCGGGCTTCTGCACGGTCAACGACTGCGCCCTCGTCGCGCACGACCTGCTCGATCACGGCGCGGAGCGCATCGCTTATGTGGATATTGACGCCCACCACGGCGACGGCGTTCAGGCGCTGTTTTATGGCGACCCGCGCGTGCTGACGCTGTCGGTCCACGAGACGCCGGAGTCTATTTTCCCGCGCGTCACGGGATTCGCCGACGAGATCGGGGAAGGCGCGGGGAGGGGGTTTAATGCCAACCTGCCGATGGCGCGCGGCAGCGGGGACGACGTTTATCAGGCGGCATTCGGCGACGCTTTTCTGCCCCTGCTGCGCGCTTTCGACCCGGAGTTCATCATTCTGCAGGTCGGCGCGGACGCCCATTTCAGCGACCGCCTTGCCCACCTGACTCTCACGACGCAGGGCTGGCTGCGGCTGGCGCAGACGGTGATCAGTCTGGGCAGGCCCGTCATCGCGCTGGGCGGCGGCGGCTACAACCTCACCGCCGTCGCGCGGCTATGGACGCTGCTCTACGGCGCGCTGTCCGGGCAGACATTTCCTGATGAGATTCCGAGTGCTTACACGGACGAAGGGGCCATGGCCCACCTGCACGACCGCGCCGCGCCGCCGACGGACGAAAGCCTCGCGCCGCAGGTTCGCGCCTATGCGGCCCGGAGCGTGCAGACGGTGCGGGAACTCGTGTTCCCGTCCCACGGGCTTTAGAAATCGCCCGACATCGGCGGCATCCCCGCATCGCCTTCGTCCCCGTCTTCGCCGCTTTCGGCGGCGTCTAAATACTCGTCGAAGTCGTCGCCGAGGTCTTCGCCCATCTCCTTGCCCATCTCTTTAGCCCAGCGACGCATCGCTTTGGGGTCGTCCATGTCGCCGATCTTGTCCGGGTCGGCCAGGTCGTCCATCAGGGCGTCCTCACTGCGGCCTCGCGCGAAGCGGGAAACGCGCCTGGTTCCCTGCGGGCTGCCGCAGTGCGGGCAGGCGCTGGTGTCGGCGCTCGCGGTCATCCCGACCAGCACGGTGTAGCGCTTTCGGCAGTGGTCGCAGGTGTATTCGTACAGTGGCATCGCCGGCATCCTATCGCAAAGAGGGTTGGGACTATTGTACCGCAGGGGCGAGCAGTTCCAGCGTCCGCGCGTCGGCATCGAGTCGGGCGGGGAGGCCCAGCGGCAGCGCGTAGTTCGGGGACACATGGCCGGCGGGGAAGCCAAGCACGGCGGGCTTGCCGAAAGGCACGAGCAGGTCGGCCCAGATTCCGCGCATCGGCACCGTCTCGGCATCGTCGGCGTCAGTGGCTTCCCCGACGACGAAGCCGGCCACGCAGTCCAGAACACCCGCTTCGCGCAGTTGAAACAAAAAGCGCTCGATGCGCGGCGGCGTTTCGTCCACGTCTTCGAGAAACAATATGCCGTCCGCCGGGTCGAACTGGCAGGGCGTTCCGAGCGTCGCGGCCAGGAGCGACAGGCAGCCGCCGCGCAGTTCGCCCTGGGCGGTGCCGGAAACGAGCGTTTCTTGAGCGTGTCCCGGAACCAGGCCGGCCGGTTCGTCGCTTTGCAGCAGTTGAAACAGCCAGTCAAGCACGTCCGGCGGCTCAAGCCCCAAGTGAACGATCATCGGGCCGTGCAGGCTGACGACGCCCAGACGCTGCCCAAACGGGACGTGCAGCGAGGTGATGTCGGAAAAGCCGATCAGCATCTTGGGCGGCAGAGCCTTCACCGTGTCCCAGTCCAAATGCGGCCACACGCGGCAGGCGGACGATCCGCCCCGCGCGCACCACAGCGCGTCAATGGTCGGGTCGGCATAGAAGGCGGCCAGGTCGGCGGCGCGGTCGTTGTCCTGACCCGCTTTGTGGCCGTAACGGTCTAAAGCGTGCGGCGCGAGCCTGACCTGGAAGCCGCGCTCCCGCAGCACGGCGATGCCAGGCTCCAGTCGCTCCTGCTCGACGGGGCTGGACGGGCTGACGATGCCGACCGTCCCGCCCGGCGGCAGCGGGCGCGGGCGGCGGGATGTGTTTTGTTCAGCCATCGGGCGTGTCTATCAGTCGCTGCAGGCGGGAGGCGAGTTCCGGCGGGTAGCGTTCGGTCCAGGCGGTGTTGATCAGGCCGACTCCCAGCAAGTCGCGCAGATGAGTTCGGTCTTTGTCTCGGAACGCCGTGAGTTTGATCTGTACGAGGGACTTCAAACTGAGAATGCGAAAGTGTTCAGATTGTTCGGCGTCGGTCACGTCGGGGTTGGGCAGGAGTTCGTGGGGGCGGACTTTTTCGCCCGCGAAGACGATGTGGACGGCATCGCGCGCTTTGGCGTCCGGGCCGTCCAGAAAAACGTCCATCCCGGCCACGTGCCGGAAGACAAAGCCGGCGGCTTCCATAGCAACTGTCGCGGCGGGCAGGTCGGCGCGGCGCAGCAGGATGTCCACATCTTGAGTATTGCGCACGGCGGCCTCGTCCACGCGCGTCACCCACGCGGCGACGGCGTTGCCTCCCGCGACGGCGTAGGGGACATTTGCGCGTTCCAGCGCCGCCGCCGCGCGCAGCAGGCGCTCGCGGACTTTTTCCACCGCCGAGACCATCCTTTCGAGCGAGAACGGCTGAAGCGCTAACGACATAGGATCAAATCCCTCCCCCGGACAGGTTCTCCTGAACACTGGGGCGGAAACTCATCTCGTCGAACTGTGCGCTCAGAGACTTCTCGGCGTTCTTTCCGCGAAGACCGTCAAGACGCTCCAGTCGCTCCAGAAGCCGCTCCGGGTGCTGCTCCTCTTCGACCGACTCGATGCGGCACTTGACATCCTCGATCTCGCGCAGGGCGCGGCGGATGATCTCGCCCATCGGGTCTGCGTTGCCCAACGCCTGGTCCATGACGTGCGACGTCGGGCGCTCGGAGATGTGCTGGCCGTCCTGGACGAGAATGCGGCCCGGCACGCCGACGACGCTGGTGTTGGGCGGCACGTCGCGGGTGACGACGGCATTGGCCCCGATGCGCGCGCCGTCGCCGACGGTGATGTTGCCCAGCACTTTCGCGCCCATGCCCAGCAGGACGTTGTTGCCGACGGTCGGGTGCCGCTTGACGGGTTCCAGTGAGGTGCCGCCCAGGGTGACTTGGTGGTACATCAGCACGTCGTCGCCGATGATGGCCGTTTCGCCGATGACGACGCCCGCCCCGTGGTCAATAAAGAAGCGCCGCCCGATGGTCGCGCCGGGATGAATCTCGATGTTGGTCAGGAACCGGCTCCACTGCGAGATCACACGCGACGGCAGGCGCAGCCCGCGCTGATACAATCGGTGCGCGATCCGGTGATGGAACAGCGCCCAAAACCCGGCGTAGGTCAGCACTTCCCCCAGCGAGCGCGCCGCCGGGTCTTTCTCAAATATAGTACGGATGTCTTCGCGCAGATGACGGAACAAGAAGCCTTCCTCTGCATTCACAACGGCAGCGAGGCGTTGAGAGTTCCTCGGAAGAGCAAGTTTGTTCCGGCAAAAGATTAAGAGTCACAGTCTTATGGGTAAGGACAGCCTGGCACACTCAGTCCTGCTTGCCGCTCCCCCTTGACAATCCCCGCAGTAAACACGCATAATTCAGACGGATACGAACTGTATGAAATGTATGACGTTCAGGATTTTTTCATAACTATCGGCTACAATCAGGAAACACCATGAGCCAGGATGACGAGAAGAACGAATTCCGCGTGACGGACCATTTTTTCGGCACGGCGACGGTCGGCGAGCGCGGCCAGATCGTCATTCCGGCGGAAGCGCGAAAAAAGCACGGCATCGCCACCGGCGACAAGCTGCTCATCATGGGGACGCATGACAAAAAAGGCCTGATGCTGGTCAAGATTGACGCCATGCGCGAGTTTATGACGACCATGCTGCGCGAACTTCAGCGTGTCGAGCAGACGCACCAAGAACCACACACGGACAAAACAGAGGAGGCGGATACTTGACCAATTCGGGCCGCACGGATCGGCGAATTCGGACACAGCCGGCAGCCCTGGGCGCGGCGCTGCTGCTGGCCGGCCTGACGGGGACGGCTTCGCCAGCGACGGCGCAGGGCGGTGGCGCATCAACCAGTGCGCCTTTGCCCACGGCAGCGCCGATGGGCGCAGACACAAGCCTTGCTCCCGCACAGGGAACAGCAATCCCAACGGCAATCACGCAGGGAGCGACCGGAGCGCCGGGCGCGCGGGTGCTGACGCTGGATCAGGTCGTCGCGCTGGCCGTCAACAACAACTCCAATGTGCAGTTAGCCCGGCAGCGGCTGCAAAAGGCGCAGGAACAGATCGTCCAAATTGATGCCGAAGCGCGCCCGCAGGTGAGCGCGGCCCTGATTGACACCTATTCCAGCGTCGACTCGTTTGCCACGTCGGGCGTGACGGTCGCCAGCCCGGCGCTGCCGGGCGGCGGCACGATCCCCACGGTGACCGACACGGGCGGCGGCACGACCGGATCGTTTACCGGCGGCGGGGGCGGCGGCACGGCCAACAGCACGGGGTCGTCTTCCACGACCGGCGGCGGCACGACCAGCACGGGCGCGGCGGGAACGACCACCGGCACCGGCACGGGGACCATCGGCGGCAACAGCGGTCCCGGCACTATCGGCGGTTCCACGGGAACGGGGACCATCGGCGGCGGGACCGGGACGGGAACCGGCACGACAGGCACCGGCGGCGCGGGGACAGGCACCGGGACAGGTACTGGGACCGGAACCGGCACAAGCGGCGGCGGCGGGGGCGCATCGGCGGAAGCCGTATCGGCCTTGCCGCCCATCGTTCAGCAGTACGCCAAATCGGGCCAGCCCGGAGCCGTCGGCGCGAAGACCGCGGCCGCGCAGGCCAAGCCCCAGGCGACCGTCACCGACGGCAATGGGAACACGGTCGGCAACGTGTCGCGCGGGCAACGCAACAACTACAGCGGGCGTCTCAGCGTCACCCAGTACATTGACCTGTTCGGCCTGATTCCCGCCGCGCGGGATGTGGAAAACATCACGCGCGATTTTTACGCGCTGGACCTGAACCGCGTCCAGAACGAGACGGCGCTGAACGCCAAGGACTATTTTTTCAACGTCCTGCGCGACCAGGAAACGGTGAACGTGGACCAGGAACAGGTCAATTATGCGACGGCGAACGTACGGATTGCGACGGCCCGCTTCACCGCCGGCACCGCCGCGCGCTATGACGTTCTGACGGCCCAGGTCACGCTCGCCAATGACCAGCAGGCGCTGGAAGCGGCGCAGAACCAGATCAACATTGACCGGGCGAACTTGAACAACCTTCTCGGCATTGACCCGAACACGCAGATCGGTCTGCAGGCCCCGCCACTGCCGCCGCTGGCACAGCCGATTGACCTGACCCAAAGCACGCAGACGGCGTTTCAGCAGCGCCCGGAACTGCGCCAAGCCGAAAATAATATCCGCATCGCGCAGAAGTTAATCAAACTGGCCGGGGCGACCTTGCAGCCGACGCTGGGCGTGGGCGCGAGCGGCAACTACAGCGGGCCGGGCAGCACAGACGGCACGAACAGCACGTTCAACCTGTCGGCGGAGCT
>CAZZVX010000132.1:0-11795 GCA_964657535.1 Armatimonadota bacterium | reverse complement strand
TGGCGGCGGAGGCCGAGGCGCAGCGTCGGATCGCACAGCGCCTGCACGAGATAGCGGCGGCGGAAGACGCCGCGCCGGTTACGGCGACGCTTTGGCCGCAGATCGAGGCGCGGATTCAGCCGGAGCGCCGCGCCGTCGGACCGTGGGTCTGGGCGGGCGGGGCCTGCGCCGCCGCGTGTCTCGCCTGGGCCGCGCTCTGGGGGCCGCTGGGAGACTCTGCGCCGCAAACCGTCTGGGCACCGCCGCCGGTCGTCGTGACCGCGCCGGGCAGACCGCCGGCGGCTGCTCCCCCGATTGAGCGTCCGACCCACCACGTTCGGGTAACGCACGTGGCGGCCAAGGCCGCCGTGCGGCCCGTCCGGCCCGTGCCTGTCGTCATTCCGGCGGATCCGAGCGACCAAATGGCGGACAGGAACAGCGGATCCACTCCCGCGCCGACTGCCGCCGTAGAGACGACTCCGCCCGCGCCGAGAGCCGCCGTTGCCGTATCGGGAGCGGCCCGCTTTCAGACGGCGGAGGGGATTCGCGAGAAAGCGTCGGAGCCGACGGACAGTGCGCCCGCGCCTGCCCCGCGAAGCCAAAATGACGCCGAAGCGGGAACAGCCGCGCCCGTCTCTCATGCGTTCGCCGCCGACCAAGATGCACAAACGGTCTTGCCCGACGCCGCAGCCGCGCCGCCGCCCGCTGCCGCGCCCGCACCGCCCGCGAAACGCCGTCGTCGGCATCACCGACGCTCACGCAAGCGGTCCGTCTTGGTTTCCCCGGCGACACCTGCGCCGTCGGCCACCCCGATGCCCAATCCGCCCGTGGATGTGACCACGCCGCCGGACATAGCCACGCCGCCGATCACCCTGCCCCAGCCGACGCCGATGCCCTCCAAGCCGGTCGAATAGAATTTATGTCAGGTCGGCGGGGCGTGACATACGACCGGACTCCGCGTTGACCGAGACCTCTTCCAGCGTTTCCGCTTTTTCCTGCTGCGGGGCGTTGCTTTCGGCCAGATCGCCCAGAGAGACGATGCCGACCAGCCGCCCGTTCTCGACGACCGGCAGCCGCCGGATCTGCTGCTGCGACATCAGCAGCATCGCCTGTTCGACGGTCGTGTCCTGGCCGACGGTGTCCACGCTGCGCGACATACACTCTTCCACCGTCGCGTCCGCCCCGCGTCCGTCGGCGACGGCATGGATGACGATGTCTCGGTCCGTCACGACGCCGATCAGCGAACCGAGGTCGTCCACAATCGGAATCACGCCGATGTCGTCATCGCGCATCATCAGCGCGGCCTTGCGGATGCTCGCGTCAGGCGCGAGCGTATCGGGATAGGCCGTCATCACTTCCTGCACTGTCATGGGAAATCCCTCCGGCCCTCTTGTACCCACCTGCAAGGCGTGTGAAGCCATCCTCAATCGAAGAGCGCTTCCACAAAATCGCGGGGGTCGAAGAGTTCGATGTCGGCGGGCTTTTCGCCGGTGCCGATGAGCTTGATGGGGACGCTGAGTTCGTCTTTGATGGTGATGACGATGCCGCCGCGCGCCGTGCTGTCGAGTTTGGCAAGGATCAGTCCCGTGACGGCGACGGCGCTCTTGAACTCCTTGGCCTGGTTGATGGCGTTCTGGCCCGTCGTGGCGTCCAGCACGAGCAGGGTCTCGTCGGCGGGGCGACCGTCGCGGGCCTGCATGACGACCCGGTTGATCTTTTTGAGTTCTTCCATCAGGTGCGTCTTGTTGTGCAGGCGGCCCGCCGTGTCTATCAGTAAAAAGTCGGCCTGGCGGGACTTGGCGGCCTGCATGGCGTCGTAGACGACCGAGGCGGGGTCGGCCCCCGGACGGCCCTTGATGACTTCGACGCCGATGCGCTCGCCCCAGAGCGCGAGCTGATCCACGGCGGCGGCGCGGAAGGTGTCGGCGGCGGCGAGGATGACCTGTTCGCCGTCCGCTTTCAGCTTCGACGCCAGTTTGGCGATGCTGGTCGTCTTGCCGACGCCGTTGACGCCGACGACCAGAAAGACCGTCGGCGGCGTCGGGGCGACGTTCATCAGCGACGGGCCGCTCCCGGAAAGCAGCGTGTCGGTCAGGAACTGTTTGAGCCGGTCCTGCACGTCCGCCGCCGTCTTCAGCCGCTCGCCCTTGGCCGCCTCGCGCAGCTCCTCCATCAGCCGGAGCGTCGTGTGGACGTTGAGGTCCGAGCCGATGAGGGCTTCTTCGAGTTCCTCAAAGAGTTCCTCGTCCACGCGCCGCGACAGGGCGGGCGCGGGCGGCGGCGTGGTCGCGATGGCGTTCGGCGACGGTTCGTGCGACTCGGCGGGGCGTCCCTCGAAGATCTGGTTGACCTTCTGGAAGATGTTCTTGAACAGGCCTTTTTTGAGCATGAAGTTTCCTACCCGAACCGGTGGGTCGTGGTCGGGACGAAATAGGTCGCGAGCGCGGCGAGCAGGCCGCCGAGCAGAAGGTAGTTGGCGCGCGGGCCGCGCCAGTGGGCGAGGCCGTGCAGCGCGAGATATATGCCATAGACGAGCCAGGTGATGCCGGACGCCAGGATTTTGGGGTCGCCGCCCCAGCCGGGGTGCAGGCCGCCGGTGGCGGCGCGGATGACGCCGGACAGGAGGCCGACGGTCAGCAGCGGGAACGCGAAGGCGACCAAGGCGAAGCCGAGCTGCTCCAGGCTGGTGAGCGGCGGCAGTTTGCCGAACAGGCCGCCCAGAACCCGCTTGCGTTTGAGCATCCGGTGTTGTGCCAGATACAGGGCCGCGCAGCCGAAGGCGAGGACGAGCAGGCCGAAGGCGAACAGGATGGCGACGACGTGCAGGCTGACCAGGCGCGAGTCGAGCAGGCGCGCGTGGGAGGTCAGCGCGGCGGTCGGCGCGGCCTGATGCAAAACCGCCCCGGTGAACAGACACAAAAAGGCGGCGGGCAGGGCGAGCGCGCCGAGCGCGAGCGGCTTGGGCCGCGCGAACAGTTCCAGAACCAGATAGGCCAGCGCGACGGCCCAGGCCCCGGCGGATAATGTCTCGGCCGGGGTGGTGAAAGGCGTCTGGCGCGTCCGGGCGCAGTGGACGCCGATGGCGAGCGTGTGCAGGGCGACGGCGGTCCAGGCGGCGATGCGTCCCGCGTGATAAGGTGTCGGCTGACGCAGCAGAAGGCCCGCGCCGTAGCCGACCCCGGCCACAAGATAGCCGAGCGCGGCGGCGATCTGCAGCAGGCCGTCCAGCGTCGCGGCGGTCATGGGGCGCCTCCGGTGTCGGTCACGCGGGAACGGGCGACGGGCCGTGCCGGGGCGTCGTTCGCGTCCGGCGTTTCGGCGTCCAAGCCAAACGCGCGGCGGATGGCGTCCAGGGCGGCGGGGCCGTTTTCGCCTTCGGCGCTGCTCTTGAGGGCGACAGTGGCCGGGTGGGCGATCTTGTTGGTCATGGCCTGCATCGCGGCCTCGACCGCCCGCCACTCCTTCTCGGAAAGACCGGGCAGGCGGGCGCGTAGGCGGGCGAGTTCGGCGAGACGCACGGCGTCCAATTTCTCGCGGACGGCGACGACCAAAGGAGACACTTCCAGGCTGCGCCGCCAGCGCAGGTAGTCGCGGACGCCTTCTTCGACGATCTCCCGCGCTCGCGCGATCTCCGCCGACCGGGCCTGCCGGGCGTCGGCGACGAACTGCTGCAGGTGGTCAATGTTGTAGAGATAGACGTTGTCCAGGGCGTCCACGCTCGCCTCCACGTCGCGCGGCACGGCGATGTCAATCAAGAACAAGGGGCGCTGTCGGCGGGCGCGCATGGCGTCTTTGATCAACTTCTGCGTCACGACCGGGTGCGGGGCCGCCGTGGAGCAGACGACGATGTCCGCGCCTAGCAGCGAGTCGAACAGGTCGTCAAAGCGCCGGGCTTCCCCGCCGAACTGGGACGCGAGTTGCTGCGCCTTCTCAAACGTCCGGTTGGCGACCAGCACGGCGGGGGCGCCGCGCGACTGCAGATGGCGGGCCGTCACCTCGCTCATCTTGCCCGCGCCCAGGACTAGCACGGTATGACCGGCCAGCGACTCGCCGAATATCTGGGTCGCCAGTTCGACGGCCGCCGCGCCGACGGAGAACGTCCCCCGCGCGATGCCGGTCTCGGTGCGCGCCCGCTTGCCCGCGACCAGCGCCTCCTGGAACAGTTTGTTGAGCAGGACGCCGACGCTCCCCGCGCGCTGGGCCGCGTCGAGCGCCGCCCGTACCTGCCGCTGGATGTCCGGCTCGCCCAAAATCATCGAGTCAATGCCCGCCGCGACGCTGAACAGGTGGTTGGCCGCCGCGCCGTCCCGGTAGCAGTACAGGTGGCCGTCAAACTCGTGCCGGGACAGGTTATGCCAGCCCGCGAGGAAGTCCGCCAGGGCGTCTTCGGGGTCGCCGGCGTCGGAGCCGACGGTCGCGTAGACCTCGGTGCGGTTGCACGTGGACAGCAGCGCCCCTTCCTGGATTTCCGGGTGGGCCGACAGCGCCTGCAGCGCGTTCGGCAGTTCCCGGTCAAGGATGGCGAGTCGTTCGCGCACTTCGACGGGCGCGCTGTGGTGGTTTATTCCGAGGACGACAAGAGGCATACCGCCCGCGCCTCCGCTCCGTCTGTGTTGCCTTGTCGTGTCAGTTCCAGCATTCGTTCATCTTTCACTATGCGCCGCACGGCGTCCCGTCGGGCCGCTTCGTCGCCGACCCTCTTGACGCGCTCGCGCAGTCTTCCTAAAATCGCCGTCAGTGTTTCCCACTCCGGGCCGAAGTCGCCCGCTAACCGCTCACGCAAGAGGGCCGTGAGCGTCGGGCTTTGTCCAGCAGTCGTCACGGTCAGCGTCAGTTCGCCGCGCCGCACGACCGCAGGCGTGGTGAAGTTCCCGTCCTCAGACCCGTCGGCGCGGCAGACAAGTAAATTGCGCTCCTGCGCGTCCCGCGTCACGGCGGCGTTCACATCCGTATTATTCGTGGCCGCGATGACCAGAAACGCTCCGTCCAACAGTTCGTTTTGGTAATTTCTGCGTTTCCAAACAATGCCGCCCGCGTCCGCGAGCCATTGCAGGCCCGGCGTGGCGTCCGGCGCGACCAATAGAACGTCGGCTCTCTGTTCGCGCAGGCCCGTCACGCGCCGCTCGGCGACGGGGCCGCCGCCGACCACGACGCAGCGCTTTCCTTCTAGTTTAACAGAAATCGGGTACAAACTGTTTCCTATGGGCGAAAAGTCCGGCCCCTCCCCGAAGCGGGAAGGGGTGCCTGTCACGGTTTGGTGAACAAGGCTCACAAAGGCTAAAATTGTGCTTTTTCCTGGGACATTTAGTAGACCTGCTTGAGTTTACTCACGACCTTGTCCAAATCCGCGTGTCCCCGGATGCCCATTTTCTGTTTCACAATGTTTCGCATATGCTCAATGATTTTATGCTTCGCGGTCCCGGTTTGAAGCAGGCCATAGATTTGTCAGCGTAGATGTCATACTCATCCATCGCTTTGGGGTAGCCGAACACGCCAATGGGGTTCCAATCCACGAGCAGCACCAATCGAATGAAGCCGAGCGGCGTTCCGAAACTTTGCCAGTCCGCATTCCCTCTCACAAAATCGCTCCTGTTGCTGCGTCATGCTCCTAAACGTGGGTGCAGTTCGTTTTGACACTTTTTGTATTACACGGTTTCGACCCATTAAGTTTTCTTGACGATGAACTCATTGGCCGGAATTGTTCTATTAATTTGGTGCGAGAACGGGGATTGATTCTCGAAGGTTTGTCCGAACGGGAATGCGGCCTTGATTTCCACAATGGCGTCTTTGGGGAGACTCGTTGCCAAAGTCGGCAGGGCCAGAGGTGTTCCGTCTGGCTTGTCGAGAAGCCGCCAGGTTCCTGTTTGCTTGAGCGTCAGAGGAGTTGGGGAGGTCTGGGATGCTTGTTGCGTTTCGGTCTGCAGGTACTTGCCGTCGGGCCGCAGGGCCACCGTTTCGGAGTAATCCCCCGCGGAATACGAATAAGACGCTATCGCATCTTTCGCGTTCGTATCCTGGCAGCCACAGAACAGAAGAATCCCACTTAAGCTCAGTAGTAGTGACGAGAATCTCGGTTGAGTCATTGTCTGTCCCTTCCGTATTGCATTCACACGAACTCCATCATTACTTCGTTGGCGAGGAAGACGCCGCAGGGGGTGAGGCGCAAATAGTCGCCGACGGTTTCCAGAAGGCCGCGCCCCGTGTATTTGGCGATCTCGCGTGCGTATAAAGTTCGCGGGTCTGGGCCGAAGCGGGCGGCGAAGGCGCGGCAGTCTATGCCGTCCTGGGTGAGACGCAGGCCGAGCATCATGGTCTCGGCCATCGTTTCTTCGCGGGTGAGGGTTTCGACGGATTCGGTAAGGTCGCCGTCGGTTTCGAGGGTGTCGGCGTATTTGGCCGGAGATTTGACGGTCATGCGGCGCGCGCCGTCCAAATAGGAGACCGCGCCGCAGCCGAAGCCGTGGTAGGGTTCGTTTCGCCAATAATGCAGGTTGTGGCGGCATTCGCGGCCTGGGCGGGCGAAGTTGGAGATTTCGTACTGCCCAAATCCGGCGCTGCGGGCGGCGTCAATCGCCATCTGGAACATCTCGGCGGCGAGGTCGTCGTCGGGCAGGGGCAGGCGGCCCTTCTGCTGAAGCGTGTAGAAGCCGGTGCCGGGTTCAACGATGAGCGAGTAAAGCGAAAGGTGGTCGGTTTCCAATGCCAGCGCCTGGTCGAGCGTGTCTCGCCACTGCGTTAACGTCTGGCGTGGCAGGGCGAACATGAGGTCAAGGGAGACGTTCTCGAACCCGGCGGCGCGGGCGGCGGCGACGGCGTGTTTGGCCTCGGCGGCGGAGTGGATGCGGTCGAGAGTCTTGAGCAGGCCGGCGTCAAAGCTTTGGACGCCGAACGAGATGCGGTTGAACCCGGCGTCGCGCAGGACGGCGAGGTGCTGCGTGTCCATCGTGCCAGGGTTGGCCTCGGTGGTGATTTCGGCGCCCGGCGTGACGGGCAGGGTGTCGAGGACGGCTTGCAGCAGGGCGGATTCGTCCGTCGCGGGAATGGCGGTGGGCGTGCCGCCGCCGAAGAAGACGGTGTCTACGTGCGACAAGGCCCCCACCCCCCGGCCCCCTCCCCTGTTCTTGGGGGAGGGGGAGTCGGAAGGAGCGCGACGGATTTCTTGCATTAGCGCGTGGACGTAGCGGGCGATGCCGGCGTCGGTGTAGCCGGAGAAGGAGTTGAAGTCGCAGTAGGCGCACTTGCGGACGCAGAACGGGATGTGGACGTAGCAGCCGATGCCGGGTTGTGCGTCTGTGAGCATAGGCCATTATTGTACCCGAAGGAGGAGCCTACATCGGGTACAATGCGTGTCATGCCGAACAGATTGCCGGGGCAGACGCCTAAAAAGCTGACGGGGGACGGGCAGAAGCCCGGCCCCACGCGACGGACGATGCGGGACAAGATGCCGTGGCTGCCGTATGCGCTGCCGCTGATCGTCTTTGTGCTGCTGACGGGGCTGGAGCCGACGTTTGAGACGATTTACCCGTTTTTTTATGCGGTCAAGATCGCCGTGGTGACGGGTGTGCTGGTCGTGCTGTGGCGGTTCCTGCCGGAAGCGCGCCCGCAGCGGACGGGGCTGGGACTGGCGGCGGCGATGGGTGTGCTGCTGACGTTTGTGTGGGTAATCGGAGACCATTTTACGCCGCATTTCAAGGTTTTGGGGACGCGCATCGGGTATGACCCGTTCCAGGCGATTCCCAATGCTTTTGGGCGGTGGGCGTTCCTGGCGATACGACTGTACGGGTTTGTCGTGATCGCGCCTGTCGTGGAGGAAGTGTTTTATCGGGGGTTTTTGCTGCGCTTTGTGACCGACCCGGAAGATTTTCGGCGTGTCGCCATCGGGCGGTTCACGATGGGGGCATTTTTGTTCAATGTCGTGTTGATGGCGGCGTCGCACCCGGAATGGCTGGTGGCGGGCATCTTTTCTGCCGCCATGTGTGCGCTGGTGGCCCGGACGCGAAGCGTGTTCGCCTGCATCGTCGCGCACGGCGTGACGAATCTGATGCTGGCGGCTTATATCATCCAGTTCCATCAGTGGCAGTATTGGTGACGGCATGACGTTCGGGGAACCAGGCAATCAGTTTCGGCGTCAATGGCAGATAGGTGATTTGCACCAGGGAGGCTTTTGAGATGGGATATGCAGAGAAGTGGGCTTTGGCCGTGACGATTCTGGCGCTGGCCGCGCCGACGGCGGGGGCGCAGGCGTTCCGTCCGGTTCCAACGGCGATAGTCACGGAAGGGTCGGGGCTGACCGTGCATGGACACGCGGAGCGGAAGGTGCGGCCCGACATTGCGTATGTGGAGGTTGGGGTGGTGACGCAGGCGCGCGATTCGTCGCAGGCCGTGACCGACAACGCGACTCATGCAACGGCGCTGATGGACGCGCTGAAGAAGGCGGGGGTGGCCGACAAAGACATCCAGACGCAGTCTTACGGGGTGCAGCCGCAGTACGACTACAACACCAGCCCGGCGGTGCTGACGGGGTATCAGGTGACAAACACGGTTCAGGTCACGGTGCGCGATCTGGCCCGCGTGGGCAAGATCATTGACGCGGCGACGCAGGCGGGCGGCAATCAGGTCAACGGGGTGACATTTGATCTGGCGGACCGCACGGCAGCCGAGGCGCAGGCGCTCGCACAGGCGGTCGCGGAGGCGCGGCTGAAAGCATCGGTAATGGCGCAGGCGGCGGGCGTCTCGCTGGGCCGTCTGGTGCAGTTGTCGGAAGGCTCGGAGCCGACGGTTGAGCCGGTGGTGATGGAGCGCCCGATGGCGATGATGAAGGCCGCCGCCGCGCCGTCCACGCCGGTTTCGGCGCAGGACATTTCGGTCTCGGCGGATGTGACGGCGATTTATTCGCTGGGGTTGTGAGGCCTCCTATCCGCCTTCGGCACCTTTCCCCATCGGCCCCGCGGGTGCGCCAGCGCGTCAATGGGGGAAAGGCCAGTGGCCGGGGCAGATACTGTTTCGCGACGTGGGGCTAGCGCCGGACGTTGACGTAGCCGAAGGGGTGCAGGAGGCGGTTGTCTATGAGCCTGACCTTGCCGAACGTGGCGGCGACGGCGGCGAGGCCGCCGTGTTCGATAGTGTCTATCTCCTGCAGCGTTTCGGGGTCCACGACGACGGCGTAGTCCACTTTGGCGAGCGGCTGGACGGCAATGGTCTGACGGAGCCAGGCGGCGATCTCGTAGGCGTCCTGCAGGCCGGTGTCGGCGATGGTCTGGGCGTCGGCGAGCGCGCTGGAGAGGACCGTCGCCGCTTTGCGCTGTTCGGGCGTGAGTAAGACGTTGCGGGAGGAGAGGGCCAAGCCGTCCGGCTCGCGCACGGTGGGAACGCCGACGATCTCCGTCGCGATGTTCAGGTCAACGGCGAGGCGCTTGATGACCTGCAATTGCTGCCAGTCCTTTTCGCCGAAGTAGGCGCGGTCGGCGCCGGCGATGCCGAGCAATTTGGCGACGACGGTCGAGACGCCGGTGAAGTGGCCGGGGCGGGACGCGCCTTCGAGGCGCTCGGAGAGGGCGCGGACGACCACGACCGTGTCGAAGCCCGGCGGGTACATCTCGTCGGGCGACGGCGTCAGCAGAAATTCCACGCCTTCGGCCTGGGCCATCTGCGCGTCGCGGCCTGGGTCGCGCGGGTAGCGCTCGAAGTCGGCGATATCGTTGAACTGGGTCGGGTTGACGAACAGCGTGACCAGGACATAGTCGTTTTCGGCTTTGGCGCGGCGCATCAGGGTCAGATGGCCTTCATGGAACGCGCCCATTGTCGGCACCAGACCGACGGTTTTTCCGGCCCGGCGCGCGACTCGCAACGCTTCTTGCAGCGGCGCTATCTTCTCAAGTGTTTGCATAGGATCTGCCGAAGGGAGCCCGGCGATTGAAATCGCGGCTAAAAGATCACGAAGCCGGCCTTCGCCGACTAAGACTAAGGGTATTACACCTTTTTCTCGTCGTCGCGGGTGAAGAGGTACTTCTTCTCGGTGATGTTTCCAGCGTCGTCAAATTTGTAGACGAGCGGGATGCCGGTCGGGATGTTGAGTTCCAGGACCTGCTCGCGGGTGAGTTGATCCAGGTCCATGACGATGGAGCGCAGGGAGTTGCCGTGGGCGACGACGAGGACGTTTAGCCCGGCTTTGATGTCGGGGAGAATATGCTGCTGGAAATAGGGCAGCGTGCGCGCGGCGGTGTCTTTCAGCGACTCGCCCTTCTCGCCGGGCGGGGGGACGTCGTAAGAGCGGCGCCAGATCTTCACCTGCTCGTCGCCGTACTGCGCGGCGGTCTCGGCTTTGTTCAGCCCCTGAAGGTCGCCGTAGTGGCGCTCGTTGAGGGCCTGGTCGCGCTCGGTCGGCAGGTCGTGCTTGTCCGCCGCGTCCAGGGCGATCTCGCTGGTGCGGATGGCGCGCTGCAGGACGCTGGTGTAGACTTTATCAATCGGCAGGTCGCGCAGATGTTCGCCGGCGGTGCGCGCCTCCCCTTCGCCTCGCGGCGTCAGCGGCACATCCACCCAGCCGGTGAATCGGTTTTCCAGGTTCCATTGCGACTCGCCGTGGCGCACCAGGATCAGAAAAGGCATCAGCGTGAACTCCTTCGCACTCAGTGTGAAATATTTCACACCCAGTATACCCAGGAATGTGCAACAATCACGGGGGCGGATTGTCAGACTAGAGGGACGCGCGGCGAAGATCGAGACGGACCGCCCGTAAAAACTTGTGCAACAACTGACTTCCATATTTTTTATGCGATTCGGTTTTATTGGCCGCAAAGTGAGACGCGATGGTGTATACTAGAACGAGTTTGACCGAGGGGACGTACCCCGCCCCCGCCACGAGTGTAAGTCTTTTCGTGATGTCGGCTCTTCCCAAACGATCCTGGTTCGTTGCCGCGCGAGGCCACCACGAGAAGATTCTGTTGAGGGATTCGAACACCGCTGGAGTCAACTGAGTCATGGTGCCAACCGCATACGGACCCGCGATGCCCCAGTCCGGGGACAGCCCAACCCTGCGGCGCTTGCTGGATATTCTTGTCGCGGGGGCGCTGCTCGCCCTGCTCGCTTTTCCCTGCGCCGTGATCTGCCTGGTGATCGTCTGCACGTCCCCCGGCCCGCCGATCTTCCGCCAGAAGCGCGTCGGGCGCGACGGGCGGCTGTTCAAAATCTGCAAGTTCCGCACGATGCACGTCAACGCGGACCGGCAGGGGCCGTCCGTCACGTCCGCCGACGATCACCGAGTCACGGCCATCGGGCGCTGGCTGCGCGACCACAAGCTGGACGAACTGCCGCAGCTCATTAACGTTCTGCTCGGACAGATGAGTCTGGTCGGGCCGCGCCCGCAAGTGCCGCGCTTCGTGGAACACTTCGACGCCCGCCTGCGCCACGTCGTTCTGGCCGTCCGCCCCGGCATCACCGGCCCGACCACGCTGCATTTTCGGGACGAAGAGCGCCTGCTGGCCGACAAGCCCAACCGCGAAGACTTCTACATCCAGCAGATCCTGCCGACGAAACTGGCGATGGACGCGCAGTACGTCCAGACCCGCCGCTTGGGCGACGACCTGCGCGTTCTGGGCGAGACCATTCGGCTGTTCTCACTCGCTCTCGTCCGCAAATGCACGTCCCGCCTGACCCGGTCGCGCGGGGCCGGTGCGGAGACGTCGGGACTGGAGATGGTTTGCTCGGAGGGCGGCGCGGCCGCCGAGCATGACGGCACTCCGCCCGCGCGTCTCCTGATCGTCACGGGCCGCGTCTCTCCGGATTGAACTTCTGGGAGGCGAATGGTCCGGCCTGAA
>CAZZVX010000131.1:0-11806 GCA_964657535.1 Armatimonadota bacterium | reverse complement strand
TACCTGCGCTTCCCGACCGAGATCGAGGAAGCGGGCAGATTGGACGGCCTGGGCTACTTCGGCGTCTACTGGCGCCTGCTGCTGCCCAACTCGACCAGCATTCTGATGGCGCTCGGCGTGCTGACCTTCATCGGCAGCTGGAACTCGTTCCTGTGGCCGCTCGTGATCGGCCAGGACCCCAGCGCGTGGACGGTGCAGGTCGTCCTTTCGACCTTCCTCACCTCCCAGACCATCAACCTCGCCGAACTGTTCGCCGCCGCCGCTGTCGCCGTCGCCCCGCTGGTTCTGGTCTTTCTGCTGATGCAGCGCTACATCGTCGAAGGCGCCAAGTTCTCCGGCGGCAAAGAGTAACGTCCGATGCGCGTCCTGCAGCGTTTTTTGTCCGGGCCGGAAACGTGCCAGTACCTGCCGGAGCGTCAGGCGACTTCCGAGTACGAGATCGTCTCGCGCCTGTCGCCGGAGGAGTACGAAGCCCGGATGAACGACGGCTGGCGCAAGTTCGGCGCGTTCCTGTTCCACCCGGTCTGTCAATCCTGCCGCGAATGCCGCCCCGTTCGTATTTCTGCCGAAGAGTTCGCGCCGGACCGCAGCCAGCGGCGAACGCTGACCCGCAACGCCGACCTGACGGTGCGTTTCGCTGCCCCGACGGCGGACGCGGTCCGCCTCACGCTCTACAACCGCTACCACGCCGCGCAGCAGGCCGAGAAAGGGTGGCCGCAGAATCATGTCACGGCGCGCGAGTACCTGTCCCACTTCGTTCAGAACCCGATTCCGGCCATAGAAATCAGCGTCTGGGAGGGCCACATTCTGCGGGCCGTGGCGCTGACGGACATCACGCCCGGCGTCGTCTCCGGCGTCTACCATTACCACGACCCGGACTGTCGGGAACGCGGGCTGGGGACGTTCGTCATGCTGCACACAATTCATCTGGCGCGCAATCTCGGCAAGGCCTGGGCCTACTTCGGCTTCTACGTGGCCGGCTGCGGCAGCATGGAATACAAATCTCGGTTCCGTCCGTGCGAACTGCTCGGCGCGGACGGCGTCTGGCGCGCGTTCCCCTGACTCAGAGATCACGCCAACCGATCAGGCGGACATCCTTTGCCGCTCGCGCCGCCGGGCTTTGTACGGCTTTCAACTCCCCTTCCCAGTCGTAGCCCCACTGATAAAGATGGGCTAAAGCCCCGTTGTCCGTGCCGGGGTGGCAGACGATCTCCGTGGTGTCGGGCCGGGCTTGCGCCAGATAAGACGCCAGAAGGGAAGGGGTGAGGTGGCCGGAAACGGCCATGCCGGAGAAGTGGTCCGTGGTGCGGCGTCCAGAGGCGGCGATGTAACGGCGTGAGAGCCGAGAAGCCAAGCGCAGAGCGGCGGCCTGCGCGCGGCGGCCTGGGCTGACGGGGGCGAATGCCGGGCCGTCGAGGGGCAGGCGGAGGCCGGGAATGTCATACGCCGCCGCGACGCGGCAGACGACGCGCATGATGGACGGCATCGCGTGCAAGTGCTGGTGGGCATCAATGTGCGAGATCGGCAAACGGTGAGTGCGCAGTGCGGCCTCCAACTGACGGCGCAATTCGTGTTCGATCCGGCTGGCCGGAAACTGACCGCGCCCGTAATCCGCCAGGAACGTATCCAGGGTGGGGGGAAGGCCGGGGACGCCGACCAGGCAGAAGTGCAGGCCGAGATCGAGCGACGGGAGCGCGCGGGCGCGGCGAACGGCATCCTCGCAGGCATCGCCGCGCGTCATCAGGCTGGCGGACGTGATGATTCCGTCCCGGTGTCCGCGCTCGATGGCTTCATTGGTTGCTGGGTGCAGGCCGAAGTCGTCGGCATTGACGATGACGCGCCGGGCGCGGCTCACGGGTGACGGGGCAGGGCCGGGCGGCGGCCCGAATGCAGGCGTGCCGAGGGGCGCTTTTTGGCCGCCTGCCGGTACGACCACAGCTCCCGCAGGATCGTCCGCACGACGGACGACGACGCCAGCGTGGAAACGCCGGCCACGCGCGGGTGATACTGGATCGGGATCTCGGCGATGGTGAACCCGGCCTTGTGGGTCTCCACCAGCAGTTCGGCGTCAATGAAAGACCCCTCGGACTGCAGGGTGATCTGGTCCAGGATTACGCGCCGAAACATCTTAAACGCGAAATTCACGTCCCGGACATTCAGGCCGAACAGGTAACGGATCAGGCGATTGTAGGTGAACGACATCACTTCCCGCTTCAGTCCCTCGGCCCGTCCCTGTCGATTGCCGATGACCATATCGGCCTCGGCAGTCAGCGGGACAGCGCGCAGGGCCTCGTCCATGTCAATCGGCAGGTCGCTGTCAATATACAAGACCCACTCTTTGGTGGCGGCGGCAAACCCCGTCCGCAGCGCGCCGCCGAGTTTGCGATTTTTGGCGTGGTGCAGCACCTTCAGTTCGGGGTGAATCAATGCCAGCCTGTCGGCGAGCGCGCCGCAGCCGTCCGTGGAAGCGTCATCCACGACGACGATCTCCAGATTCGACGTGATCTTTCGGCCCGTCGCCAGCGCCTGCGCGACGCAGTCTTCGATGTTGCCGATCTCGTTGTACATGGGGAAGACGAACGACAGACTCGGCAGCAGTGTTGCTGCTGCGTCGTCCGCCTCACGCCCCGTCGTGCCATTGCTCATCCCGTACCTGTTTTTTCCTGAGTGGGCATCGCCTGGATGACCGTTAAATGCTTGTTCGCGTATAAAACGCGGTAGTCACGGAGGCCGTATTTGTCGCGCAGGTCGTCCAAGACTTTCGGGCCGAGCGCGTAGACGTGTTCCGGGTGGGCCGCCATGTCCCGCATCGCGGCGTCCCGGTCATCCCCGTAGAGGACGCGCCGCCCCGAATAAAACACCAGGCTGGTGTGCTTCATTCCCAGCGCGTAAAGGGCCTCGCCCGGAACCGCCGCCCGCGCCATGATTTGTGCCGCTGCTTTGTCTGAGACCTCGGCGGATGCTGTCTTCCAGGTCGGCGACGCCCAGGCGATCAGCAGCATCAGCGCCATCCCCAAACCCGGAACCGCCCAGCGTCCGCGCGACGGCGGCAGCATCACGGCCAGCACGGCCCCGCCCAGCAATACGACTGTCCACAGCCCCAGCGTCACGGGCGCGACTTCGTACTTCCGGCCCGCCGCATCTAATAGAACCGTCAGCAGCACCAAAAAGACGCTGAATGCCCACGCCGTTTTGTCTCGCCTCGCCGCCTGAACACGCTCCGCAACGGCAGCCCCGACCAGAATCGCCGCCGCCGGGAACAGCGGGAAGATGTAAGTAATCAGTTTCGTCTGCGAGGCCGAGAAGAACCCGAACACTAAGACGCACCAGAGAACCAAAAACAAGGCCGGACGCGGATTGCCGGACGCTTGCCGCTCTGCCCGAAATGTCTGCGCCGTTGTGACGACCGTGCCGGGCAGGGCGAGCGTCCAGGGCAGAAAGAAGCCGCAGAAGATCGGGACGTAAAACAAAGCGTTCTGGGTTTCTTTATGCTCGGCCTTCAGAAAGCGCGTCGCGTTATTGGCCTCCAAAAACCCCTGGATGAACTCCTGCCCGTGCAGATGAATCATCAATAAATACCAGGGCAGCGCGACGAGCAGGCAGAGCGCGAAGCCGCCCCACAGCGCCGGGGACAACAGACGATTCGCCTGCCGCGTCCAGACCCAAAAAAGAACAACCTGCAGGCCGATCAAGACAATGGCGACCGGGCCTTTGTCCAGCGTCGCCAGGCCTGTCATCAGGCCGGTCACGATCATCCAGCGCCCGCGATCAGTCTTAACCCAGGCGTAAACCGCCAGCAACGCCATCGTGAGCGTACACGCCAGCGTCATGTCCGTCACGGCGGCGCGGGACAGCATGAAAAACTGAACCGTCGTCGCCAGCACGAACCCGGCCCAAGCACCGGCCTGCGGCAGACGCGGAAACGCGCGTTTGGCAAGCGCATAGGTCGCGGCGACCAGGGCAACACTGAGCAAGGCGCTCGGCAGCCGAGCCGCGAATTCCGATACTCCGAACAGGCGCATGGACAGCGCCGTGAGCCAGTAGAACAGCGGCGGCTTGTCGAACCAGATCGCGCCGTTGTAGTGCGGGGTCAGCCATCCGGCCAGTCCCGCGCGGGCCATTTCCTTGCCGACTTCGCCGTAAACCGGTTCGTCCACGTCCAGCAGCGGCAGCCGTCCGAGTTGCCAGAAGGCCAGAAAGCCCGTCCCCAGAAGCAGCAGCCAAAGCCCCTGCCGCTGCCGCGTGGCGTCTGCCGCCGTGCCGGGCGCTGTGTTATCGGTCCGTGGGTCAAGAATAGGGAATTATACCTGGCCGGGGAGGGCTTGTCAAACCGACGCCTAGACGAGAGGGCCGTTCGCGGCCTCCGCTGCGGGAGCCGCTGCTTCTACGGGTTCCGTCTTCGGGCGGCGTTCCCAGCGCACCCACTGAAAGCCGAGCAGGACGAGCAGGGCGCAGGCCTGGATGACGTAGACCAGCACGGAGGAGATGCCCGCGCTGCGTTCCATGCTGCCGGAGCCTGCCATGAGCGCCCCGAAGAACAGGGCCGCGCCGACGATGCCCCAGGGGTTGAGACGCCCCAGCAGGGCGACCGCGACCGCCGTGAAGCCGTAGCCGGGGGTGTAGTCCGTCGAGAAACTCCCGATGGAGCCGGCCAGCTCGACGGCCCCGGCCAGCCCGCACAGCGCGCCGCTCCAGAGCATCGCCGTCATCTGCGTCCGCTCGACGTTGATTCCCGCGACCCGCGACGCTTCCGGGTTCGCGCCGACGGCCCGGATGGCGAACCCGCCCCGCGTGAGGGAAAGAAAGACAGCGACCACGACCGCCGCGAGCAGGGCGACTGCCAGGCCGAGATGGACGGGCGAGTTGGGCAGGTCGCTCGGCAGCGTCGCATTCGGCGGCAGCGTCTCCGACGCGGGCTGCGAGTGCGCTGCTTCCTGCATCGGTCCGCCGAAGCCGACAAGATAGGAGACCAGTTGTGCGGCGATGAAGTTCAGCATAATGGTGCTGATGACTTCGGGGACGCCGCGCGCCACGCGCATCCAGCCCGCCAGCCCGGCCCAGAATGCCCCGGCGCCCGCGCCCGCCGTCAGCAGCAGGGGAATCAGCACCGGCGCGGGCAGGCCATGTAATCTGTACGCGCCGACGGCGGACGCGGCCAGCGTCCCGGCCAAGAACTGCCCCTCGCCGCCGATGTTCCACAGTCGCGTGCGGAAGGCAATCGCCACGCCCAGCCCCGTCAGCAGCAGCGGCGTCATCTTTGTGAGCGTGTTGCCGAATTCGTAGCGACTGCCGAACGCGCCGCTGACGAGGGCGCTGAGGGCGGCCTTCGGGTCGCCGTGCGCGAGCGCGATCACGGCCACCGTGAGCAGGAACGCCGTCCCCAGTGCGGCCAATACCCGCAGCGCGCCGCGCAGTCCGTCAGGCATGGGCCGTCCCTTCCAGGAGTTTGCCGCCCATCATCAGGCCGAGCGTCTGCCGGGATGTGTCCGGCGGGACGATGCCGACGAAGCGGCCTTCGTAAAGGACGGCCACGCGGTCGCTGAGCGCCAGCACTTCGTCGAGTTCGGTGGAGATCAAGACAATGGCCCCGCCATCGGCCTGACGCTCGCGCAGGCGGGAATGCACGTAGGCCGTCGCCGCCACGTCCAGGCCGCGCGTCGGGCCGACGGCTACGAGCAGCTTGGGCTTTCGCCAAAGCGCGCGGGCGATGACGATCTTCTGCTGGTTGCCGCCGGAGAGCGACCCGGCGGGCGAGTCGAGGCTGTCGGCGCGCACGTCGAAGTCGCGGGCGGTCTCGGCGGCGAAGCGGCGCAGGGCTTTCCGGTCAAGGAACCCGCCGCGCCGGAACTGGGGCAGTCGGGCGGCTTCGAGAGTCAAGTTGTCGGCGATACTGAGCGTCAGGGCCAGCCCTTCGCGGTGTCGGTCGGGCGGGATGAACGCGATCCTGTGCCGTTCCAGGTCGCCGGGCCGCAGGCGCGTCACGGCCTCGCCGCCGATCTCGACAGTCCCCGCCGTCCAGGGGCGCAGGCCCGTCAGCGCCTGCGCGAGTTCGGCCTGCCCGTTGCCGTCCACGCCCGCGACGCCTAAAATCTCGCCGGGACGGAGCGTGAACGTGATGTCCCGGAGCGCGACGGCGTCCTTCTCCGGCGCGGTGTCGAGGCGGCTCACGGAGAGGAAGGCCGGGCGTGGGGAAACCGCCCTTACGAGGGGTGTGCCAATTTGCGGCGCGGGGGCGTCCGCGCCGACCATGCGACGGGCGAGGTCGGCGGCATCGGTCTCCGCGACGGGGACCGTGCCGACGTTGCGCCCGCGCCGCAGCACCGTCACGCGGTCGCAGACGGCCATCACTTCGCCGAGTTTGTGGGACACGAAGACGAGGGATCGGCCCTCGTCGCGCAGGGTGCGCAGGACGCCGAGCAGTTCCACGACTTCGGGCGGCGCAAGCACGGCGGTCGGCTCGTCGAACAGCAGGATGCGCGCATCGCCCATCAGCGCCTTCAGAATCTCGACGCGCTGCTGCGTGCCGACGGGCAGATCGCGGATCGGGGCGCTCAGCGGGGGCAGCGGCCAGCCGAGGCGGGCGGCGGTCTCCTCCGCGCGCCGGGCGAGGGGCCGCGCGTCGAGCAGGAACGAACGCTCTTTGGTGTCGGCGAGCGCCAGGTTTTCGGCGACCGTGAACGGGGGGACGAGCAGGAAGTGCTGATGCACCATGCCGATCCCCGCCAGGGCGGCGTCCTGCGGCGAGCGGAAACTGCGCGGCCGGCCGGCAACGGTGATCGTCCCCGCCGTCGGCGTGACGAGGCCGCGCAGGATGTTCATCAGCGTGGACTTGCCCGCGCCGTTCTCGCCGAGCAGGGCGTGAATCTCGCCGGGCCGCAGGTCGAACGCAACGCCGTCCAGAGCGAGCGCGTCGCCGAAGCGCTTGCGGATGCCGCACATTTCCAGGACGAGTGGGGCCGAGTCGAGAGGCATGGCGTCAGGTGTTCGTAACTTGAATCTTGCCAGCGATAATGTCTTTTTGCGCCTGCTCGATCTTCGCTTTGCCCGCCGCCGGGATGACGTTGGTGAGCTTCGGATTATCAATCAGCCGCACGTCGTCGTCTTTCAGGCCCAGGTTGAGCGGCTCGCCCTTGAACGTGCCGTCTTTGACGGAGTGGGCGATGTCCGAAAAGGCTTTGGGAATGTCTAAAAAGACACTCGACAGGACATTGGGTGCTTTGCCGTTCTCGTCGGCGTTGACGCCGAAGGTGTAGACGCCGGGCCTGCCGCCCGCCGTCTGGAACATCCCGGCGGCGGCGGCGTCGCAGTTGTGCGCGATGGTGTCCGCGCCTGCGGACAGCAAGGCATCGGTCTGCGCTTTGGCGGCGACGGTGTCCGACCAGCCGTTGATGTAGGTGATCTGGAACTTGTATTTCGGGTTGACGGACTGCGCGCCCTGCGCGAACGCATCGGCGGCGGCCTTGACCGGCGGCAGCTCCTGCCCGCCGATGAAGCCGCCCTTGCCGGTTTTGGAGACCATCGCGGCCTCCATGCCCTGCAGATAAGCGCCCTCGCCGGTCGCAAACAGGATCGGCGCGACGTTCGGGCCGGGCTTCTCGTCGCCGCCCGTCGTGATGAAGACCGTGTGCGGGAACTGCGCGGCGACGGCGGCGGCGTCCGGGCCGAACTCGTCGCCGTGCGCGAAGATGACGTTGTAGCCCTTGCTCGCGAAGTCGCGGAACGCCTCGCGGAACTGCGCGGGCTTCAGGTTCTCCTGCTTGTCGGTCTGCGCCCCCAGTTCCTTCTGGATTCGCTGCAATCCTTCGTAAGCCGACTGGTTCCAGCCTCCGTCCGTGACGGGGCCGGTGGTCAGCAGCGCCGCCTTGAACGCGCCGGGCGCCGCGCCTGCAGGCGGGGCGGGAGAGTTCGTTTCGGCATTTTTTTGCGTGCCGCAGCCGAACGTGAGGAGCGAGCAGGCGAGGAGCAGCGGCAGGGCCAAGTGTCGTTTCGTCAAGGCAGGGTTCGTTTCTAAAGTGTGAATTTAGCCGGGGGGCCAGGTCAGGTGCCGCCCGCCCAGCAGGTGCAGGTGCAAATGGTCCACGCTCTGGCCGGCGTCCAGCCCGACGTTCGCGATCACCCGGAAGCCGCTGTCCGCGATGCCGAGCGTCCGCGCGACGTGGGCGGCGGCCTGCATCAACTGGCCGAGCAGGAGCGCGTCGTCAGGCTGGGCGTCGAGCAGGTTCGCCAGCGGCTTTTTCGGGATGATCAGTATATGGACGGGCGCCTGCGGGTTCACGTCCCGGAATGCCAGAGTCTGGTCGTCTTCATAGACGATGTCGGCGGGGATTTCACGCGCGATGATTTTCGAGAAGATCGTTTCAGGCATCGGGGCTTCCCTCTGCGGCCACTGTCCCGAAGGCGTCGCCGTCGGGAAGGACGTCTGAGACGGTGACGGGAACCATCCGGCCGCGCAGGGACGCCGGGGCGGCGAACTGGACACGGACATAGTTGCCGGTGTAGCCGGACAGCCAGCCGTCCTGGGCGCCTTTGGCTTCCACGAGTACGTTCACCGTGTGGCCGACCTCCCCACCGGCAAACGCGCGCTGCGTCGCGACGCACAGCGCCGTGAGTTCGCGGTGACGGCGCTCTTTCTCGTCGTGCGGCACGTCGTCGGGCCGCTCGGCGGCTGACGTTCGCTGACGCGGCGAGTAGCGAAACACATGCGTCCGAGCAAAGCGCATCCGCTCCGCAAAAGCGAGCGTGTTCTCAAATAACTCGCGCGTCTCGCCGGGGAAGCCGACGATCAGATCGGTGGTCAGGCCGATAGAGGGCATTCTTGCCCGCAGTTTATCGGCCATCTCCGCGAAAAAGCGCGTGTCATAGGGCCGGTTCATGCCCGCCAGAATGGTGTCATCGCCGCTCTGCAAACTTAGATGCAGGTGCGGCGCGATGTTCGGGTGCGAGGCCATCGCGTCAATCAGTTCGTCGGGAATCTCGACCGGCTGCACGGACGACAGCCGGACGCGCTCGATTCCGGGAATATCAGCCACGGCGACCAGGACATCCGCGAGCCGCGCCCCGCCGCTCCCCGTCTCCGGTCCATAGGCGCCGACGCAGACCCCCGTCACGACGATCTCTTTCGCTCCCTGCGCAGCCATCTGACGCGCCTCGGCCAGCACATCCGCGAGCGGGCGCGACGCCATCGTGTTCCGCGTGTAGGGAATGGAGCAGAAGGCGCAGAAGTAGCGGCAGCCGTCCTGAATCTTCAGCGTCGCCCGTGTCCGATGCAGGGAACGCGGCCTGTCCAGCAGCGACTGCGGCGAGATCAGTCCGCCGGGCGCGGCTTCGGGGAAAAACGCCCCCCCCGGGCCCGATAACGGGGGAGCCGCTGCCGGCGACCCGCTGTACTGAATCAAGTCGGGGAACTTTGCGAGGACGTGCGAGGCCGTCCGCATCTTCTCGGCGTTGGGGACAAGCAGTGTCGCGCCGTCCACGGCTTCGTCCGTGTCGAGCGCCATCTGCGCGAAGCAGCCGGTGAGGACGACGTGGGCGCCGGGCTTCTGCCGTGCGGCCTTGCGGGCCATGTGGCGCGATTTACGGTCGGCGTCCGCCGTCACCGAGCAGGTGTTGATGACGTAGACATCCGCCGGCTCGCGGAAGTCCGTGAGCGTGAAGCCCTGCGCCTCGAAACTCTCGGCGAGGCGTTCCGTCTCATACTGATTGACTTTACAGCCTAAATTGGCAAACGCGGCGGTCGGCATCGTGGGAAGAGTGTACCGGAAAAACGGGCCGGGTGTCAATCAACGGGGGCGTGGTATAATCAGCATGACGGCTGTCGTGACGGTGACTGAGTCTCATGTCCGCGTCTACCAGTAGCAGGTGAATTATGAGCCATGTGGGAATGATGACAACGCTTGACGAATGGCTGGCAGAAGCCGAAACAAGGCGCAAAATCAGCCTTTGCGCGAATCAGGCTATGGAAGTCGTTGAGAAAGACACTTCCCTGCGGGTGCCGCGAACGGAGCATGACCGGCGGCAGGCATTTGCTGCCTGGCTTGCCGGTTGTCGGCAAAAATTGGGGCCGGCCATGCAGGAGCAGTTCCAGCAGCAGTTTCCCGGAATTAGTCAGAATTTTACAGACCCCAATACGATCAAAAACATCGTTGAGAAGCATGTCTGGCCTTTGATTGAGCCGACACTGCAAGAATACGCAGTTCGCGGCCTCGCCTCCGATTGTGTCCGTCGTCACCTGGGAGATGCGGTACTGACGGGCAGCCCAGAGTTCCACCAGGGCCGGTGGGACGTGCCGCTTGCCCTGTCGGGCGTCGGTGAGGGCTTAGGCCGGGTGGTGCTTGACAGGGATGGTAATGTCCTACCGGAATTGACCTCCTCGCGTGATGCACTTCTGAAAGCGGCCCATGATCGCAGACTTCTCGCCGTTGCGGCAGGCACCGGGCAGTAACAGTTGCTTGCCGACAGCCGTTCGCGCCGCCCTCCGCTGGCAGGGGTATTCGGCATCTCAGGAGGAAGTCTCGGAGTGGTGCCACGAAAGCATCCTCGGATGCCTTTGGTCGGAAGCGCTGGATGATCTGGCCGACGCGGGTTACACGATTGATGAGTTGCGGGAAGACGGCGACGTGGCAGGTGATAACCTGACGTCGTTACGAATCATCGTCGAGGACAGAGACGATCCGCAGCCAGTGATCGTCACTCTCCAGGAACCGTTTCGAGACTTCAACGGTGATCACGCAGTCGTTGTCGTTGGCTTCATCGCGCTGAGTGAGGACACCGATGGGATTGAAACAGTGATTTACATGGACCCGTTGAGCGGCGCACTGGAACAGGACTCCGCAGATCATTTCCGGCAGTGTTGGCACCAGGCCGACAATCGAGCCTTCACAATTGCGGTCTGAGTCAATCCACGGGGGCTTCGTTGGCGCCGAGGCGGTGGATGTCCATGACGTCGGTGAGGCGGTGGAGACGGGTGATCATGGCGTTGATGTGGTCGCTGTCGCGGGCGTCGAACGTGATCTGCATGACCGCCGTGTGGTTGGGAAGGGATCGGGTGCGGATGGCCTGAATGAAGGTCTTGGTCTCGCTGAAGAGTTTGCCGATGTCTTCCAGAAGGCCCAGTCGGTCGGTGAGTTCCAGTTTGAGGTCGGTGGAGTAGCGCTCCGTCGTGTCGGCGCTGGGCTGCCAGTCCACTTCGAGCAATCGTTCCGGCTCGGTCTGCTGGTAATGTGTGACGTTCGGACAGCCATGCCGGTGCAGGGCGATGCCTTTGCCGCGCGTCATGTAGCCGATGACTTCGTCGCCGGGGACGGGCTGACAGCACTTCCCGCGCGTCATCGCCACGTCTTCCAGGTCGCCGCCGACCTGCAGCTTTCCGTTCCCCGTCCCCTTGCGCTCGTGCGTCTTCTGGTCGTGCGGCGCTTCCTGGACTAAGGCCCGCAGGCGCGTCAGGACGCTCCCCAGGGCCGTGTCGCCGTAGCCGACCGCCGCCAGAAGTTCCTCCTGCGAGTGCATATTCATGGCTTCAGCGATCTTGGTCAGCACGTCCGGCGAGAGCAGGTGGCGGGCGTCCAGGTGCAGCCGTTCCAGTTCCTTCTGCAGCATCTCGCGGCCCCGCGCGGCGTTGGCGGCGAAGCGCAGTTTGCGGAAGTAGGCCTTGATCTTGGTGCGGGCGTGGGAGGTCTTGGACGATGCCAGCCAGTCCAGCGACGGGTTCGCGCTGGGGCGTGACAGGATCTCGACGATGTCGCCGTTCTTGAACTGGTAGGTCAGGGGAACGATGCGCCCGTTGACTTTCGCGCCGACACAGTGCTGG
>CAZZVX010000130.1:0-11827 GCA_964657535.1 Armatimonadota bacterium | reverse complement strand
CTGTAGTGCAGGTAGCGGACGCCCCACATGATCCCAAAGATCAGGGCGGCGGCCACGACCAAGCCAATAATCAATTGACGGCGCGGGTTCGGCCTGGGTTTGCCGGGCTGGTCTTTGTCGTCCTGACCGGCCTGCTCGTCTTTGGCCGGGGCGTATTTCGCGCTTCCCGGACCGTCTGCGCCGTTCCCATTGCCGTTAGGCCGGAATTTCGGCGCGTCTTCTTTTGTCTGCGGCGAGGCGTTCTGAGTGTCTGCCATGTTCTTTTGCTTCCTTTCCAGGAAAAACGAGTTGTCCTAAAGCAACTACTGCGTCTGAGGCGTACCTAAAGCGTTCTCGAATTGCGCCCTCGCAACCAGATAATCGTAAACGGCGTCCACTTGGTTGTTCTCCGCCTGGACGAGCGCGGCCTGTGCGTCCGTGACTTCAAGATATGTCCCGACCTGGCCGCGGTAACGGACTTCGGCGAGCTGCCGCGCGGCGACGGCCTGCTGCAGCGCCGTGTTGGCGGCGTCTATCTGCCGGGCCGCCGTAGAAAGGTTCAGGTACGACTGGCGCACGTCGAGCGCCACGTCTTCCCGCGTCGAGTCGAGCGAGGTCTGGGCGTTCTGTGTGCGAAGCCGCGCTTCCGCCACCAAGTCGCGGGTCGCTCCACCGTCATACAGGGGGATATTCAGAGTCGCCGTGACCAGAGCCACGCGCTTGCGCGGGTTCTGAAATGAGGTGGTCGGATAATAATTGCCGTCGGCATTGACGGCCAGCGTCGGCTCCAGGCCCGCCCGCGCGAGTTTCACTCCCGTCTCCGCCACGCGCACGTTCACCTGATTCTCCAGGATCTCCGGGCGCACGGCGAATGCGGTGTTGAGACTCTGGTCAATGTTGATCGCGCTGATCTCGGACGGCGGGACGCTGAAGGGCGGGACAGTCACCGGCGAGGCCGCGCCGACGCCCGTCGGGGCGGACACGTCCACGCCGACATTGACGCCGGCGACGTCTTCCGCCTGCACCGGGGCGGGCAGGGGACGTCCGACAAGGTCGTTGAAGTTCTGCCGCGCGATGTCACGGTTGTTGGTCGCCGCCGTCAGCTGCTGCTGCGCGTTCGCGACCTGGGTCGCGGCCCGATAAACGTCTATCTTCTGGCCGACCTGAGCGGCGTTGAGGTTCTGGGCGTCCTGGAGCTGCCGCTGCGCCGTCGCGAGGGACGACTGCGCCACCTGCACCTGATGCTCCGCCCGCAGGAGATTAAAGTAGATGGACTTCGCCCGCAGAATGCGCTGGTCTCGGATGTAGTCGTAGTCGAATTGATCGGCCAGACTTTGCAGCCGCGCCTGATCGGACGCCGCGCGTATCTGTCCGGTGATGTCCAGTCGTTCCGCGAGATTGATCGTCAGCTCTTCAGTGTGCTTCGGCACGACTTGAACGGGCGGGCTGCCGCCGATAGAAATCTCGGTCGCCTGATCGAAGCGGGTCGCCTGAGCGCTCGCATTAACATTGGGACGTCCGGCGGCGGCGGCCTGATCCGAACGCCTGCGGTCTATCTCCACATTGCGCGCGGCGATCTGCAAGTCGCTGCTGCTCGCCAGCGCCGCCGCGATTGTCTGTGCCAGATTATAGACCGACCGCTCATTGGTTCCGGCGAGGGGGAGGCTTGCCGCGCCCTGCCCCGATGCGGCTGTGTTGCCGCTACTGGTGTTGGACTGCCCGGACACGCCCACCGTGCCGCTCATAGGAGCTGATGTCCCCTGATTCCCTGTGCCGTTGCCGCTTGTCCCTGTGGCACTCGTCCCCGTGCCGGAGGAGTTGGCTGCGGCGCCGGTTCCCGTCGTCGAAGTTCCGGGGGCAGCCCCGATCCCGCTCGTCGCGCCGGTCGTCCCGGCGGCAGTCCCATTCGTCCCGGCGGCAGTCCCGGTCGAGTTTCCGGCCCCGGTCGTCCCTGATGCGGCGCCTCCGGCCCCGGCGCCATTCTGTGCGTAAACCGTTACTGGGACTGCATTCAGAGCGACGCCAAGCAACGCCGCAACGGTCGCTGAGATCTTCCTGCGCCGAGTCCAATTAATCTTCGTCTTCCACTGTTTTTGCGTCACGATGTCTGCTCCACTTTTGCGAAAAATTGCTCAGGCATTTGTTCTGCGAAACCCGCAGTACGCGAGTTCCACGATGCTTTCGACTTCAGACCGGATCATTCCAGCGCCTTCCACGCACGGGTACGGGGGCAGGAAGCCAGCGCACATCCGCTTCAAAGTCTGCGCCGTCTGCACGCTGTCGTCAACGGCGAAGCGGCCTTCGCGGTTCCCGTCTTCCAGCACCTGCGCGATCAGGGCGATCTCCTGATCCAGATAAGGCCGCATCCGCACTTGAATGTGCGGCCTGACGGCCACGATCATTTCCAGCGCCGATGGAGACTGCAGACAGCGCTCGTGCGCCATCAAGATCGGCCCCGTCAGCATCTCCTTGAGCTTCTGGACCGGGTCCTTCTCTGGGGCGCGGACAATCTCCTGTAGGCGCTCAATGCTTTCCGCCTTGAAGTGCGCCATGATGGCGAGGGCGATGTCTTCCTTGCTGTCGAAGTAAAGATAGACGGTGCCTTTCCCGACCCCGGCATCAGCAGCGATCTCGTCAATGGTCGTCTTCTTGAACCCGTAGTGCCAGAGACGTTCTTCGGCGGCGTCAAGGATCTTTCGGCGGACATCGCTCTGTGCGACGCGGGGCATGGTCTTAACTCCTGAATAAATGACCGGGTTATATTTCCGGTCATATATTACCTGAATACCGCGCCCTCGTAAAGAGTTCCCAGGACGACAAATAAATTTCGACGATTATTTTCACGATGTTATTTACGAAAGACCCCCCTCCTAAACCCTTCTATTTTGGTTCCGATAATGTATATTATGTATATTAATAGTTTAGCACAGCAACAAACGATGGGCGGACGTAATGCTTAACCAAACGTCTGGTTGCGACGGCAAATGCCCAGCCTCCCCGAGCGTCCTGCGGACATAGAAGGACAAGCGAAGCATTACCGGGCACCTGCTTCGTTCAAGATGCTCTTACCGGGATACTCTCTTCGTCCGCAGGACGCTTCTTTGCCGGGGACTTTTATAGCCCTGCACACCACGCACAACATCAGTTCTTGGTACCTATATGCTCTGTGGTTCAACAGTAACCACTCTCATTACGTAATTTATATTAACAATAATTATTGTGTTAGTACGCTAAATTAGGAAAGCCAATCGTCCTGCGCTCTCGCAAAAAACCGGACGCGGCTGGTAGTTGTTTCTGAGGATGCCAGCCGCATTCCTGGCCTGACTGGAAGTCGTATAGCAAGGGACAATACAGGCCGAAAGCAGGCTTGTTTTCCGCTCCCCACGTGAAATCGCAGCCGCAGAATGAACGTTTCTGGATGACGGGCAAATTGCCTGCGGTCTTAGCAGCGTTGGTCAGCGCGCATTCAAAATTGACGATAGTGAGATCCAGGCGGCAACGGCTCGCTCAATGAGGGCGCTTGGGATGCCTGGGAAAGCGGGAATAGGCACTGCCGGAGATTGCGTGTGACGTTCTCCGGCAACGCCTAAGTCAGCAAGAACGCCTTTTAATGCTCTGCCTCTTCACACCGCTCGGAGTGGCAATCGCTATCGGCGCTGGCCTTTCCCCCATTCCGATGGGGGAAAGGTGCCGAAGGCGGATAGGGGGCTTACTTCCGGCACAGGTCCACGACGAGCAGCCGCAGATTCGCTGCCGGGTCCACACCGGGCGCGGTAACACCCATCGCTTTCAGCGGCGCGATTCCTTTCATCGCCATGTCGCTCGCCAGCGTCCGCGTCAGGCCCGTTTGTAACTCCCCATACGACCAGCCGCGCGCCTGGGCCTGATAGTCCCGCAGGCGATAAGACTGCCGCTGCGTGATGCCGAGCATCTCCCCCGACAAGAGCGCCTGCACATCCGGCGGCAGGGCGCGGTCGCCCGACAGCCGCTTCTCGGCCAGGAACTTCGCCCCCCAGAGCAGGCGCAGGTGCCGCGCCACCATCACAAACGTCCGGGCGGCCACGCCGTCCGGCTTGTCCCCTACTCTCAACAGCTCTTCCGTCTCGTACAATGCCCGCCGGGCGTCCCGGTGGCCGACCGCGTCGAGCAGGGCGAAGATGTTCTCCTCAGCGCTCGCCGTCCCGACCGCGGCCACATCGGCCAGCGTGACCGCCGGACGCGCCCCGACATACGCCAGCGCCTTTTCCAGTTCATTGGTCAGCACGTTCAGGTCGCCGCCCTTGCCGCCGCCTCGGTCGGCCATCGCGGCCTTCGCCCGGTCCAGCACGCGGCGCAGCGCCTCCGGCTCAATCGTTTTTCCCCGCGCCTTCACCATCGCCTTCGCCCGCGATGACAGATCGCCTTCGCCGGGCGCGTCGCACAGCACAATCATTCCAACAGCGTCAATGGCTTTGGCGAGTTTCGCGCCCAGCGATTTGCCTTTGGGCTTGCCCGCGTCGTATTCCTGCGCCGCCGCCACAAACACCAGGCACGTCTGCGCCCCCAAGTTCGGCAGCCCCGCCGCCAGCGCGTCCTGGTCATCTTTACCCAGTCGCTGTACGTTGGTCATGATCACGACGCGCCGCTCGGACAGCATCGGCGCACCCGCCGCCGACGCGAGTATCTGCCGCGCGAAGTCCGCTTCGTCGCCGCCCGACGAGGGCGCGTCCCGCTCTTCCCGGTCGAAGTCGGCCATGCCCTCGTCCAGCAGCGGCTCGGTCAGTTTCTGCACCGCCTCGCGTTTGAGCGCGTCATCCGACCCTTGAAACAAATACACGCGCGCAATCGGCTTCGGAAACCCCTTCGCCGCTATTCTCGCGTAGTCTATCTCCATCTCTTGTCCATTAAGATTCTCCTTGTTCAGTGTCGGGCAACTCAATCCGAGTGTCCCAGGGGCTTTGGTAGTACATACGCGCATCAACTATATGCATCGCCCGCTGATGCCCCAATTCGGACAAAGTCAAAGCACGTCGTTCTTTTTTCGAGTCACCATTTTTCGCATAGCGGAAAAACCGCCTTTTACCCCAATCAAATACGCGCCAAAGAGCATCATACCGTGAGTATCCCAAAGCCAAGCGTGGATTTTTTGAGCGCGGGCAGTTCCAGAAACGGCGCCGTTTTATTCGTCTTCTCACCGCTTAACAACTACGGACTTGACTTCAGCGCATTCATTCGCCGACGCTCCATTGCAGAGTGGCGAACAGAAAATGGGAATCATGGCTGAACCTGGACAGTAGCGCCGCCGTTCTGGGGAATGGTGACGAACCCTGTCAAAATGTGGCGCTTGTCGTCGTAGTTCCAGCCGTTCGGCATGGTCGGCGGCGGGGTCTGGCCGGGCGGGAACTGCGGGGCGCTTTGATTCGAGACCGTAACATGGAGCGGCGATGCGGGCGCGCTCCATTGCACAATGACCGGCTCGCCCGGACTGCCGAGCAGGGTCAGGCGCAGGCCGTCGGAGGAGATGTCGGCGAAACGTTGCGGCGAGACCGTCACGAACTTGCTCGTCTCGCCGAGGAACGCCCAGCCCTTAGACGTTTGCGGCGCGAAGATCAAGTACGTGAATGGGACGGCGTTCGGGCCGCGAGGGGCAGAAGACAGCGGCACGGGGTGCGAGGCGTCAAAGGCGGTGACAGTGCCGGCGTCGGGGTTGAAGGCGACGTACCTGCCCGCCGCAGATAGGTCGCCGGCTGACAGCGTGATGGGGGAAGTCAGCCCGGCGGCGAGGACGAAATGCCAGCGGTTCGCGCCCAGCGATGTGTTTGCGTCCCAGACATCGCCGGGGATGTCGCCCAAAAACCAGCGGTCAATCGGGGTCGCGGGCTTGTCCGGCTTGAGCAGCAGGCCGTCGTGGCGGCAGGTCTTCATCAAGAGTGCAACATTCGTCAAGCCTAGCTTATCGCCCGGCCCGATTGGCCCGGCGCTGAGGGCGGAAACGAGCGTCTCCAGCTGCGTGTTCGGCTCGCGCGTCTTCGCCCCGTAGGGACTGCCCGGCTCGTTGGCGGTCGTCCAGAACGTGTCTTTGAACGGTGCGAGGCCCAGCGACCAGGCGAGTAGCGATGTCGCGCCGATGCGCCACTGGCTGCTGCCGGGGTGATAGTCGCCGCTGACGCGCGTCTGCGTGACGGCGGGGATCTGCGTGGACTGCAGCAGATCGGCGGGCAAGGGCATACAATACTGCACGGTCATGTCGTTCGCGCCGGCGGCTCGGCCCATGTTGCCGAGCCAGTCGCCCGCTGCGTCCGGGTCGCGGCGCAGCGCGGCGGCGCGGTGGTACTGGTCCACCAGCCAGTCCTGCTCGTAGACCAGTGCGCCTTCTTGTTTGTTCTTTGCCAGCAGGTAGTCCCAGAAGGGCCGCTGAGTCGGCACGGCGCTTTTCTCGTCCACGACGAACGGGTACTGGGACGCATACGCCGTCGCTGGCGACCACCAGCGGTTGTGCAGCACGAGCGGCAGGCCGAGTTTGGCGTGGAAGCCGCCGACGCCGTCCGGGAAGACTTCGGGGCGGGCCTCCCAGCGGTCCACTCCCCCGTCTTTGCCCTTGTAGTACCACCACGAGTCCAACTGATAGTACGCGAACGGCAGGCCGGAACGGGCGTGACTGGCGCGCAGGTCCAGCATCGTCGTTTCGTAGTCTTTGCCCGGCTCTGTCAAATAGTAATAGAAGGAGCCGTTGTCCGTCCAATAGCCGAGATGCGTCACGGTCGGGTCGTGGGCCGGGCCGGTGCGCGGCTTGCCCGAATACGCCAGCAGGTCCGACCCCCAGGCGTACAAAGAGTCGGTCACGCCAGGCCCGGCGGTCAGGATCGTCTGCAGGGCGAACCCGCCCGGCAGACTCGTGATCTGCCCCTGGACGCCGCAGTCGAGCGCCCCGCCGACATCCGGGCTGCGCGTCTGCACGCCGTCCTTAAATCGATTGAGCGGGGACAGCACGAGCGAATGGGAGGCTTCGTCGGAGAGGACAAGAGGCACGCCGCCGTCCGTGCCGCCACTGAACGCCAGAAGTCCTAGGCCGCGCTGCGGCCCGGCGAACGTCCCCTGGTAGGTGAGCGTGTGCAGCGTCTGCGCCTTACCTGCCGTCTGGAACGACGGGAAGGCGGACAGGGCGGCAGACGAGTCGCCCGGCGGGATCGCCGTCCCGGTCGCGCCTTTGGGGAAGGACTGCGTGAAAACGATGCGGTCTTTGTTGTCGTAGATGCGGAACGCGGTCACGAACGGCGTCCCGCCCGCGTCCCAGGTGATCTGGTCGCCGGTGTAGACGCCCAGCGCGTCCCGGCCCGCCGCGAACTGCGTGTTGACCAGACGCAGCACCTGCTGCCCACTCACGGGCTGCGTGCTGTACCATTGACTGCCGCAGTGTACGGCGGTCGGGGCGCCGGTCAGCCACTCCTGCCCCGCGCGCAGCACGGAATAGCCGCCGTCCTGATGCACCTGGAGACGAAGCGCGGCGCTGCCCTGCTCCCACACGACCGGCGTACCGTCCGTGACCACTGCCGGCGCCGGCGGGTTCGCCACGTCCGCCCGTGAACAGCCCAGCGCGCCGAGCCACAGCACGGCGCAGCACGCCGCCCGGCCTTTTTTCCTCATTCCGTCTCCTCCGACAAGTATCGCCATTGTTATTGCCTTTATGATAGCAGAAAAAACGCCCGGCCTGACGATTCAGGCCGGGCGGCGTTTACAATAACAGTCAAAAGCGGCTAGCCGCCCCAGTTCCACATGATGGGATTCTTGTCCAAGCGGTCGGTGACGGTGCGCCCGATCTCGTCAATCGCCTCCAGGTCTTCGTCGTCAATGTCCACGTCGCCGGCCCCGGCGTTCTGGACGGCCTGCTCGGCGTTGCGCGCGCCGACGATGGCGTTGGTCTGCGGCTGTGCGATCAGCCAGGCCAGCGCCAACTGCCCCAGCGTGACGCCGTACTTGTCGGCCAGCGGGCGGAGTCTGTCCAGCGCGTTCAGAGCGCGGTCGAACGTCTCGCCCTGGAACAGTTTGTTCCCCGCCCGGTTGTCGCCCTTCTCAAACGTGTGGCCGCGCTTGAACTTGCCCGTCAGCAGCCCCTGCGCCAGCGGCGAGTAGGCCAGGATGGAGATTTTGTTCTGGAGGCAGAACGGTCCGGCGTCGTCCTCGACCTGACGCCAGAACAGCGAGTACGGCGGCTGCAGGCTGTCTATGCGCCCGTACTGCGCGGCCTCTTCGAGCTGCGCCCGGTTAAAGTTCGAGACGCCGATGGCGCGGATTTTGCCCTGCTGCTTGAGTTCCGTCAGCGCCCCCATCGTCTCTTCGATGGGGACGACGGGCGAGCCGAACGAGCCGGACGGCCAGTGAATCTGGTACAGGTCAATGCGGTCCGTACCCAAATTCTTGAGTGAACGCTCGCAGGCCTCGAAGACTTCATCCCGCTTAAGGTGGTTGGCGAAGACTTTGGTGGCGATCACGATCTGGTCGCGCTTGTCGGCCAGCGCCCTGCTTAATATCTGCTCGCTGTGTCCGTTTCCGTAGGCTTCCGCCGTGTCAAAGGTGGTGATGCCGCTGTCGAACGCTTCCTTGTGGGCGGTGATCGTCTCTTCATCGCTGACACCCGTCCATTGATCTTTGCCCGACTGCCAGCCGCCGAAGAGGATGGCGCTGATCTCGATCTTGCTTCTGCCTAACGGGCGATACTGCATCTCTGCTTCCTTTCCTATCCTGAAGATCCTGAATAGATTTCTTTGCCGGTCTCTTCCTATATCCCGCATCCGGGGCGCGGCAAAACCCGGCGGCGCGGCCCAGGGCAAAGATATTGACGCCCACTCCGTCCCCTTTCCGTGCCGAAGACTCCTGCACGCCGCCGAATGCGCGCGCTTCCCGCAGGCAATGTCTCCCAATTCTGCGCCATCGGGTATAACTATAGTAGGCCCTGACAGACAGAGCCGAATAAGTAGGTGTCACGGACACCTCGCGTGTTCCTCGCCCGCATCGGGGAGGACGGAAAGAAGGGAACCTATGCCACTCAGTCCGGCAGCGATCCGCAACGAAAACCCCTGGAACGGCCTCGCCAAGCGCGCGCCCTACGCCCTGCGCGCCGACGCCCAACGGATCGAAGACTACAACCAGGATCGCAAAATCAAGCCGGAGAACCGCGTCCACCTGGAGCTCCCGCCCAGCCCGTTCGTCGGTTCGCCGACCGGTATCCGCGTCCTGCTGCTGACCAAAAACCCGGCCTGGCACCCGGAGGACGTGCTCGACTTCACCGAAAAGCCCGAATACGCGCGGCAGATGTGGCAGAACCTGACCTTCGGCAATGAAGAATTCCCGTTCTACACCCTCAACCCGGCCTTCGAGGACACGTTCGGCTACCAGTGGTGGGACCCGCGTCTCAAGGAACTCATCGAGGCTTGTGACGAAAAGACGGACGGGAAAGGCCGAGAGTGCGTGGCGCGCGGCCTCTTCTCCATCGCCTTTTTCCCGTACCACGCCAACGAGTTCAATGGCGAGATCACGGAGCTGCGCTGTCAGAAGTTTGCCCGCGAACTCGTGCGTCTTTACCGGGACGAAGAGGTTCCCATCGTCATCACCGGCCCTCCGGCGCTCTGGACGAAGGCCCTGCCCAAGCTCGCGGGGCGCTACTACCCGGCCTCCAGCCGCCAGGCCAGCTACATCAGCCGGGGCAACCTGCCGAAAGGCGCGTTCGATCTGGTCGTGGAGGCGCTGACCCGGCCCGACGCGCCCGCCCCCGTTGAGGAAGCGGCGGCGCCGGAACCCGAACTCGTCGAGGCCGCTTTGCTATTTGATCGCCTGCACTTCCGCCAGGGCCTTCTTCTGGACGGCGGGCGGCAGGGGCGCGTAGAGGAGTTTGGCGGCGTCCCCCTGCCCCGTCGTCATGGCCCAGGTCAGGAAGTCTTTGACGGCGGGCTTGGCGTCGGGGTAGACGAGCAGGAAGGTGAAGCCGGTGATGGGGTAGCCCTGCGGGTCCGCCGTGTTGACCGGCACGACCCGGAAATCGGACGGCACCGGGACGTCCCCGACCGCCGCCGTGGTGGAGGCCACGCTCGGCGTGATGAAGTTCCCCTTCGCGTTCTGCACCTGCGCGAAGGGGATTTTGTTTTGCACGGCGTAGGCCAGTTCGATGTAGCCGATGCCGCCGCCGTTCTGAGAGATCAACTGCGCGACGCCGGGGTTGCCCTTGCCGCCGAGGCCGTTGGGCCATTTGACGGATTTGCCCGCGCCGGGGCCGCTTTTCCAGTCGGGGCTGACGGCGGTCAGGTAGGTGGTGAAGATGTTGGTGGTGCCGGAGCCGTCGGAGCGGTGGAAGGGGGCGACGGTGAGGGCGGGCAGGGCGACGCCGGGGTTGAGGGCGGCGATCTGGGGGTCGTTCCAGTGGGTGATTTTGCCCAGGAAGATGCCCGCGATGACGGGGCCGGTGAGTTTGAGGCCCGCCGGGGCGCCGGGGAGGTTGTAGCCCAGCACGACGGCGCCGGCGACGGTGGGGACGTGGAGGATGCCGGGGGCGGCTTTGAGTTCGGCGTCGGACATGGGGGCGTCGGAGGCGCCGAAGTCCACGGACTTGGCGGTGATGTTCTTGATGCCGCCGCCGGAGCCGATGGGCTGGTAGTTGATCTGGACGCCGGTCTTTTGCTTGTATTCGGCGAACCACTGCTGGTAGAGGGGGGCGGGGAAGGTGGCCCCGGCGCCGTTGAGGATGTCGGCGCTGCCGGTGGTGTTGGTCGGGTTGGCGGGGTTGCTGGTCGTGTTCTGGCCGCAGCCGAGGGCGGCGAGGCCGAGGGCGACAAGGGCGGCCCAGAGCGGGGCGCGGCGGGTGCGTGGCGTGGCGTTCATGGCGTGTCCTCCTGGGGGCCGCTGCTTTGGGGGGCGCGGCCCGGTTGGTTGTGCTTATTATGGCACGTTTTTGTTAAGGAGAGGTTAAGAGCGGAGGAGGGACCCACCCCGGCCTCGTTCCTCGGCCACCCCTCCCCAGGGGGGAGGGGGGTCGGCGGGGGCGGGTGCGGCAGGTGTTAGGCGGTTTAATGCTCGCCTTTGGCCGCGTTTTGCTTGCAGCACTCGTGGTGTGTGTTGAGTTCTTGATACAGCGAGAACAGTTGCCGGTACTCCGGCCATGATTTGTTGAAGCCGGTTGTCGCTCCTTGATATTCGGCCCATTTCCAATTTCCGTGCTTTTTGATTGCCATGAGGCCAGCCGGTTCGTAGTCGTACCGCATCGGATAAGCGGGCGCGAACATCGGTGTCTGTGCCAACACAAACTTCTGCCCGTCTTCCAATGTCACTGTGACACGAAATATTCGGTACGTTGTCCCGAAACTATCCTCCAGCGCCAGCCGCAAGCCTGTCAGACTGCCCTCGGCTTTGCCTTCGACCAGAAAGACGTTCCTGCTTTCATCAAACGTGAACTGATGGGGGGACAGCAGCCCTCGGAAGTCTTGTATCAGATTGACAAGCACGACTAATGCACCGAGCAAGGCAAACAGAAGCGCCTGGTCGAGTGTGAGGAATGGCGAGAGCGTATAAGTGCCGTCCGGTCGCCGTGCTACCACTCTGATTATCTGTACGCCGGCCCCAAAAACACTCAACAGGAGCAGAGCGGTAAGCCAAAAACCCAGCCCATGTTTGAGATCGGCGATATAGGCATCGTTCAGTTTTCGCAGGTGCAGAACGCCGTCTGACTGCGTGATCGTTGCCAGGCGCAGAGTGTCGCTTTTGGGAATGGAGACGGAATTGTTCATGCTGTCTGATCAGATTATACCGCGTGGAATAGAGGGAATTGTCACAACGTCGGTGGCGGTGTTTTGACGTGTTTTTATGGCGAAATGGGGGGTCTGCG
>CAZZVX010000129.1:0-11860 GCA_964657535.1 Armatimonadota bacterium | reverse complement strand
GGCGGCGGTGGCGCGGCTCATCCAGTCGGCGATGCGGGTCATGCCCTGCAGGGGGGCCATCAGCATGAAGATGTAGCCCAAAAACATCTGCAGGGTGCCGAGCGTCATGCCGTGGGTCGTGCTGTGGTTGTGGTAGACTTGCAGGCCGCCGACCAGCCAGATGATGTAGATGCCCAGGGTCGTGATGAAGCCGAGGATGGGCATATAGGTCGCCAGCGACTGCTCCATGACGACGCCCGCGCCGAAGAGGGCGTAGGACTTGTCGCGGAAGGAGTGCGCCTCGCGGGACTCCTGGGCGAAGGCCTTGACGACGCGGACGCCGGACAGGGCGGCGTTGACGCGCGAGGTCAGGCCGGAGCGCAGGTGCCACATCCGGTGCATCCGGCCCCAGATGGTGCGCCAGATGCGCCGGGTCAGAAAGACGGTGACGGGGACGGGAATCAGCACGAGCAGGGTCAAGGCCCAGTTGTGCCAGAGCAAGATGCCGAGGATGCCCAGAATGGTCAGCGTGTTGACCAGGAAGAACTGGATGCCGTCAACCAAAAAGTTTTGCAGCTCGGTGACGTCCTGAATGACGCGGGCGAGCAGCGACCCCGTTTGGCGCTTGTCGTAGTAGCCGAGCGACAGTTCCTGCAGCCGGTCATAAACTTGGGTGCGCAGGATGTAGACCATGTGGTTGGACATCCACGCGGCCAGCCGCCCGCGCCAGACGGACAGGGCGATGTTGGCGGCGGAGGTGATAATCAGCCCCAGCACAAAAACGCCGATCAGGCCGGGATTGCGATGCGGCACCAGCACGTCGTCGGTGAGGTACTTGGTGAACAGGGGCGGGGCCAGGCCGACAGCCGTCGCGGCGAGCGCGAGAATAGTGAAGACGACGGCGCGGGAGCGATAGGGCAGGGCGTAGCCGAGCAGGCGCATCAGCACGGCGCGGCGGTCCACGCACTTGGTGCAGACGTTGGTGTCGTCGGGCAGAGGGTCGCCGCACTTGGGGCAGGACTTCTTTTTAAGGTCTTCGCCCAGCGAGGCCGGCGGCTCTTCGTCTTTGAGATAGGCCTCGATGGCGCGCGCCGCCGCGCCGAAGGCGGGCGCTTGGGCCAGGGTGCAGCGGATTGCCTCCAGGGTGCGCCCATCTTTGGTCAGGACCAGGACGCGGCTGGCGCCGACGAGCGACTCGGTCTTGACTTCGCGGATTTCGGCGAGCGGGACGTCCAAATCCACGCGCGCCTCGCCCTGCCCGTTAGGGGCGGGCGTCAGCACGCGCAGGTGGGAGTGGTCCACGACGAACCAGCGCTCGCCGTACTTGCCGTCGCGGGTGATGTCGGCTTTCAGCGACAGGCGCGGCTCGACCGCGTGATGATGGCTCGCGCCGTCGTGTCCGTTTTTATTTTTTTCGTGTCCGTCGCCGTTTGGCGCTGTTTCGACAGGCCGCGCGACGGTCCGCAGCGTCTCGCGGACTGAGTCGGGCGGCGTTTCGAGGAGTGGGGCCATGCGCAGTCTTCCGTTTCCGTGTGTCAGGCCGGGGCTGTGACAAAGTTATTCCCCAGTATAACACCGCGAAACCTGTTTCGGTTTCCCTGGGCAAGAATTCGTCCGGTACTCTCCGCCTCTCCCGTCCGCCCTTCCTCCCGCAAGAAGGAATCGGGGCCTAGTCCGGCGAATCGCGAGAAGTCCGCGCCGTGTCCGGCGACGGGCGGGCGAGACCGAAACGGAGGAGAAACGGATGAAACGTCTTGTGTCGAAAGCGGCGGCGCTTTGCCTGGCCGCCCTGAGTCTGGGGGCTGCCTGCACGGGCGCGCTGGCGCAGCAGGTGCGGATGGCGGAGGCGGCCCACAGAGGGACCTTCAACTACCTGCGGGTCGGCCCCGACCACCGCGCCCGCATCATCGAGAAGATGCCGCAGGGGACGCGCTTCGAGGTGGTCGGGGCGCAGGGCGACTACTTCGCCGTGATCCTGGCCGACGGCACGCGCGGCTGGACCGCCAGTGCCAACGTCCGCTTCCTGTGAGGCCGCCTCTGCCCCGTCGCGGGTGAGGGCGCGGGGCCGTCGTTTGGGAAAGAAGATGTCAAACGAAACTGCTTGCCAGATTGGATTTGGGCTGTTTCTGCTTTCCGGTGGGGCTGTGTCCGCTGCGCCCGCGCAACCCCCGGCCCAGGCCGCGCCTGCGCCCACTCAAGACAAGAGTCTGGTCGCTGTGTTGCCGGTGGCGGAAGGGCGGAATCTTTACAAGGCGTATGCCGAATCCCCGCGCAAAAAGGACAAGGTGACATATTGGGCGCCGACGGCGCAGGACGTTCAGACGGTGGAAACGGCACTGCGTGACCTGTCCAAGACGGAGACTGTCGTTCCCGCCAAAAGCCATTGGCCGAGCGCGGTGGATATTATGACGTATGACCGGCAGTATGCGGGCGTCACTGTGAATGGCGGCCCGCTGATTTACGTCAACGCCTTCAGGGAAAACTTCCCCGGCTGGCGCACAGAGGTGGTTTTTGTCTTTGATGGCGGATACGCCTTCTTCCACGCCATTTATGATGTCAAGCAGCATCAATTCACCCGTTTTAGTTTCAACGGGTTCGCGTGAAGGGAGTCAAGAATGCCTGACGCGCTTGTGGATGTCTGGCGGCGGATCATCGTCGGCAGCGGGAAATCTTGGGTGCTGTTTCAGCACGGCACTTGTGTGATTTTGATGCAGCCGGAACATGACTTGGCCGCGCAAGCCATTGAAATCATGAAAGAGTGGGGGCCGGTCCACGCCGGTTCCTCGGCAGGCGATTTTTCCACGATTGCATTGGAAGATTATCCCGGCTGGGTCGTCACGGGGCATCACCCGGATATGCTCAACTATGTTTCGCCGGAGGAATTGGCGACGGAGGCGCCGAGCGATCTGGTGGTCGGTCTGCTGGGCCGCTCCAAACGGGATCAGGACGGCGAAGACCCGCAGGTAGTTCATGTGGAAGACAGGCGCGGTTAAATGTGGCCGTCGGAAGGAACGCTTTCGGCCTGACGGCGCTTGTGCTGGGCTTGGCGCTGCTCACGGCAAGCCCGACGCTGGCGCGACCGGCTTATGCGCTGCAACAGCGGGACACGGGTGGGGACTGGGCCGTTCTGCGGGTTTACGGCCGGAAGACAGGCCACACCGTTTGGAGCCGTCGCTGCTTGGGGGCGTACAGCCTTTCCTGGTCGCAGGACCGTCGCTCTTTTGCGGCGGTCGTCAAAAACATTGACGGGCAGCCGAGTTATTCTGGTCAGTTTCGGCTGCTCTACTGGCGAGCCGGGAGCGCTGTTTGTCTGGTGACGCATCCCGCGCTGTTCGAGGATTTTGATGAGGTCATTAATCTTCGGTGGTCTCCCGATGGTCGGCGTTTTGCATTTTTAGGGGGCAGCACGGCGTTTGACTCCGGCGGGCCTTACACCGGGTCTTTGTGCTGCGTGGATGCCGTCACGGGACATTTTTTCTTTGGGCCAAATGATGTGGACCACTATCGGTGGGTTGGCTCGCGGCGGCTGAAGTATGTGGCAATTAAAAACTTACCCAACCCGAAGCCGCGCCCACCGGGCAAAGGTTTTGTCTCAGCCGTGGAGCGCCCCCGTGACTGGACGGGGTCAGTCGCGGGGCAGGAGTGGGAAGACCCAGTCTGGCTGCGCGGAAAGGTGCGTCTGCATGGCAGGCGCCGGCCGTGGTAGCGAGAAGTCAAAAGAACCTGAACACTGCCCCGCAACCCGGTAAAGTGACGGCCCAGGAGCAACGAAATGAAACAATTTTGGGGATTGGCGCTGCTGCTCTGGGGCGGCCCGGCGCAGGCGCAGGGGGTGGCGTATCCGGCGAATGCGGGCGTCCTGAATGTGCGCGATTACGGGGCAAAAGGGGACGGCAAGGCGGACGACACGGCGGCGATTCAGAAGGCGCTGTCGGAAGGACTGTATTCGCATCACGTCGTTTATCTGCCGGATGGGGTGTACCGGGTTTCGGATACGCTGAGGTGGAACAACGGGCAGCAAAACAACGCCGAGGGTTGGGGCGGCTTTTTGCAGATGCAGGGGCAGAGCCGGGCGGGGACCGTGGTGGAACTGGAAGACCATGCGCCCGGCTTCGGGGACGAGGCCCATCCGAAAGCGGTCCTGGCGACGGGGTCGGGCGCGAGCGACGGCAGCAAGCACTATTCCGGCGGCGAGGGGAACGAGGCGTTTGAGAACCACCTGCGCGATTTCACGGTAGACGCGGGCCGGGGCAATCCGGGCGCGGTGGGGGTGGACTTTCAAGCCTCCAACTGCGGCGCGATGCGCCACGTCTCCCTCAAAGGCGACGGCTGGTGCGGCATCAGCCTGGAGCGGCGGGACAACGGGCCGGGGTTGATCAAAGACGTGTCGGTGGACGGCTTCCGGTTTGGGGTGCGCGCGGGACAGGAGTTGTGCCAGTTCACGCTGGAAGATGTCACGCTGCGGCATCAGCGCGAGGCGGGCGTGTGGGTGCGCGACGCTGTCTTGGGCGTCCGGCATCTGCGCTCGCAGAATGATGTGCCGGCGCTGCAAGTGGGCGGCATTGCGCTGGCGAATGTCTTTGACTCGTTTTTGAGCGGGACAGGTCTGGCGGCGGTCGTGGTTGACGGCGCGGCGGCGCGGGTGTTTGTGCGCGGCCTGCAAACAAAGGGCTACGGGGGCAGCGTGGAGGCGCGGGGCCGTCTCATCAGGCAAGCCGCCCTGGACGAGTGGAGCAGCGACGGGACGACGGGGCCGCTCGGCGCCCAAGCCCGCTCGCTGGGGCTGCCGGTGCGGGAAACGCCGCAGTTCGCAGGCCCGAATTCGGGGGAGTGGGCCGATGCCGGAGCGCCGTCCGGCGGGGACGACACGGCGCAGGTGCAGAAGGCGCTCCAGTCGGGCAGGGCGACGGTGTATTTTCACTTCGGCACGTATCACATCACGAAGACGCTGCAAGTTCCGGCGACGGTGAAGCGGCTGATGGGGATTGGGACAAGCCTGGACTGGCAGGGCGACGGGGCGCTTTTGCACTTTGCGGGCGGCGCGGCTCAAAATACGACCCTTGTGGACCGCTTTTCGGTGGGCGGCAAGGGCGGATGGTTTGTGAATCAGGCCGACGCGCGCACGGTCGTGCTGCGCGACATTTTGACGTTCGGCCTGCCCGTGTACGTCAACCATCCAGGCGCAGGGGCGCTGTTTGTGGAAGACGTGGCCGGGGCCGGGTATGAGTTTGCGCCTGGGACGCGGGTTTGGGCGCGGCAATGGAACATTGAAGGCGCAGGCGTCAAAGTCGTTAACAACGGCGGGACGGTCTGGGCAATGGGCTGGAAGACGGAAGGCGGCGACACCATCGCCCAAAATACAAACGGCGGGCGCATGGAGTTGTGGGCTGGTTTGGCGTATACGTTCGGCGTGGCGAAAGACACGGCGGCCTTTGTCAACGATAATTCCAGTCTGGCGTTGACGCTTGCGGGCATGACATATATGGGCGGCGACAACCCGTTCTACGCTGTGCTGGTACGGGATACACAGCACGGGCAGACGCAGGAGTATCGGCGGGACGCGCTGCCCGGACGCGGCGGGGCGGCGTTCCTGCCCCTGTTTGTCAGTGCGCCCCAGCCGACAGGGACGCGCCGCGCGGTGCGGGAGGTCGCGGCGAGGCCGGCAGCCAACGTGATGCCTGCCTCGGCCCAAGCATACTCCCTGCCGAACTTCTGGGACGGACAGCAAAACGGCAGCGCGGCGGGCAACCCGGCGACCGTGTGGCGCTTGGACCAAGTCTGGCCGGAGGACATCTTGCAGCGGGCCGATTACAAGCCGCTAGTGTGGGGCGGCCAGAACTGGGTTGCGACGGACCAGAAGTTTGGCAGCGCGACAGGGAAAGTGGAGAACGGCGTCCTGACGCTTGGACTGCGCTCGGCGTGGGGGGTGAGCGGCGACGTGGCGGGCAGCAAATTGGCCGCGCTGGTGTTTGTTGCGCCCGCCAAGAGCCATTACACGCTTTCGGGGACGGCCCGCGCGAGCATCTGGCAGGGCGACGACAAAGTTTTGCTCCATGTGCTGCAAGACGACGGGCAAAAACTCACGCCTTTGAAGGTGCTTTCCCTGCCCAAAGACACAGATGTGACGCTGGACGGCGTGGAGGCCGATTTGGACGCAGGCCAGACGCTGATCGTGACGGCGCAGATCGGAGCGTGGTACACGGGTGTTAACTTGTCACTGACGGGCCTGAAAATCACGGCGCGCGCCAACAGTGTTCCGGCAACGGCTGAGCCTGTCGCACTGAAGCCCGGCAGCGTCGTCACTCTGAGCGGGCATTATTACAAAGTTGAAACCGTGAAAGGCAAAACGGTCATTCTGCGCCGTATGGACTGACAAGGGCCGCCGCTGAGACGAAGACGAGAGCATGAAACTTTTGTACGCGATTGAAGCGCTGGGCGCGGGCGATTGGCCGCAGGTGCGGGCAATCTATTTGGAAGGCATCGCGACGGGGAATGCGACGTTTGAGCAGGAGGCGCCGTCATGGGATGCGTGGGATGCGGGCCACTTGGCCGAGTGCCGCCTGGCCGCCCGTTCTGGGGACGGCGTCCTCGGCTGGGCGGCGCTCAGTCCCGTATCCGGGCGGTGCGTCTACGCGGGTGTCGCCGAGGTCAGTCTTTATGTCGGGCAGGCCGCGCGGGGGCAGGGGATCGGGACCGCGCTGCTGGGTCGGCTGGTCCAGGAGTCGGAACGACAGGGAATCTGGACGCTGCAGGCGGGAATCTTCCCGGAGAACGCGGCGAGCCTGGCCCTGCACCGGCGGCACGGCTTCCGGGAAGTGGGGCGGCGCGAGCGGATCGGCCAGAGGAACGGCGTCTGGCGCGACGTGACCCTGATGGAGCGTCGCAGCGCCGTCGTCGGCGTCTGAGGGGACGTTTCTATGAGCGCGGCAATGACGGAGATTGAGCAGTGGGCCGGGAGCGCGTTGCCGGAGCCGTACCGGGCGTTCCTGCGCGGGCAGGAGGAGGATTGGCCCGTCGGCGCGGGGGTGCTGCTGTACGGGCGCGTCTCGTTCGTGGAGCGCAACGAGACATACGAGACGAAGACGTACTGCCCCGGCTTTGTCACGGTCGGCGACGACGGCGGGGGTCGGCAGATTTTGCTGCCGCTGACCGGCGGCCCCGTCACGATTGTGGACGCGGGGAGCATGGACCCGGCCCTGTCGGAAACGGTCGCCGGGGACTTCGGGGAGTGGCTGGCCGCCGGCTGCCCCCTGCCGGGCGAAGAAGAAAAGGACGATTGGGAAGCATGACAGACGATGCGCCGTCCCCGGCAAAAACGGAGGCCGAAACTTATGCCGAAAACTTGGCGCGCTGCGAGGCGCGGCGCGTGGAAGGGTTGGCGCCCGAACAAGCCTACGCGCTGATGCAGGGGGAAGGCTTGGGGAAACTGCCGGCGGGCAAACTGCTGCGCCAGGTTTACGGCCTGACGTTTGAGGAGATGAGCGCCGTCGTCGGCATCGGAACCCCCTTTCGCACAACGGGTGACACGGTGCGTTATCTGCGGGAAGAGATGGGCTACTGCCCGTGTGTCGGAGAACAGCCGATCTTTTTCCTGCGGGACGTGCTTCAACTGCTGCACGCGCGCATCAAAGCCGCCGGGCAGGAAACGCCCGACGAGTTCCGGGCGCGGACGGACGAGTTCCGGGAGCGGGCGGGATTGGCCGGGGCAGACGCGGACGGCGGCGGCCCCTGGTTTATCCTGTTTTTGCAGCACAGGAATCTGCTGTTCCACAACCGCAATGTCGGCGACTGTTTCCTGACGCGCAAAGGAGAATATCTGCTCCAGGCCTTGAATGTTCTGATCGCATCGGAGGCACTGCCCGCCTTGTTCCAAAACGCAGTCCCGGAGGACGGATGAGCGGGCAACGAGACGCGCCGGAGGTGATCCGCTCCGGCGATGTCTGGGCGGCGCTGGCGGGGCTACGCTTTGTGCTGGCGGCGATGGTGCTGGTCGGACACATCGGTGGCCAGTTCCGGCGGCACGACTGGACCTGGCTCATTCAGAAGGACGGCGTCCACGTCGCCGTCATCGGGTTCTTTCTGGTGTCGGGCTACGCGATCTCTCACAGCCTGTCGGCGCGGCCCGATGGGTTTGGGTGGCGGCGCTTCCACCGGATCTACTGGGTCTATCTGGCGGCGCTGCTGGCCTCCACCCTGCCGTTCTGGGCGCTCGGCCACGCGATCACTCTGCCCGGAGAGACGGTCCGGCCCCCGACGCCGCTGATGGTCGTGGGGAGCGTATTGATGGTGCAGGGGCTGCTGACGCCGGACCTGTCTACGAACGTCTCCACGTGGTCCCTGAGCGTCGAGTGCCTGTTCTACCTGTGCGCGCCCCTGTTCGCCCGGATGCGCGGCGCGGGGCTGGCCGCGCTGGTGATCGCGTCGGCGCTGGCGGCGCTGCTGCCGCGCCTCGCCGGCCACGCGCACCCCTCCACGAAGATCGGGCTGGTGAACGCGGGGATGCTGCTCTGGGCCTGGCTGGGCGGCTTCGTCTACCAGCGCGCGCCGCAGGCGAAGTCGTCGCCGGCGCTGCTGTTTGTGCCGGGGATCGTGCTGATGGGGGTGTACTACGGCCCTCTGGGCGTCTTCACCGTGACCGTGTGCGGCCTGCTGATCGCTTACGGGGGGCGTCTCCCGCTTTCGGCCTCTTGGCGGCGCATTCTGGACTACGGGGGCGAGCTGAGCTACCCGCTGTACCTGCTGCACATCCCAGCGCTGTACCTGTGCTGGGCGCTGTGGCGGATAGACCAGCCCGCGCTCCTCGCGGGAGGCGCGCTCGTCGCGGCGGCGCTCTGCTATCACGGGGTGGACCTGCCGGCGCGGCGGCTGGTGCGGTCGCGCCTCAGCGCGCCGGCAGTCACGCAGTCGGGGACCCTGGAAGGCTGACGGGGCCGACGATCCCAGTGGGTTCACCGGTCCGGCGGGCCGACGTGGGGGACCGGGGGGCGGACGGCGCCGCAGGCGCAGAGCGGTTCCGGCCCGGCGTTGAGGGCGCCGCAGTCGGGGCATTCCCAGGGCGGCGTCTCGCCGGGCGGTTCGGGCGGCGGGTTGGGGGTGTTCATGGCCGGTTCCTCCGTGGTCAGGTGCGGTTCAGCAGGAACGCCAGCAGCACGCCGAGAATCAGGGCGGCGGCCATGTAGGCGATGGCTCTGAGCATTCGCTCGCGGCGCTGTTTCGGGAGTTCCGGGCGCGAGCGCTGGACGTACTCCGTGTACGGGTCTGTTTTTTTCGGGGCGCGCATACGGTGCGGGAGACGGAAAAAGCGAAAGGGGTCTTGCATGACTGCTCCAGTGCAGGGAGTGTCGCAATTGTACCCGATTTCGCCCCGAAATATGCCGGCCCGGCGAATCAGCGTCGGCGGGCGAGCAGCAGGCAGACGTCGTCGTGGAGCGCGCCGCCGGTGAATTCTTTGGCCTCGGCGATGATGGCCCGGCCCATCTGCTCCTCGGAGCCGCAGGAGAGCGCCTGGCGGGCCGACCGCTCCAGGCCCTCGGCCCCGAAGAACTGCCGCCCGGAACGCGCCTCGGTGATGCCGTCGGTGGTCATGAGCAGCGTGTCGCCGCGCTCCATCTGCATCAGACAGGCCTCGTAAGTGGCCCCGGCGAACGCGCCGAGCGGGACGCCGCCCGTGGCGACGGACTCGACCTCGCCGCCGGCGCGCAGCAGGAGCGGGTACTCGGCCCCCGCCGCCCCGAACCGCGCCTGCCCCGTCCCGGCGTCCAGCACCGCCACGGCGACCGCGACCATGCTGTGCGGGCGCTCGTCGTGCAGCGGCGCGCTGCGGACGAGGAAGTCGTTCAGGCGTTCCAGGGCCTGGGCCGGGTCCGGGTACTCGTGCAGGAAGGCGCGCAGGGCGTACTTCACCTCCGCCGTCTGGGTCGCCGCCGCCAGGCCCTTGCCGGTGACGTCCCCGACCACCAGGGCCACCTTGCCGCCGGCGAGGGCCAGGGCGTCGTAGAAGTCGCCGCCGATCAGGGCGCCGTCCCAGGCCGGCTCGTACTGCGTCGCCACGGACAGGCCGGGGAGGGTGTCGGCGGGGCTGGTGGACAGCAGCGACCGCTGGAGCGCCTCCGCGACGGTGTGTTCGCGCTCCAGGGCCGTCGCGAGCTGCGCCTGGTAGACTTTCAGTTCCTGGATGTGCTGATGCTCCTGCTCGGCCTGGCGGCGCGACAGCGCGTAGGCGAACAGGGTCAGGTACGCGACGGGCGTGACGCAGAGGATGACGAACGCGATGTGCGGGCCGAAGACGACGATGGCGAGCAGGCCGGCGACGGCGCTGGCGAAGTAGCTGGGGGCGGTCCAGAGGAACGTCTTGGTCCAGACGCGCGGCACGCTCCGGCCCGACGAGAGCGCGATGGCCCCGGCGACCGTGAGCGTGTTGACCAGAAAGAAGACGAGGCTGGCGGCCATGACGGCCCCGAAGGTGCGCAGCTCGAACAGGGCCTGCGTGCCGCCGTTGAGCGTGACGAAGATTAGGCCGACGCAGAACGTGCCGCAGGCGTTCATCGCCAGGTTGAACAGGATCTGGTGCGCGGGCTGGCGCTTGGGGAAGACGCAGCTGCTCAGGGTGGTCAGGACGCCGACCAGCATCGCCGCCGCCGGCCCGCAGTGGAGCAGGGTCGCGAAGATCAGGGCGAAACTGAGCGTCAGGGAGCCGATGTCTTCGGGGACCGAGCGGGGCGTCAGGCGGAGCTTGGTGCGCCCGGCGAGCGCGCCGAGCAGGATCAGCAGGCCCACCTCCCACGGCTCGCAGCGGGGCGCGTCGCCCCCGAAGAGGCGGGTGCCCAGGGCGGCGAGCAGCCCCAGGCCCCAGATCAAGATGACGTAGGCTTGCGCTTTCGGCGGCAGCCGCTGCATGGAGGTTCTCCTCAGTACGCACACAGACACGCCCAGGATTGAAATCTTGGGCTATCGCGGAAAAGACTGCCCGCCTGCGCGGGCGAAGATACTAAGACAGGCGAAGCCTGTTCCGCGCCCGCGCAGGCGGGCATTCCGCTCTTCGGCAGCCCAGGATTTCAATCGTGGGCATTCCTACTCCCCGCTCAAAGCCGTGGAAGACAGGTCGGCGTCGCTGTAGTCCTCGCCCCAGATCACCTGGTCGTCCCAGACGCTCTCGCCCCAGATGACTTGACTCTCGGAGAGCGAGCTTTCGCCCCAGATGACCTGGCTGCCGGCCAGAGTCCCTTCGCCCCAGATCACCTGACTGCCCCAGACCGGGTCGGGGCTGGTCAGGCCCGTCCCCCACAGGGAGCCGTCGGGGCCGAGGATGTCCGTCAGTCCGACGTCCACCAGGCCCAGGGGGTCGCACTGGAGCGCGGGGGTGGCGGCGGTCCGGGTCGCCGTGTAGGAGCACTGCAGGGCGGCGGGGATGTCCAGGGCGCCCGCGCCGTAAGTCAACGGGTCGCCGCTGTCGCCGTCGGTCCACTTGTCGGCGGAGATCATCAGGCGCGCTTTGACCGTGTCCGGCGACAGGGTCGGGTCGGCCTGCAGGAGCAGCGCGGCGGCCCCGGCCACGACGGGCGCGGCCATGCTGGTCCCGGACAGGACGAAATAGTTGGGCGACGGGCGCCGGCTGAGCGTGTGCATATACGACGACAGCGGGACGCTGTTGGCGGCCCCGTAGGTCGCGTCCAGATACGAGCCGGGCGCCTTGAGCGAGACGACTCTGTTGCCGGGGGCGACGATGTCGGGCTTCATCACGAAGTCCAGGCGCGTCGGCCCGCGACTGGAATAGGTGGCGATGGCCTCGCCGCCGTTCTCCTGCTTGAGCGCGCCGACCGTGATGACGTCCGGGTCGTTGCCCGGCGACTGGATGCTGCCGTAGGCCGTCCCGTAGCCCTCG
>CAZZVX010000128.1:0-11863 GCA_964657535.1 Armatimonadota bacterium | reverse complement strand
GGTCGGGCGTGATCCGAAACAACTCCTGCGCGCCGCCGTAAGCGACCCGGAAGCCCGTGATGACTTCGTCGAACAGCAAGAGCGCGCCGTCGAGTTGGGTGAGCTCGCGCAACGCGGACAGAAAATCGGGTCGGGGCGGGACGACGCCCATGTTGCCGGCGATGGGTTCGAGCATCACCACGGCGACTTCGCCGGGATGGGCGCGCATGGCCTCGACGAAGGCGTCGGCGTCGTTGTAGGGAAGAGTCAGCGTGTCGCGGGTGAGGTTCGCCGGAACGCCTGCCGAATCGGGCAGGTCGAACGTCGTCAATCCCGACCCTGCTTTGGCGAGAAAGCCGTCGGAGTGGCCGTGGTAGTTGCCCTCGAACTTGATGACTTTGTCGCGCTTTGTGAAACCCCGCGCCAGGCGCACGGCGCTCATCACGGCTTCGGTGCCGGAATTCACCAGGCGCACCTTCTCGACGGACGGCACGGCGGCGACGATCTTTTCGGCAAGCCTGACTTCGGCCTCCGTGCTGGCCCCGAAGGACGTTCCCCGCGAGGCGGCGTCCGTGACGGCGGCGACGATGCGCGGCGGCGCGTGGCCGAAGATCAGCGGCCCCCAGGACAGCACGTGGTCAATGTATCGGTTGCCGTCCACGTCAAAGATAAACGGCCCCTCGCCGCGCTGCATGAACAACGGATGGCCGCCGACGCTCTTGAACGCCCGGACGGGCGAATTGACGCCGCCGGGGATGACGCGCTGCGCCTCGACGAAGAGGGTCTCGGAACGGGAATGGGGGGGACTGGGCATGATCTATTATACCCCGTGGGGCCGAATCCCAAAATCCCCGCAATGCTGACAGGGAGGACGCGGCGCTCGCCTGGCATAATTAGGAGCAGACGGCAAACAGTCGTCGTCCTTCGCAATCGAGAAACGCAAACCTCCGGAAACGGCGGGACGCAAAGCCACGGACCTAACCCCGCCTTGAAATTTCATGTCGTGCAAGGCCGCCGGGCCGCCGAACTGCGACGATTACGAAGGAGACTTTCGGATGAACACTTCACGCGCGGGCCGCACGTCGGCCCTCCTGACCTTGACAGTCTTGGGCCTGGCGCTCTGCGGCCAGGTCGTTCGCGCGGACGCGCCGGTGGCCCAGAAGGCCCAGGCGTCGTTCTTCCCGCAGGCGCCCGTCGTTAAGCTCGACAGCGCGATGCTGCAGGAGCGCACCATTTCGACGGATGGCAGCGTCCATGTGGACACCTACTTGAACGCGGTGCCGACGCGGAACGCGCAGGCACCGCAAACCCGTTCCGCAAAGCTGCAGACCCCCGCGAAGGCCTGAGCCGACGCGACAGCCTGATAAAAACGCCCCCGGCAATCCTCGTCGGGGGCGTTCTCGTTTGCATCTTACCGATCCGGCGGCGCGACGGACTGTTTCGGCGAAGGAGCAGCGACTTTTATCATCGGAGGGGGGGCGTGTTTAACGATGACAGGCGCGTTGGTTTGGCGCACGGCGTACAGAGAGCCGCCGACCAGGGCGCTCAGCGACGTGACAAAGGTCTGCAAGCCGCCCGGTCCGGACATCACCTTCGCAGGAACGGGATACCAGACCCGTCCTTGGTGCCGGAACAGTCCCAGGCTGCCGAGCGACCGCGTCGGAGTGAATGACACCGTCAGCCGCACCGGATACCGAAAGCGAATTACGGGCGGATTCGTGTCAACGGCAAAACACGACCCTGGCAGCGTCAAAGCCGAGTTGCGCGGCAGCGTGACGCGGCGCAACCGAATAGTCGTTGTCTGAGAAACCGCGCCCGGCGGGGCCGTCAGGCGAAATTGGCCGTTCATGGCCGAAAAGTTTCCGCCCGACGAGTTAAGCCGCAAGGTCGCGTCCTGCGCGAAACTCGCGCCGGAGCAAGAAAGAAACACAAGCAGGGCCGCGCCCCAGGTGGCGGCGTTTGACTTGGGATGCATGACGCATTGTAGCAGTGTCGGGGCGAAAAAGTCAAACGGGCGGTTTGGTTGCGGCGGCGACGGCCTCTTCCATCGTCATTGCCCGGCCAGCGGCCCAGTCGCGGTCGTATGTCTCCTGCGGCACCATGAGTTTGAGGCGCGACAACTGTTCCTCCGTCTGTTCCCGGTCGGAGGTCGTCGGCGTGATGCTCAGTTTTTCGTACAGCGTCGCGCTGGCGCCGAACAAGCGAATCGCGCGCCTGGTCTGGTTCTGGCACAGCGCTAACGCCGCTAGGCTGTCCAGCACCATTGCCATGCCGTTCTGGTCGCCGAGATGCCGGAACAGCGTCAGGCTCTCGGAAAGCCAGCCCGTGGCCGCCGGGTAATCGTCTTGCTTAAGCGCAATGCCGCCCAGGCTGCTCAGGCAGCGCGCGATGCCGCTGGTGTCGCCCAGGCGTCGCAGCTGGGACAGCGCCTCCTCGTTCATTCGGCGTGCGGATGCATAATCGTTGAGCGCGTAATGCGCGACTCCCAACGAGACAAGCCCATAGGCAATCCCCGATGTGTCGGCCTGTTCCCGCCAGAGCGCCAGGCATTCTTCAAAAAGAGACTGGGCCTGCCGGTACTGTCCCTGCGCGAAGGCAAGATTGCCCAGGCTGGAAAGCGCCGTCGCCACGCCGTCCACATCTCCGAGTTCACGACTAATCGCCAGCCCTTGCTCCTGAAACGACGCTGCAGCGTAGTAATCGCCCAGCAGCCGGGCGAGAATAGCGGCGACCCGGAAGACGGCGGCTCTGGTCGGGGTGGGGGTTTGCTCAGACGTTTCCTCCAGAATGGCTTTGGCCCGCTCAAAGCCTTCGTGGTACAGCCCGCGCAGCATCCAAAACCTGCGCAGGGCGGCGGCAAAGCGCAGGCAGTCCGTCGTTTCGCGGGGCGATTGGCGGCAGTGATCCTGAGCGGCACGCAGGTTGTCTAAGTCGGCTTGCAGCGCGTCCAGCCAAACGGCCTGCTCCGGGCCGTCCAGGTGGGCGGCGGCGCGTTCGGCCAGTTCCAGAAAGTAGGCCTGATGCCGCGCCAGGACCGTTTCGCGGCGGCCGCTTTCGGCCAGCCGTTCCAGGCCGTACTGTCGCACGGTTTCCAGCAGGCGGTAGCGCGAGCCGCCGTCGGCCCCGTATTCCACCACGACCAGCGACTTTTCCGCCAGGCTGGACAGTTGATCCAGCACGTCAATGCCGTCTTCGGGATCGTCCGTGCCGACGGCCTCGGCGGCTTCCAGCGACCAGCCGCCCGCAAACACGGACAAGCCGCACAGCAGCAGCCGCTCGGCGTCGTCGAGCAGGTTGTAGGACCAATCGAGCAGGGCGCGCAGCGTCTGCTGGCGCGGCAACGCCGTCCGGCTACCGCCGGTCAGCAGGCGGAAACGGTTGTCCAAGCGGGCGTTGATCTGTTCCACGGTCAGCGCGCCGGCACGGGCCGCCGCGAGTTCAATGGCAAACGGAATGCCGTCCAGCCGGTGGCAGATTTGCGCGACGGCGGTCGCGTTGGCGCGTGTCAGGGCAAAGTCCGGCTTGATCAGCGCCGCGCGGTCCAAAAACAGGCGCACCGACTCGTATCGGACTAAACTGTCCGGCGTGGTCGGCACATCAACGGTCGGCGCCGAGAGCGACTGCAGACGATAGACCTGCTCTCCCGCAACGCCCAGCGCTTGACGGCTGCTGGCGAAGACTTGCAACTCAGGGCAGCGGCGCAGGAGGGTGTGGGTCAAGTCCGCGCAGGCGGCCAAAACGTGTTCGCAGTTGTCCAACAGCAGCAGCAGTTTTTTCGGGGTCAACGCCGCCGCGAGAGAGTCGGTGACGCTTTGCCCCGCCTCTTCGCGGACCTGCAGCACGCGCGCCACTTCCTGGGGAACGAGGCTGGGGTCGGACAGGGCGGCCAGTTCCAGAAGCCAAACGCCGTCAGGGTACCGCTCCAGGACATCCCCGGCGACTTGCTGTGACAAGCGCGACTTTCCCGCGCCCCCGATCCCGGTCATCGTCAATAGTCGCGTCCCGGCCAGCAGAGTTTTGACCTCCGCGATCTCCGTTTCGCGCCCGATGAAACTCGTCATCGCCAGAGGCAGGTTGTTCGGCAGGCGGTCGAGGGAGCGCAGTGGCGGGAACTGGGCGGGAAGATCGGGATGGATGATCTGGTAAATCTGTTCCGGGCGCGACAGGCCTTTGAGCCGCGCCTGCCCCATATCGCGCATCCCGACCTGCGCCAAAAGCGTTTCGTGAAGCAGTTCCCGCGTGGTGGACGAAAGAAGGATTTGGCCGCCGTGTCCGGCAGACAGGATGCGCGACACGCGGTTGAGCGGGTCGCCGAAGAAGTCGCCGTCCCTCTCTTCCGCCATGCCCGTATGCAGCGCCATGCGGACGCGCAGCGGAAAGGGCGTCTCCCAGGGTTCGCCCGTCAATCTGAGTTGCGCGGCAACCGCAGCCGCGAGGGCGTTCGAAGGGGTCTCAAACGCGGCGTAGAACGCATCGCCGACTGTCTTGAAGACGCGGCCCTGGTGGCCGTGGATTGTCAGTCTGAGCAGGTCGTCGTGACGGGCGAGCGCCGGACGCATCCGCTCCGGGTGGTCCTGCCACAGCTGGGTGCTGCCTTCGATGTCCGTGAAGAGAAAGGTGACTGTGTTCATGGCAACCGCCGTGCGGGAAGCGGTTCGCCATCGTCGGTCCGATTTCCTGCTGCCGTTTACGGGCCGCGACGCAAAACGCCCCCGGCGGGAAACACCGGGGGCGACAGACGAGACGTTTCAGACCCGCTCGACGAGGCCGAGCCCCGCGTCAATCAGTCCCTGCACCTTTTCCGGTGAGGACGCTTCGGCATAAACCCGGACGACGGGTTCCGTCCCTGAAGCGCGCAGGAGCAGCCAGGACTCGTCCGCGAACTCGAACTTGGTGCCGTCCATGCGGTCAATGTTTGTGACGGCCTTCCCGGCAATCTCTGTGGGGTTGTCTTCCTTGAGTGACTGGACGACGGCGGGCATTTTGGATGGCTCCGGGTGCAGGTCCACGCGCTGGTACTCGTGCGGGCCGAACTCGGCCATGAGTTCTGCGATCTGCTCTTCCAGGCGCTTCTTTCGCGTCGCCATCGTTTCCAGCAGCAGCAACGACATGAGCGGGCCGTCGCGCTCAGGGATGTAGCCCTGGACGCCGATGCCGCCCGACTCCTCGCCGCCGATCAGGACGTCCTCTTTGAGCATCCATTCGCAGATGTTCTTGAAGCCGATGGGGACGACATGGAGCGTCAGCCCGTACTTTGCGCAGAGTTTGTCAATCAACTTGGTCGTCGAGACGGTCTTGACGACGCTGCCGCGCAGCCCCTTGTCTTCGTACAGGTGGCGGAGAGTCAGCGCGAAGATGCGGTGGCTGTCCACGAACGCGCCGTCGGCGTCCATCGCGCCCACGCGGTCGGCGTCGCCGTCAATTGCCAGGCCGACGTCGGCGTTTTCGGCCAGTACTGCGTCTTTCAGCGGGCCGAGGTTCTGCATGATCGGTTCCGGGTTCAGGCCGCCGAAGACGGGGTTGCGGTCCTTGCAGATCTCGGTGATCCCGACGCCCGCGCCGCGCAGGATGTCCGACAGGTAGCCGCTCCCGCTGCCGTGCATCGGATCCGCGACGATCTTGTAACCCGCCTTCGCGATCAAATCCAAATCTACCATGCCGCGCAGGCCGTCGAAGTACGCCGGGCGCAGGTCGCGCTTCTCGACTTTGTCGGCGGCGTCTGCGGGGACGTCTACCGAAAGCGTACCGGCATCAAAAAGGGCCTGTAATTCTTTTTCGACTTCCGCGACGACGCTCGGCAGTGCGGATCCGCCAAAGCCCATCTTGATCTTCAGGCCGTTGAACTGCGGCGGGTTGTGCGAGGCGGTGATCATGATGCCGCCCTTCGCGTTCGACTTGTGGCTGTTGAACGATATGGACGGGGACGAGCAGGAGCCGTCGGACAAAACGGCGTGAAGGCCGGAGGCAGCGGCGACTTTGGCGGCCTCCAGCGCAAAATATTCCGACTGGGAGCGGTTATCATAGCCGATGAAAATGGTCGGCTCACCGGGAACGTCGTCGCGCTTGAAGTAGTTGACGACGGCCTGCGCGACTAGTCGCACATTCGCGCCCGTGAAGTCGTCGGCGATGATGCCGCGCCAGCCGTCCGTGCCGAATTTAATGGTGGGGTGTTGTGCCATAGAGGTATTGAGTTATCTAACGGTTTCCAGGGCTTGAAAGGCAAGGTGGACCGACAAGACAGACTCCGCACCCTGGTTGCGGTTCATGCCCGTCGGCGTCAGAGCGTCCGCGACGCCGCCGGTGGCCGGGTTATAGACAGGCAATCCATGAACATTGTCGCCCAAGTACCAGGCGAAGGCGGCCCGCGCGGCTCGCCGGAAGCGCGGCTCGCCGGTAATCCGGTACGCCTGGGCGCAGGCCTCCACCAATGCGCCGGCATCCACCGGCTGCTGATCGAAAAGGGGCGGGTGTGAATCGCCGCGCTTGAACCAGGCGTCCCGCTCCATCGGCGCATTGCCGACCGGGGCGTATCCGCCTTTGCGACTGCGAGTGACGTGCAGCAGAAAGTCCAGAGCGTCCGTCCCGATCTGCTGGTACCGCGCCTCCTGCGGGAACACGGCGGCGGCGGCGAGGAGGGCCTGCGGGAGACGCGGGTTCTCGTATGTCATGTAGTCCTCGAACCAGCGCCAATCGGCGTCCGCCGTCGCGTCAAACGCATCGGCGAGCTGATCGGCTAGTCGGCGCAGACGCCGGTCGTCTATCCGTGACTCGGCCAGGCCTAGCATGACAAACGCTACGGCCCGCAAATAATCCGGCTTGAGGTCATCAATCGCCGGCAATGAGCGGCAGAGCAAGGCTTCGGCCTGTGAGCGCGGCGCAAAGGGGGCATTGACGGCGTGAGCGACGCCCAGACCCCAGAAGGTGCGCCCGAACGAGTCGTCGCTGCCGATGGGGTCGAGCCAGCAACTCCTGGAATCGCAGAAATTGTGGTAGTGGCCGACCTGCGCTCCGTGCGTGATGGCCGCACGCTGAATGAATTGAAAGCAGGTCCGCGCGAGACGGGCAGAAAAATCGGGTTCTTGGCCCAACTGCCAGTAGCGCAGGCCGACAATCAGCCCGCGCGCCTCGTCGTCAATGGAGTAGCCATGGCGCGGGTTCGGGTCGTTATAATGCGTGTGCTGCCAGAGTCCGACCTCGGTCAGCATCCGTTCCAGATGGTCGAAGCGCAGCGCCGTTTGGGATAAGCCCGGTGCTGGGGTCAGGGCTTCGATCTCCGGTTCCAGGGTTGAAGATCTCATCAGTGCCTCCTCCTGAGCGGTGTAGGGAATGGGTTTCAAACTGTGACGGGCGGCGGCGCCCAGACGTCCCCCTCTTTGACCATGTCGTTGAGGCCGGGAAGGGCGAGGGCGTCCACTGCCGCGCGGTGGTTGACCCAGCGCTCGTTGAGCATTTCGGTGAAGAGGCGCGTGTACTGGTTGCCGACGCTCTGCCAGGTCATGGAGCGCCCGTAATCGTAAGCGCGGCGGCGCGTCTTTTCGAGCAGGGCGTCGTCGGTCAGCAGCCTGGCGATAATTTCGGCCAAAGCGCCCGTGTCGCGGAACGGGTACAGAAAGCCGCGCCCGTCCGCGAGCAACTCCTCAGCATAGAGATAAGGAGTTGAGACGATCACTTTGCCGGTCGCCATCGCGTAGGCGAGCGTGCCGGACGTGATCTGGTGCGGGTTGGCGTAGTACGGCGTCACGTAGACGTCGGTTGCCAGCAGGTAGTCAATCAACTGCTGGAGGCTCAGGTACTGGTCTACAAAGCGCACGTTGTCTTCCAGGCCAAGTTCTTTGACTTGCTTGACCAGACCTTCGCGGTACCACTCGCCTTCTTTGCGCTTGATGACCGGGTGCGTCTGGCCGAGAATCAGATAGGTGGCGCGCGGCTCTTTCTCGACCACGGCGGGCATGGCCGCGATGGCGTCCTCAATGCCTTTATTAGGGGAAATCAGGCCGAACGTCGAGATGACCCGCCTGCCTTGGAGTCCGAACTTGCGTTTGGCCGCTTTTTCGGCGTGGAACGGCGCGTTGGGCGCTCCGTGAGGGATGAAGTGGATCATCTTGCGGTTGATCCCGTAGGCGCTTTGCAGCAGTTCGACGGCTTTGTGGGCCATGACGACGAAGCCCGCGACGTACTTCTCCATCTCTTTGAGAATCCGCCGCTGTGGCTCGCTCGGCGCGGGCAAGACCGTGTGCAGCGTCACCACGACCGGCATCGTCGCGGCTTTGACCAAGTCCAGCACGAAGTCACCGTGATCGCCGCCGTAGATGCCGTACTCGTGCTGGATGGATACCAGGTTGACGTTCTGCTCGCTGAGCAGTCGTGCGGCCTTGCGGTAGTCGCTGCGGTTTTCTTTTTCGATAGTGAAGACGACCTTGCTGTCAGGGTGCGCGTCCGTGGGCGCGGCGTCGTCCACGGCGATCACGAGACTGCGCCACCCGGAAAGATCCGTGGCATTAACCATGTCCATCGTGAAAGTCGCGATGCCGCACTCTTTGGGCGGGTACGTCCCGACGTAGGCGACTTTATGGCGTTTCCCAAGATTTGGATAGGTGATCATAGTTTTTGCATCAGCCCTTTCAAACATCACGTTAAAAACGTAATGTGGCATACAAGCTAATCGTATACGGCTGCCGCCTTTGGCAAAAAAGAGTGTTGTGGTCGTCCGTCGTATTTAGTCTCAAGAAGGACTTGCGAGGCAGTGCCAAATCAAAAGCGACTTAGCGAGATGTCAAGACTATACCCGACCGACCCCGTAATTAAACGTTTTGGCGTGAAAAATCGCGCGGTTATGGCGAGCGATCATGGAAAGAGAGACGAGACGAGGGAGATCAGCAGAAGGTTCATGCCGTCCGTGTCGTTGCCGGGAAGAGGCAGCCCCGGCACCCCGCCGCCATGCCCGCCTGACGGAATCAGGGAGTGGAGCAGTGCCATCGTCGGTCCGAGCGTCGCCAGAAAAAGAATCACGCTGATGGCCGTTCCGGCGACGCTCCAGCCGATTGTCACCCAGCCGAGATGCGCCTTGCGCGGGTCGTCGAGCATCAGGAAGACCATCCCGACCGGAAGCCCGACATAGGGAAACATCAGGCCGAGCGCGGCTGCCGCTTTGGGCGCCAGCGAAGTCTCTGCCATGCCTGACGGGGACGGCGGCCTCAGCGTCGTGAACGCCTGGGCCGTCGTGGACGGGGATGGGGCGCTTGCCGCCGCCAACGGCTGTCCACGGAGCGGCTGCAGCGGACGCCCACACTGCCAGCACGTCACGGATGACGGGTAATTGTTCGCGCCGCAGTAGAGGCAGCGGACACGCCCTGCCTCGCCGCCCCCGTCCGGTTTCATTCCACGCGCGTCTGCCATGATTAAAAATTCTTCGGCGGACTGTCCGGCTTTTCCGCCGGCGAGACGCCTGCCCCGTGCGTGTGCGTCTCCACGCCGCCCAGGCCGAAGTCGCTGACGACATACAGCACGGCCGCCAGCAGCGCGATGACGACCACAATGATCAGTGTGCGCACATGGCCGGGGGACCGCCGGGGCGGCGCGGGAATGGGGCTGGTGTCGCCCGCCGACGGATCGGCGTCGGGGGCCGCGCCGCCGACCGAGTTGAACCGGGCGCCCCCGCCCAAAAAATTGTCATGAGGAGATTGTTTCGCCATGCCAAAATATACCTAAACGCAGGACAATTCCGGCACGAATTCGTGAAACATTTGCCGAACTGCCTTGTCTGATGAGTCAAGGCTTCCCGAACTCGACTGAAAGGCATAAGAACGCCGCATGAACTGGCGATTTTGGCGCTCCCCGCGGGGAGCGGATTCCGACACTTGCTCGACGCTGGAACCGCTGCTGTCTCTTTACAGCGACGGCATGGCCTCCCCGGCGGAAGCCCGCCGCGTCGAGCGGCACCTGGGCGAATGCCCCGACTGTCGGCGCGCTCTGCGCTGGATGCAGGCGACCCACGTCGTCATCTCCAAGCGTCCTGTGGTGATGCCTCCGCCGGACCTGCACGCCCGCATTGCCCGCGCGATTGCCGCTTCGGCTCCTGAACCCGTCGTGTTCCAGACCAAGCGCCGCCCCATCGTCCTGCGTCCGGCTGTCTGGGCCGCCGCCGCGTCTTTGGCCGTGATGGGGATTGTCGCCGAGCACTTGAACCAGTCGCCGGAACCGATGCGCCCGGTCTCGCCGGGCGTGCCCCCGCCGTCGGTCGCCATGAAGCCGCCGACAGGTGCCGCCCCTCACGCGGCTCCCGCCAAGCCTTTCGCTGTCGCCAAGTCGCAACCGCTGCGTGTCAAATCCCGCATCCGTCCGCCCGCTGGCCTCGCGAACCAGGCGTACACTGCCGTCTTGCCGCCAAAAACGACGCTGCCCGTGCGACCGATTCATACACACGAGTCGTCGCCCGTCATGGCGCAACTGCCGCCCGCGCCGAGCGTCAAAACGCTGACGATCAAACACGCCTTGCCGCCCCGAAACGCGCCGAAGCCGTCTGTGCTCATGGCCGTTCGCCCGAAAGCGACTATTGAGGTTCCTCGCGTTGTCAAGTCGTCCCATGAAGATGCCGCTGTGCGGGAAGCCAAAAAACCGCTGACGCCGCCGACCGAGGAGCATCTGAACGAGACTGCACCGCCCGCCGAGGTCGCGCCCGCCCCGGCACCGGTACAGGTCGCCGTCAGCACCGAGCCGTCGGTCCCTGCCGAGCATCCGTCCCACAGTGGCCTGCTTGACGGCGTGAAACTGCGCGTTGCCAGCCTCAACAGCGTCAGCATCGCCCGCAAAGTCTACGCGGCAGCCTACACGAGCGGCACTGAGAAGTTCGTACAGATGGATATGGTTCATTCGCCCACATTTAATCCCAGCCATTAAACCGACAGGGGCAGGAAAACCACTGCCGGACGTTGAACATTTCGCCAGGCGATTTCGTCTAGACGGGGGAGGCCCGACTTTTTGCCTTTTCCGAATTTAGGAGACCAGTATGACCAGCCATCCCAGCCTCTCTCCACGGCAGCGAAAGCCGTCCCGTGGCTTCACGCTCATTGAGCTGCTCGTCGTCATAGCCATTATCGCGATCCTCGCCGCTATCCTCTTCCCCGTCTTCGCCAAAGCCCGCGAAAAGGCCCGTCAGATTTCCTGCCTGAGCAATCAGAAACAGCTTGCCCTCGGATTCGTCCAATATACCGAGGACAACGACGAATTGTTGCCCAACGCGGCAAGCGGAGCTGGCGGGAAGCAAACCGGAGGCTGGATGTACTACGATTCTTTCCCTGCCTACTCCGCCACGAGTCCTAGCCTCGGATTTATTCCGTCGCAAGGCAGCATCTACCCTTACGTGAAAAGTGCAGGTGTATATGTCTGTCCTGATGACTCGGTCGGCAGGCAATATGGCAATTCTTACGCGATCAACGGTTGTCTGACCATTGATGGCACCACTGGCAACGATCCTTCTGGGACTGCGCCAACGCAACCGAGAGCGGGGAAATCTCTAGCCACGTTCGATAACCCGGCGGGCATCATGCTGCTAGGTGAAGAAGACGCCACAGACAGTAATCGTGTGTCTGGTTCAACGAACGATGCTTATCTGTCGTTCTTCGCGCCGGATACGGTATCGAAGCGCCACACAGACGGCTCGAACGTTGTGTACTTGGATGGGCACGCTAAGTACTCCAAATTCCCAACTACGCACAGTCAAACTGACCCCAAAGATCCGCTTACCATTTTGGAAACCGGTGACTACCCAAACAATAACTCCACTCAGGCTACGCCGGTTGCTCCCGCTTGTCCTGGCGGCTAGTAGGCACATCTTTCTGAACGGTGCTGCGCCGGCCCCATATCTTAAGATATCGGGCCGGCGCGT
>CAZZVX010000127.1:0-11885 GCA_964657535.1 Armatimonadota bacterium | reverse complement strand
CCCTAAGGTGGGCCTATGGTTTCCCTAAGGTGGGCCTAAGGTCCTGGGGGCTGCCGGCAGGGCGCTGAGACGGCCTCGGTTTCGGAGGGGCCTTCAGGTATAATCGGGGGACAAGCGCGTGGACGGCGCTAATCCTTGCGAGAAGGGGCGTTTCATCATGGCACGGGGAGTTAGGATCGGGCGCACCGTTGCGCTGGCGGCGGCGATGCTGTGCGCGCCGGGCGCGGGGGCGCGGGCGGACAGCCCGAAGAAGGGCTTTGACACAGTCGTGCGGGCCGACGGGAAGTGGAAGCCGCAGGTGGAGGCGCTGCACGCGCACTGGCTGTACAGCTGGGGCGGGGACGAGCCGACGGATATGCCGCCGGGCGTGGCGTTCGTGCCGATGGACTGGGGCTACTACGGCAACAAAGACAACACGCTGGTGACGTGGCTGGCGAAGGTCAAGGCGCAGCCGAACGTGCATGAACTGCTGGGGTTCAACGAGCCGGACGGCAAGGACCAGGCCAACCTGAGCGTGGACGGGGCTTTAGAAGGCTGGCCGTATCTGATGCAGACGGGGCTGACGCTGGGCAGTCCGGCGGCGGTCCACGCCGACGGGCAGTGGATGAAGGACTTCATGGCGGGCGTGGAGCAGAAGCATTATCGAGTGGACTTCATCACCATTCACTGGTACGGCGGCAAAGACCCGCAGAGCTTTCTAGGCTATCTGGCGCGCGTCCACGAGATGTACCACAGGCCGCTCTGGGTGACGGAGTTCGCCCCGGCGGACTGGTCGGGGCATCGGGGGATCACGCCGCAGCAGTCGGCGGATTTCATGAAGGTCGTCCTGCCCGCGATGGACAAACTGGACTACGTGCAGCGGTATGCGTGGTTCTCGGCGTCGCCGGACGACGCCGCACTGGGGGCGTCGGCCCTGTTCAACAAGGACGGCTCTCTGACCGACCTGGGCAAACTGTATGCGTCCCTCTGAAGTCCGGTACTTGGGGGCGGCAACTTTTCCGGGCGGCGCGTGTCACAGAGAATAGAAGACACGCCCACGGGGCAAGGAGAACACACATGAACCCGATAATCGTCGCCGTCATCGTCGTCGCGGTGATACTGGCCGTCCCCATCATCATCAGCAGTTTCCTGCGGACGGTCGAGGCCGGCTCGATCCGACTGGTCAGTTGGCTCAATCGCGGGACGGCCATTTACAAAGGGCCGGGCAAGTCGTTCGAGGTGCCGCTGCTGACCACCGGGACGACTCTGCCCTCGAAGGCGATCAACATTGACCTGGACATCGCCGACCAGACCGCCGACATTGACCGCAACGGCCAGCCCAAGCCGATCAAAGTGCGCGTGCTGGCGTCGGCGATTGTCTCCGTCGGCGACTCGGCGGAGATGATCACGACGGCGGCCAACAAGTTCTTCTCCAAGCCCGCCGCCGAGCAGACCGCGACGCTCTCGGACCTGCTGACCTCCACGGGACGCCGCGCCGTCAACCTGCTCAACCACGACGAACTGTTCTCGGCCAAAGCGCAGAAAGATATGCCGGCGCTGCCGAACCCGGCCACGGAGATCGCCCAGCGGGTCGCGTCCGTCCCCGTCGAGGAAGACGATAGATTAGCGCTGATCATCAAGGGCGCGTGTTCGCGGGAGCTTCAAGATTTGGGGCTGGTCTTCAACTCGCTCAACATCAAGGAAGTGCAGTCGGAAGTCGCCGAAGCGCGGCGGCGACAGTCCGCCGTGGAAGCCAAAGCCAACGCCGACATCGTGGCCGCCGACCAGGAGCGACGCGCCCGCGAGGCGCAGCTCGGCGCGGAGCAGGCGATCAACGACAAACAGCGCGACCTGGAGCAGCGCCGGGCGCAGAACGCGGCGACGGTCGCCGAGGCCGAGGCGCAGAAACAGACGGCCCTCGCTGTCCAGCGCGAGGCCGAGCTGAAAGCGACCCAGCTCGCGCAGGCCAACGCCGACGCCGCCCGCGTCCGTGTGCAGGCCGAGGCCGCCGCCGATGCCGAGGCCGTCAAGATCCGCGCGCTCGGCGCGGCGCAGGCCGACGCCATCCGCGCCGTCAACGAGGCGATCTCCCAGGGCGGCAACGCCTACCTGGCATTGAAGCAGATCGAGCTTCTGCCGCAGATCACGCCCGCGATTGCGAGCGCACTGGCGCAGGCAAAACTCATCAATATCAGCAGCGGCGGCGATGCGCGCGGCGCGGCAGGCGCGGCGACCGACCAGATCACAGGGGTCATCCAGACCCTGCTCGCCACGCAGCTTGTCAGCGGCGTCAGCGGCCAACTGCGCTTCGACAACCCCGTGACGCCGCCCACCGCGCCCGCCAGCAACGGCGTCGAACCAGTGGTCGCATCCGAGACCGGCGGGACGGCCTACAAAAAACGATGAAACCCGCATCCGTCACCACGCTGCTCGTCCTGCTGTCGCTGTGTCCTTTCGCCCAGGCGCAGACGATCACGCGGCACGCCACGCGGGTCGTGCGCCCCGGCTATTACCGTCTGGAGACGACCTGCCCGGTTCTCACCGGCGGGTCGCCGCTGGCGCGGTTCGCCAACCGCGCGATTGCCGATTGGGCGAGGCGGCAGCAGCAGACGTTTCTCACGACGACCAAACAATCTTTGGGGGGCGACAGGCCGCGCTACGGCGTCTACGAATCGCAGATCACGAGTTTCTCGCGCTGCTACTCCGGCCCGAGTCTATACAGCGTCGGCATGGAAGACTATTTGTACGCCGACGGCGCGCACGGCGGCCTGCTCCACGTGACGTTCAACTTCGCCCTGGTCAACGGCCAGCCGAAACGCTTGATGCTGGCCGACTTCTTCGCGCCCGGCTCGGACTATCGGGCGCAGGTCAATAAACTGCTGCTGGCGAGACTGCGCAAAGACCCGCGCGCCGTCTTCATCGGTGAAGTGACGGCTCTGACGCCGACTCAGTTGAACCGCTTTGTGGTAGAACCGGGCGGCCTGCGCTTCTGGTTCGAGCAGTACGAGGTCGCCCCCTACTCTACTGGGCCGGTGGATGTGAAAATGACGGCGGCGGAACTCGGCCCGGATTTCCGGCGCAATTTGATCCCGGCGCACTGACAAAGCGCCCTGCGAGATCAGGTTTCATGCTATTTTCACGTTCTCTGGGTACTATCCAGTGAACAGCCTGGGTCCCCGGTCTCCAAGCCGGGGACACTTAGGCAGGGAGGCACCGACCGTGAATTGTTCTTCAGTCACTCGGCAGCGGCGCGGCTTCACGCTCATCGAGCTGCTCGTCGTTATCGCCATTATCGCGATCCTCGCGGCGATCCTTTTCCCCGCCTTCGCCAAAGCCCGCGAAAAGGCTCGCCAGATCTCGTGCTTGTCCAACATGAAACAGCTCACGCTGGCCGTGCTTCAGTACAACGAAGACTATGACGACTCGATGCCAAACTCCATTGACGGCCCGAACGGCCCCAATCAACTCGGCGGCTGGACATTTTATTCGCAGTTTGGTGCGAACGCGGTGTTTGATCCAACGCGCGGCGGCCTTTATGCCTACGTTAAAAACAAAGCGGTGTATCTTTGCCCCGACGATTCGACAGGGAGTACGAACGGCCAGAGTTTCGCCATCAACGCCTGCGTGGAAAGCTCCAGCCAGAATCCCGCGACCGGCCTCCGCGCCGGAAGATCCCTCGCGGCTTTTGACAATCCTGCCGAGATCATGCAGTTCGGCGAGGAAGACGCGAGCACAAAATCTCCTTACATTACCGGCAGCACCAATGACGGCTATCTGGATATGGGCGACTCGATTTCGACGCGCCACACGGACGGCTCCAACGTCGCCTTTGTGGACGGCCACGCCAAATACTCAAAGTTTACGAACAATGCGACTCGCATTGTGGGCGACAAGTTGACGACCCTTCAGACGGGCAGCAACAGTACGACGACTTGCCTTTAGCCACCGCCGCGCAGGGACAGCCGATACGCGCGGGGCGACTGGCCGCAGACTCGCTCGAAGACGGCATAGAAACGGCTGACCGAGCCGAAGCCCGACTCGAAGGCGACATCGGTGATCTTGGCGTCGGTGGTCGCGAGCAGACGCTGCGCCTGCGAAAGACGCTGCTGGGTCAAATACTCGCCCAGCGTCACGCCGCAGTGGCGACGGAACAGCGACATCGCGTACTTCGGGTGCAGGCCGACGACCGCCGCGATCTCACCCGTCGTCATCGGGTTCTGATACCCTTCGGTGATGAACGACGCCATCGCCTCCACCTGACTGACCTCGCCGCTCGCCGGCGGTGTCCGAGGCGATTTCTCGGCGCGCGGGCTGCCCGGACCGGCGAGCGACCGGGCGAGCCGCCGCAGCCGGGCCTCGATCTCCAGCAGCAGCACTTTCTGCGTTTCCGGCGTCGGCTCCTGCAAGTCCTGACGCCACTGCTCGAATGCGGTCTGATCTCGCGCGGCCCACGCCGGATCGCCCTCCCGCAGCATCTCTCCGTGCAGCAGCCGATGGGTGAAGGCTTCCGGCAGGCGCCACTGCAAGAACCACGCCAGCGGCAGATGGATGCAGAAAAACTGCGTCCCCGTCGCCCGGCGGATGACGCGGTGCGGGATCATGGCCCAAAACACGGCGAGCCGGCCCGGCGGCAGCAGACAGCGCGACCCGCCCAGCAGATACGTCATCTCCCCGCCCGTCACCAGATTGACCTCGACTTCTTTATGCCGGTGGGAGGCGGGCATCAAGCCAGGCTCGCCGCTTAAAAATTCAAACCCCATCACGCGCAGCGGTTCGTCGTCCATGACATTACTATACAAGAGAAAACACGCCGATGGCAAGAAGAATTTCTTTCCCCAATGGAGTACAATCGGCGTATCACCAACTGGAGGAAGAACTCTATGGCAGCAGTCGCGACGGAAGATGTCCAGGAAGAAGTCGAAAAGGGCCACATCGCCCATTCTCAGAAGGCGGAAGAAGTCGGCCTGCCCGGCAAGATGCGTCGCCCGATCAAAGTGACGATGATGGGCGCGGGGTCCGGGTTCACCCCCACCCTCGTCGGCGACATTTTGCAGATCCCCGGCGAGGCGGGCGGAACCATCGCGCTGGTGGACATTGACGCTGAGCGCCTGACGACGATGCGCCAGTTGATCCAAAAACAGCTCGGACAGTTGGGCAAAGCGAACTGGCAAGTCCAGGCGTCCACCGACCGCACCGAAGTCATGGCGGGCAGCGACTACATCGTGATCTGCGTCGAAGTCAGCGGCACGGCGACCGTGCGTTTCGACAACGACATCCCGGCCAAATACGGCGTGGACCAGTGCATCGGCGACACCATCGGGCCGGGCGGCCTGTTCAAGGCCCTGCGCACCGTCCCGGTCTGGCTGGACATCCTGAAGGACGCCGAGCGGCTCTGCCCGCAGGCCATCGTCCTGAACTACACCAACCCGATGTCCATCATGTGCCTCGCCGCCGGGCGCACGTCGTTCATGCCCGTGGTCGGCCTGTGCCACTCGGTGCAGGGGACGGGGCATCTGCTGGCCCGCCGCGCCGGTATTCCTTACGAAGAGATGTCCTGGGAGTGCGCGGGCATCAACCACCTCGCCTGGTTCACTAAATTAGAGCACAACGGCCAGGACCTGTACCCGTACCTGATGGACAAAGCCCGGCAGGACCTCGCCGGCACGCCCGCCGACCCGGACGACGCCGGGGACATCGTCCGCAAGGACATGATGCTGCACTTCGGCGCGTTCATCACCGAGTCCAGCGGCCACCTGTCCGAGTACCTGCCCTACTACCGCAAGCGCAAAGAATTGATCGAGAAATACTGCCGGGGCGGCTACGACGGCGGCTCCAGTTTCTACGCCGACAACTGGCCGACCTGGCGCAAGAACGCCGACGCCGACCGCATGGGGAAACTGAACGGCAGCGACCCGATCACCAAGTCGCGCTCCTGGGAGTACGGCTCCTGGATCATCGAGGCCCGCGAGAAAGACACGCCCGTCCGCATTCACGGCAACGTGCTGAACAGCCCGGACGACGGCGCGGGGACGCTGATCACGAACCTGCCCGCTGACGGCGTCGTGGAAGTCGCCTGCATGATTGACGCCAACGGCATCAACCCGACCCGCTACGGCGCGCTCCCGCCGCAGATGGCAGCCATCTGCTCTTCCAATATGTCCATGTACAACCTGGCCGCGACCGCCTGCATCGAGCGTTCCAAAGAGGCCGCCATTCACGCCCTCCTGCTGGACCCCCTGACCGCCGCCGTCTGCAGCCCCGCCGAGATCAAGCAGATGACATTGGAGCTGTTCGACGCCGAAGCCGAATTCCTGCCCGGCTATAAATGACGCAACTAGGTCAGAGGGCTTCTGCCCTCTGGCCTGTAACGCTGTCAGGTGTGGCGGCCTCAAAAACGGCGGCGTAGCGGGTGGGCTTGAGGAATATCTTCTGGAAGCGGCGCATGAGCAATCCGCCGTGGACGCCGTCGGCGTAGCGATGGTCGAACGTGAACGAGATCGTGATGCACTCGGCCACGGCCACCGCGCCGTCGCGCACGACCGGCATCGGGCGGGGGCGGCCCATGCCGACGATCAAGGGGCAGCGGCAATAGGGAGACAGCGGCACCAGGGCGTTGTCTATCCCCAGGACGCCGAAGTTGCTGATGATGGCCGAGCCGAACTTGTCGTCGGGCAGGCCGAAGCGGCGCAGCGAGACGTTCAGCGTGAAGTGCGCGAAGTCTTCCAGCGCCATCGTCAGCCGTAGCAGCCAGATCGGCATCCGGGCCGTCAGCGCGTCAATGCGTCGCGCGTCGGTGTCCTCGCCCCGGCGCAGTTTCCCCGCCGCCTCCTCCGACATTGCCGCGACTTCGCCCAGACTGCGCGCGGGGACATTCCGCAGGGCAAAGCCGGACAGGTCTTTGCCCACGCTCGTCTTCAGCAGCGTCGTGATGAACACGTCGGTCTGGGCGCGGCGGTACAGGTTTTGGGCGCGCAGCAGGTGGTTCAGTTCAGGGTGTTCTTCCAGGCAGTTCGCTAAAATCTTGGCGACGTAATGCGTCAGCGAGGGCCGCGTCTCGGCGGGATAGGCCTTCAGGAACGCCTCGGCCTCTTCGACGGGCAGATCCAGCCAGCTGTAGGTGCTGGGGTCGCGCGGATGCCTCCACGCGGCAATCGCAATCTTGCGGTACGACGTGAGCGCCTGCTTTTCCCCCAACGGTATATGGCTCATTCGTGTCCTTTCGGCAGGTTTTACTCTTCGTGCGGCGGCTGTTTGTCTATCTGTGCCGCTGCCGTCATCACGGCCTCGGACACATAGATGGGGCATTTCGCCCGCATCGCGAGGGCAATGGCGTCACTGGGGCGCGCGTCCACTATCTTTGTTATGTCGCCGATATGCAGCGTCACAGAAGCATAATACGTCTCGTCACGCAAATCGGTAATGGCGGCTTCGGTAACAATGCCGCCGGACGCGGTGACTAGTGACAGCATGAAGTCATGGGACATCGGGCGTTCCGGTGGGTCGTTTTCCAGGGCAAATGCAATGGCCCATGCCTCAAACTGCCCTATCCAAATTGGGAGGCGCCGTGCGTTTTCATCTCTCAACAGGACAAAATGCTGCGGGGGCATCTTTTCCTCTTTGTGCATATAGACGCCAGTAACCTTGACCTCAACTCGCTGCTCGTTCATGTGTGGCTGAAGTTCCTTTAGACCTACCCTTTAGTCGCGTTGGACCTGCCAGAAGCGCCACTGCTCTTTGTGCCAGGGCCGGGCGACCAGGGGAAACTCTTGTCCAGCAGGCCAACCGAGTAAGACAACGCTATGGAGTGCAGGCATCGGGTTTTGTCTGGCTCGTCTCTTGTTGATAGGAAAGAGGATTAAAGTGCCAGGACCGGAAGCAAACTGCGCGTCCGAGACTGCCAGCCACTTACCATCAGATGAGACAGTCAGGCTGGAGCCGGCAACTTTTCCGACACGCCGCCAGCGCCGCCGTCGTGCCGGAGTGCGGTACAGGACACCCTTGCTGTTCACGGCCCATATTGTGTCGCGCCGACGCGACAGAGTCCAGTCCGCAACATCTTTGAGCCAGATATGGGATGTCTCGGTTTGAGGGCGCGAGACTTTCAGAGGAGCTGGCCCAGCGCCAATATAGTCGTCTCCCATAAAAACAAGGCGGTGCGCGTCGAGCCAGTGTGTGGGGCCGGCTTCTTCCGTCAAGCGATAGTGTGGCTGAGAGGTATTCGGGCGCAAAAGCAGCATATGGCCCGGAGAGGTGCTGTCCCGGTCGGCGTGGCCGTAGAAACGCAAGAAGACCTGCCGTCCGTCGGGACTCCACTCACTCTGCCAAGTCCGCTCGACGGCGTATTCGGGGACGTGGAGCGTTTGCATCCAATCCGGGCCTTGCCGGAGGCGATGTCCGTCCCAAAGTTGAAACAGGCCATCCAAGCCAAAGAGAGCGAGATGCCCTGAGTTGGGCGACCAGGAGACGGTGCCTGCCACTTCTGTATCTGTTGGCAGCCGTCGTATCCGCTTGCGATCAGGAGCGGCGAGCGCCCATCCCCGTTGGGTGAGGACGGCGCAGACGCTTTTATCGGGACGCCATACCAAGTCTAAACTCTCGTCCATGCCGTAACCCGGCCACTCTTGAGTGTACTTTCCCAGATCAACGACCCAGGAACGGGCTGTCGGCAGGCAGTAGAAGACGGCGACGCTGCGCCCTTTCCGGTCGTCGAAATACGCGAGCCAGCGCCCGTCGGCGGACAGGGCGGCGGGCGGCTGGTTGTAACGCACGGCCGGGAGTACCAGGGGCAGGGCGCGGCAGCGCAACGCTGTTGCCTCAGCCCGCTCCACGCCCGTGACGAATGCCGCAAGCGCTCCCAGCAGTGCAAGACAGGCTAGCCCCGCTTTCCTTGTGCATGACTTCATGTGTCATTCCCCGCTTTGTTCGATGAGTTTGGCGGCAGTGTCAGTCATTTCTCGCCTCTATCTCTCGTGCCTCTGTGCGTGTTATGGGTCGCGCGGCGCCATGACGAATATGCAGGACACGAACAATCGGCGCGTCTTCCTGCAGTTCAACAATTGTGAAAAGAACGCGATAGGCAACGGAACTTGCCCGGCGGCGGTATGTCAGTTGGCGCACTTCTTGCTGAAAGCGAGCATTCTCCGCTGCCGTTGCCAAACGGCGAGGGGCAGTGGCAAGCGTGGCGACGGCATCAAGCAGGCCTGCCTGCTATTCGTCTGCGATCTCTTCGCCTGCCGTGTCTGTGAAGTAGACATGAGCAGCGGCGATGTCCGCGCGAGCGCGAGGCGTGAAACGCAGGGCATAAACAGGCAGCGATTGATCTTCATTAGGCTGACTCATGCCGCTCGCTCTGCTTCTGCCGGTTTCTTGTTCCGGCGAGCGGCGCGCTGCGCCTCAAACTGTTCCCGATATTGCTCAAGGGGCATATCGTCCGCTGGGTCGCCTGCCAATGCTTCGGAAATGGCGGCGCACGACTCCTCAAAGTCTCGCGCCGCTTCCGCCAAGACGTCTTGAAGCAGCGTGTCCGCGAACGTGTCGGCGTCCTGCCCCGCGCGGTTTGCCTGCTCCCGGAGCAGCGTTTCCGTTTGGGGACTGAGTGTAATCGTCATTGGTATCGCCTCCTTGCGGAAATTATACCTGGGTCATTCCCCGCTTTGCTCAATGAGTTTGGCGACGAGGCCGGTCCAGCCGGTCTGGTGAGAGGCGCCGATGCCGGCGCCGTTGTCGCCGTGGAAGTATTCAAAGAACAGGATCAGATCGCGCCAGTGGGGGTCGGTCTGGAAGGTTTCGGTGCCGCCGTAGACGGGGCGGCGTCCGTCAGCGTCCTGCAGGAAGGTGCGCGTGAGGCGGCGGGAGAGTTCCGCTGCCACCTGGCCCAGAGAAAGCAGATTATTGGAGCCTGTGGGGAAGGGGACGCGAAAGTCCGGGCCGAGGTAGTAGTCGTATTTTTGCAGGGCTTCAATGAGCAGGTAGTTGAGGGGAAACCAGACGGGGCCGCGCCAGTTGGAGTTGCCGCCGAACAAACCCGTCGTGGATTCGGCAGGCTCATAGTCAACGCGGTACTCGGTGCCGTCCACGCCGATGACGAAGGGGTGGTCTTTGTGGTAGCGCGAGATGGCGCGGATGCCGTGCGGAGAAAGGAACTCATTTTCGTCGAGCATCTTGGTCAAGATGATGCGCAGGCGGTCGGGGCCGACGATGGACAGGAGTCGGCGGTTGTGGTGGCCGGGCATGGTCATGTCGGCGACGTTTTTGCACATTTCGGGGCGGTTGGCGATGAACCATTCCATGCGGGCCTTGAAGTCGGGGAGGCCGTCGTAGTAGTCTTCGTCCAGGGCGTCGCAGGCAAGCAGGGGAATGAGGCCGACCATGGAGCGGATGCGCAGGAACTCGTGCGAGCCGTCGGGGCGGTGCAGGACATCGTAGTAGAAGCCGTCGGCGTCGTCCCAGAGGTCTTCGTCCTGCTCGCCGAAGTTGTTCATGGCATGGGCGATAAGGACGAAGTGTTCAAAGAACTTGATCGCCATGTCTTCGTAGGCGCGGTCGTGCTGGGCTAACTCCAAGGCGATGTAAAGCATATTCAGGCAGGACATCGCCATCCAGGAGGTGCCGTCGGACTGCTCTAAATAACCGCCGGTGGGGAGGGGCTGGGAGCGGTCAAAGACGCCGATGTTGTCCAGGCCCAGGAAGCCGCCTTGAAAGACGTTTTTGCCTTCCAGGTCCTTTTTGTTCACCCACCAGGTGAAGGTCAAAAGAAGCTTTTGGAACTCCTTTTCCAGAAACAGGTAGTCAGCTTCGCCCCGCACGCGCCGGTCGATCTGGAAGGTGCGCAGGGAGGCCCAGGAGTGGACGGGCGGGTTGACGTCGCCGAAGGCCCATTCGTAGGCGGGGAGCTGGCCGTTGGGGTGCTGGTACCATTCGTGCGTGAGGAGCAGGAGTTGTTCTTTGGCGAACTGGGCGTCCACGATGGAGAGGGGGATGCAGTGGAAGGCTAAATCCCAGGCGGCGAACCAGGGGTACTCCCATTTGTCGGGCATGGAGATGACGTCGGCGCAGTTGACGTGCCGCCAGTCGTGGTTGCGGCCCGTCTTGCGCTGGGGCGGGGGCGGCGGCATGGTGGGGTCGCCGTCGAGCCAGGTGGTGACGTCGTAGCGGTAGAACTGCTTGGACCAGAGCAGGCCGGCGAATGCCTGACGCAGCACGCAGCGGGTGTCGGCGGAAAGTTCGGGGGAGCCGATGGCGTTGTAGAAGTCGTCGGCTTCGGACTTTCGGGCGGCGAAGAGGGCGTCAAAGCCGGGTCCGAACTGGCCGGCGGAGGTCAGCCCGTTGGTGAGGCGCAGGCGCAGGGTCGTTTCGCCGCCGGGGGGGACGGTGCGATGGTAATGGGCGGCGGCTTTTGTCCCTGTCTGGCCGGGGTTGACGGCGTCGGTGTTATGGTCAATCAGATAGGTGTGGAAGGCGTCCTTGACGTAGGGGGTGGCGTTCTCAGAACCGTAGAGGCGCTGGGTGTTGGTCTCGTTTTCGGTGAACAATAACTGGTCGGGGGACTCGCAGAGCAAGCGCCATTCGCCCAGGTCGTGATGTTCGGCTTCAATGACGGTGACGTCGGGGCCGTGGTCGGCGGACGGAGGAATGGTGCGGAGCATTCCTCGGCGGGGGTCGTAGCCCCAGTCCCAGGTGTTGCGGAACCAGAGGGTCGGGAGGAGGTCGAGGGTGGCTTCGTCGGGTCCGCGGTTGACGGCGGTGATGCGTATCAGGATGTCGTCGGGGGCGGCTTTGGCGTATTCGATGAACACGTCCCAGTAGCGGCTGTCGTTGAAGATGCCGGTGTCCAGCAGCTCGTATTCGGGGGCGAATTTGCCGCGGGCGGCGTTGGTGCTGACGAGGTCGGCGTAGGGGAATTCGCC
>CAZZVX010000126.1:0-11899 GCA_964657535.1 Armatimonadota bacterium | reverse complement strand
CATAGACATCTATTCCGGCGAGGGAAACGGTTGATGCGCGCCGTCCAGTTTGAGAAGCACGGGCCGCCGTCGGCGCTGGTCCTGGCGGACGTGCCGACGCCCACGCCCGGCCCCGGCGAAGTGTTGGTCGAGATCAAGGCGGCGGCGATCAACCCCAGCGACGTGAAAAACGTCCAGGGCTTGATGCCGCACACGACCCTGCCCCGGACGCCGGGCCGCGACTTTTCCGGGGTCGTGGTGGAGGGCCCGACGGAGATGATCGGCCGGGAAGTCTGGGGCAGCGGCGGCGAACTGGGCTTCACGCGGGACGGCACCCATGCGGTGCAGATCGTCCTGCCGCGCGAGGCTGTCAGCCCCAAGCCGCACAACCTGTCGTTTGAGGAGGCGGCTTCCGTCGGCGTCCCCTACGTCACCGCCTGGGCCGGGTTGATCAACGCTGTCGGACTGGCGGCGTCCGACACTGTTCTCGTTACAGGCGCGGCGGGCGCGGTCGGCAGCAGCGCCGTGCAGATCGCCGTGTGGCGCGGGGCGCGCGTGCTGGGCGTCGTCCGGCGCGAGTCGCAGCGTCCGCAGGTCGAGCAATACGGGGCGCAGGCTCTGGTCTGTGCCGACCCAGCGGCGCTGGCTGGGATGATCCAAGCGGCGACTGAGGGGCGCGGCGCGGACATTGTCTTTGACACGGTCGGCGGAACGATGATGGCGATGTGTCTGACCTGTCTCACCCGGCGCGGGCGTCAGGTCGAGATTGCCGCTTCGGAGCGCCAGGTCTCATTCGATCTGCTGGACTTTTACCGGCGTGAACTGCGCTTGTTTGGCGTCAACACTTTGTCATTGACGGCGGCCGACGGCGCGCGCATTTTATCGGCTCTCGCGCCCGGCTTTGAGTCCGGCGCGCTACACTCGCCCCCGATTACCGAGCGCTATGCGCTGTCCGACGCCGTTCACGCCTACGAGCGCGTCCGCAGCGGCACTGTCCCCGGCAAAGTAATTTTGCTCCCTGACTGACGCCGAGAGTTTCCTTTTTCCGAAACGAAACCTTTGGCCTCTTTCTGCGTCTTAAGGCTTGGAGAGCAGAGCAGGCCATGACACACCCACGAATATTGGCACTGATTGTCGCGGTTTCACTGACGACGGGCGCATTTGGGCAGGCGCTGATGCTGTCGGCGGCCCCGCACGCGCGCAGCGTCCGGCACGCACTGACGCGCCGTTTGGCCTGTGTCACCACGCACATCAAAGACTCGTTGAAGGGACGCCGGCCGCCGCAGTGCGACCATATCTGAATTTGTCGGCAAATGCAGCAGGAATCTCCGCCTGCGCCCCCGAATAGACCTGCATCAACGGCGACCAACACGCCGGAACAGGTGAAACTCCCTTGGCTCAAGTCACACTCCGCAACGTATTCAAGCGCTACGACAACAAAGTCACCGCCGTCAACGACCTCAACCTGGACATCCGCGACAAAGAATTCATGGTGCTGGTCGGCCCTTCCGGCTGCGGCAAGACGACGGCCCTGCGCATGATCGCCGGACTGGAGGAGATCACGGACGGCGACATCCTCATCGGCGAGCGCGTCGTCAACGACGTGTCTCCGAAAGATAGGGACATCGCCATGGTCTTCCAGAACTACGCCCTGTATCCCCACATGAGCGTTTATGAGAACATGGCCTTCGGCCTGAAACTGCGCAAGGTTCCCAAAGCCGACATCCAGAGGCGGGTCAGCGAGGCGGCGCAGCTTTTGGGCATCGAGGCGCTGCTGCAGCGCAAGCCCAAAGCGCTTTCCGGGGGCCAGCGCCAGCGGGTCGCGCTGGGCCGCGCCATCGTCCGCGAGCCGCAGGTCTTTCTGATGGACGAGCCGCTGTCCAACCTGGATGCCCAGCTACGCGTGCAGACGCGGGCCGAGCTGATCAAGCTGCACCGGCGTCTGGGCATCACAACGATCTACGTGACACACGACCAGGTCGAGGCGATGACGATGGGCAGCCGGATCGCCGTGATGCGGGACGGCGTATTGCAGCAGTGCGACACGCCGATGACGATCTACGCGCACCCGGCGAATATGTTCGTGGCGGGGTTCATCGGCACGCCCTCGATGAACTTTCTGCCCGCCAAACTCAGCAAAGGGAACGGCGGCTATGTCATTGACTGCGGCCCGTTCTCCGTCGGCGCCCCCCCGGCCCAGGCCGGCAAACTGGACGCCTACGTGGGCCGGGACGTGACATTCGGGGTCCGTCCCGCCGACATCTTCGACAAGAATCTCAAGAACCCGATTGACGCCGCCCCGGAGAACACCGTCCGCACGACCGTAGACGTGTCCGAACCGATGGGCGACATCGTGACGCTGTACCTGACGGCGGGCGTCCATCAGCTTGTCGCCACGATAGACGCCGAAACGCAGGCCAAAGACGGCAATGCTCTTGACGTCGTGTTCGACCTCGCCAAGACCCACCTGTTCGACACAAAGACAGAGCAGGCGATCTATTAGGCGGAAGGAAGCCGGGCCGTCAAACACGAATAAGGCTGTACCATGACTTTCCTTCTGCTGCCGGGGCGTCAGATCGTCAACACGCGCTTCCAGGAAGAGTATCTGAACGTCATCCTCGGACAAGACCTGGCGGGACTGCCGGAGATTGTCGGGCAGCCGCCGCGCGGGCCGGTGACGGGGCTTGTCTTCGCCGTCACGTCGGCCAACAAGAGCAACAGCCGTTACAACCCCCTCCCCTTTGAGATACGCGCCATTCTCGTGTATGAATTCGCCCGGCGCTTGCAGGCGGCGCACGGCGTGTCGTTCCATATCGTCGGCGTTCCGCATTATCCGCCGACGCCCCGGTTTGCGTCGCTCGTGCTGAAGGAAGCCGCCGAGCAGAGCGATGGATTGCTGCACCTGACGCCTGAAAACACCGTCGTGTTCACGTCTACCCCCGCCATCATCGCGGCGTACACCGAACGCGGCTTCGCCATCCTGCCGGGCGAGTATGACATGGCGACGAAGACCCATCACACGCCCGTACCGAACGCCGTCGTGAACCAGATCGGGACGGGCGACGAGGCGCTGGACGATTTACCATTGAGCGCAAGCACGCGCGAAGTGTTCGCCAACTTCCCCGACGCCGTGCGGCGCATCCGCCGCCTGTTCCATGACCCGATCTTGACCGAGCAAGGCGACCTGACCGAGACGCGCGACTACAGCACCTACACCCGCGCCATGACCGGGGCGATTGACTTCAAGTACGCCGACATTAAAGAGTTTTTGCGCCCCGGCAAGATCGTAGACGAGGGCTGCGCGGACGGGGCGCTGCTGGAACGTATCGCGCACGACTTCCCGGACAGCGACCTGATCGGCGTGGACCTCTCGGCGGAGATGCTGGCCCGCGCGGGCGAGGCCAAGCGCGCGGGGGCGTTCGGGGGCGCGTTCGTCTTTTTTGCCCAGCAGAATCTGATGTCTCCGGTCTCGCCCGCGCAGGAGCGGAGCGTGGACACAGTCATCTGCAACTCGACGCTCCACGAGCTGTGGAGCTACGGCCAGAAGGCCGAGACCGTCCGGGCGTATCTGCGCAACAAATTCCGACAGTTGCGCCTGCAGGGGACGCTGGTGATCCGCGATGTGGTCGGGCCGGAGAACGGGGACCGGAACGTGCGCCTCTGGTGCGCGCGGGACGACGGATTGACGGTGGGAGATGTCGCCGAGGCCAACGTCGCAGAGCTGTCTACCTGGTCGCGGTTCCTGCGTTTCTGCCGGGATTTTCGGCCGGGGGAAGAGCGGCCTTATCTGCACACGGAGGAGACGGAAACGGAGACGGTCTTCGTACTACCGCTGCGCCTGGCGATGGAGTTTCTGGCGAAGATGGACTACACGGACAACTGGCTGTCCGAAATGCACGAGGAGTTCTGCTTTTGGAGTTTCCCCGACTGGGTGCGGGAACTGACGGCGGCCGGATTTTCCGTCCTGCCGTCCTCGCACGCCTACGCGAGCGACTGGAAAGTGGTGCACAGTTTCACGGGCAAGGCGCGTCTGCAGACGCTCGACGGCGAAGACCTGCCCTGGCCCGTGACCAACATGGTGCTGGCTGGGGAGAAGCAGGTATAATGGCGTTATGACTATTCTCTCTCGCCGCCATTTTGTCGCCGCCGCGGCCGGTCTTCTGTTTTCGCTGGGGGCTGCCGCGTGGGGTGCGGACGGTTTCACCGCCGATCTGCCCAATTTTCATACGGTCGCGCCGGGCATCTGGCGCGGGGCAGCCCCGACTGTCGCGGGCCTGCAGCGGCTCAAGGCGATGGGCATCCACACGATCATTGACCTGCGGATCTCGCCCGACCTCGTGAAACAGGAGAAGTCCGAAGCGCTGCGAATGGGCTTCACCTGGATCAACCTGCCGATGGGCAGCGACCCGCCGACGACGGGCGAAGTGTCCACGTTTCTGGCGACCCTGAAGCGCGCGCCGCAGGAATCTGTGTTTGTGCATTGCCAACACGGGGCGGACCGGACGGGCTGCATGATCGGCATCTGGCGCGTCACTCAGCAGAACTGGACGTTCCCGCAGGCGTGGGCGGAGATGCGGCAGTACGGCTTCAACCCGCGCTGGACAAATCTGACGGCGGCGGTGCAGAGTCGGGTCAAGCACTACTGACGCAAGAGAAGGCGGCGCGATGGAGTTCGACATCCCCGACATGGAGCCGACGCGGGCGTACCGACTGCTGGCGGGCGTGGTCGTGCCGCGCCCGATTGCGCTGGTCACGTCGCTGGGCGAAAACGGGGAAGTCAACGCCGCCCCGTTCAGTTTCTTCAACCTGATGGGCAGCCGGCCGCCGGTGGTCGCGCTGGGTATTGGGGATAAAACGCCGGGGACGCCCAAAGACAGCCGGGCCAACATCGAACGCACCGGCGAGTTCGTGGTCAATCTTGTCAACGAAACACTGGCCGACGCGATGAACGTCTGCGGCATTGACTTCCCCACTGGAACGAGCGAAGTGGACGCCGCCGGACTGACCGCCGCGCCCAGCGTCAAAATCGCCCCGCCGCGCATCGCCGAAGCGCGCGTTCAATTGGAATGCCGATTGGCGACGATGGCGACCGTCGGTGACAACAAGATTGTGCTGGCCGAAGTCGTGTTTCTGCACATCAGGGACGAGTATGTGGACGCCGAACGCATCCATGTGCGGACGGAGGCGCTGGGACTGATCGGGCGGATGCACGGCGGCGGCTGGTACGCGCGCACGTCCGACCTGTTTGACCTGCCCCGCATTCCCCTCAAAGACTGGACGGCAAAGGACCGATGAAGGCCGTAGGTGTTGTCCTCTTTCTCCTCTTCTCGTTCGTCGTGACCGCGCCGGGCCGCGCCGACGCGCCAAGTCGCACTTTCCTGACGGGCGCGGACGTGTCCGAATTGCCGTACCAGGAAAGCCGGGGCGTCAAGTATCTGGACGGGGGCCGGGCGCAGGACTTGCTCCTCATTGCCAAGCAGAACGGCTGGCGCGTGATTCGCGTCCGGCTGTGGGTCCAACCCGATGCCGACCCGCGCGATGCCGTGTCGGGCCTGCCCAGCGTGACGGCGCTGGGGCGACGAATCAAGGCCGCGCATCTGCAATTTCTGCTCGACATTCACTACTCGGACACGTGGGCCGATCCAGGCCATCAAAAGAAGCCGGCGGCCTGGGACGCGCTTCCTTTCCCGGCGCTTGTGCAGCAGGTGCAGGATTACAGCCGGGACGTGATCGCGCACCTGCGCCAGAACGGGGCCATGCCCGACATCGTCCAGATCGGCAACGAGACTCGGAACGGCCTGCTGTACGGCATCGGCCTCAACGGGGCCGGTCCGCGGCCGGGCGGCGGCTTTTGGGAACCCGATAAAGGCGGCATTGACCGAGCCGTTCAACTGTTTGCAGCGGGGCTGGCCGGTGTCTGCGACGGAGCCGCGCCCCATGCACCGCCTTTGACGATGATTCACATCCCGGACGGCCAGGACACGGGTTTTGTCAAATGGTATTTTTCCACGCTGGACGCCCATTCCCGGACGACGCCGCTTCACTTTGACATGATCGGCCTCAGCTACTATCCCGGCGAACCTTGGGACAAGAAGGCGGGCTATGAACCCTGGCATCTGGCGCACCTGACGGAAACGATGCAGTACCTCGCCACGGCCCAGCACAAGCCGATCATGGTCGTGGAAACCGATTGGCCGCAGGCGGGTAGCCCGCAGGAGATGCCCGGTGTGCCGGAGTTTCCGTTCACGCCGGACGGTCAGGTTCAGTTTTACCGGGCGCTGGTCGGGGCTGTCCGGGCCGTCCCGAACGGTTTGGGCGCGGGCGTGGTGGTTTGGGAGCCGGACGCGCTCAAGTGGCCGTCCGTTTTTGACGCCAAAGGCAATGCGCTGCCCGCTGTGCGCACATTGGGGCAGCCGTGACATCAGAAAGCTGTGTGAGCGTGAAGCAGCGATGGACGGCAGTGGTCCTTGTCGGGTTGGCGACGGCAGGTTTGGCTCTAGGCCTGAACCGTCCGTCGCAGGCGGGTTATCTGCACCGCAGTCATGCACAGATTGTGGACGGCGCGGGCCGGGTCTTGCAGTTGCGGGGCGTCAACTTAGGCAACTGGCTGTACCGCGAACCCTGGATGATCGGCAACACGGGATTTGCGATGTATTCGGGCGAGGACGGCAAAGACGACGAAATGCAGGCCGCCATCCGGGATCTGGCCGGGAACGACGGCGCGGCGGCGTTTGATAAAACTTGGCGGGATAATTTTATCACACAGGACGACATCACGGCGATCAAGCGCCTGGGCTTCAATTCGGTGCGCGTGCCGTTGGACTATCGCTTGTTTTACGACCCGGCGACGGGCGATGATCGGGACGACGGCTTTCCTTATTTAGACAGTCTCTTGGGCTGGTGCGCGGACGCGAAGATTTACGTCATCCTGGATATGCACGCTGTCCCCGGCGGCAAATTGGCGTGGGTCACGGGCAGCATTTACAGCGACCCGAAAAAACAGCAAATTTTGGCCCATGTCTGGCAGAGGATCGCCGGCCGCTACAAAAACGACTCTTGGATCGGCGGCTATGACCTGGTCAACGAACCCGCCGTGTGGGACGCGGGCAAGTTGGTCGGCCTGTACAAAACACTGACGAAGTCAGTCCGCGCCGAGGACACGCATCACCTGATCTTTGCCGAAGGCGACGCCTGGGGGTCGCGGCTGGACCTGCTCGGCCTGAACGCACCTGCCGACATCTGGGACTCCAATCTTGCCCTGTCCGACCACGACTATGGCAGTTCGCTCCCGCCGCTACCGGGCGCGGACGGCAAGTACAATCCGGCGGCCCTGCCGGCGCACAAGATTTTGGCGGCCCATCTGGATGTTCCCCTGTGGATGGGCGAGTTCGGGTACAACTCCAACTCGTGGGACAACACCGAAAGGCGTCTGTGCGAAAAGTCCGATCCCCTTCCGGCGGGCTGGTGCCTCTGGGCTTATAAATCATCCGGCGTCTGGTCGCTGACCAGCACACCCATCCCCGACGCCTACCAAGCCCTGCAAGCCTTCTGGAATGCGCGCAAGGCGGGGCAGGACCCGCCTAGACCATCTCCCGCGGCGGCCTCCGCCGCGCTGCGCCAACTGGCGCTGGCAACGGCCCTTCCTTCCTGCCGACGGAACCGGGATGTCGTAGACGCACTGACCCGCTCGGACTTTCCGACGCGGGCCGTGCCGTTTCAGACGGGGCTGGCGATTCCTGGGCGCATTCCCGCCGTCGCCTATGACATGGGCGCGGAGGGCGTCGCTTATCACGACACCATCTCCACCGACGAAGCAGGCAAAGGGCCGGCGGGCCGTCCCTGGAACGACGGCTGGAGTTTCCGCAACGACGGCGTGGACATCTTTTCGCACCCGGACGGCGACAGCCATTTTCAGATCGGCGGCATTCAGCCGGGCGAATGGACGGATTACACGGTTTCGGTTCAGCCGGGCATCTATAGTCTGCACATTCGCTACGGCTCGCCTAATGGGGGCAAGATGCGCGTTCTGCTGAACGGCAAAAACATTGGCGGCCCGATTTCACTGCCCGCAACGGGCGGCTGGGAGACGTTCGGGACGCAGACTGTGCCGGGAGTCAAAATCCGTGCATCGGGCAGAATGACGCTGCGCGTGGTCTTTGACAGCGACGGGTTTAACCTGGACTGGGTGGACTTTGGGCGATAAAGCCTGTCCCCAGGATTGGAAATCCTGGGCTGGCGCAGAGAAGATTGCCCGCCTGCGCGGGCGCGGAAGGACTGAGGGAGAAGTCTCTTCGCCCGCGCAGGCGGGCAGTCCGCTCCTGGTTAGCCCAAGATTTCAATCCTGGGAAATGATGCGATCACGTCACAAGGAACCTACTTATGCGAAAACGACAAATGCAGGCGGTGTTGACTGCGCTGGGAGCGCTGATGCTCGCCGGAAGCGGACTGGCTGCCCCGACGATGGGCGTGGACGGCGGAAAACTGCCGACGCGCTGGGACAAGGACATCAACCCGGCGTCCCCGCTGCCCGATTATCCGCGCCCGCAGATGACGCGCGGCCAGTGGCAGAACTTGAACGGTTCCTGGGACTATGGCATCACCGATGCGGCGGCGACAGCAGCGCCGACGGCTTATGACGGCAAGATTTTGGTTCCCTACCCGTATGAGTCGGCGTTGTCGGGCGTCAGCAAGCCAAGCCTGACCACGCAGCGGCTGTGGTATCGGCGGACATTTACGGTTCCGGCGGCCTGGCGCACAAACGGGCAGCGCGTTCTGCTGCATTTCGGGGCCGTGAACTGGGACAGCACGGTGAGCGTCAACGGAGCGGCGCTGGGCGAGCATCGGGGCGGCTATGATGCGTTTGATTATGACATCACGGACGCGCTCAAGTCGGGGACGAACACGCTGGTCGTTTCGGCGCAGAATCCGCTGAATTCGGATGTGCCGGACGCGCAGCCGCTGGGCAAGCAGCGCGTCCATCCGGGCGGCATCTTCTACACGGGCGCGACGGGCATCTGGCAGACGGTCTGGCTGGAGCCTGTTCCGGCGACGCACATTGCCGATGTGAAACTGACGCCGGACGTGGACGCCGGCGTTTTGCGCGTCACCGTGCAGGTTGACGGTGCGGCGGGAGCGAAAGCTCGCGTCACCGCGATGGACGGCGGACAGACCGTAGCGACGGCATCGGGCGCGGCGGGAACTGAACTGACGCTGCCGATCAAGAACGCGCATCTGTGGTCGCCGGACGACCCGCATTTGTATGACCTCAGAGTCGCGCTGACGCAGGCCGGCAAAGACGCTGACAGCGTCGGCAGTTACTTTGCCATGCGGAAGATCTCGTTGGGCAAAGATGACACCGGACAGACACGCATTCTGCTCAACAACAAGTTCGTGCTGCAAGTCGGTGCGCTGGATCAGGGCTACTGGCCCGACGGCATTTATACTGCGCCGACCGACGCGGCCCTGAAATCCGACATTGAAGCCGCCAAAGGCTTCGGGTTTAATCTTCTGCGCAAGCACGCCAAAGTGGAGCCCGACCGGTGGTACTACTGGACGGACAAGCTCGGAATACTGGTCTGGCAGGATATGCCCCAGGCCTTCGGCGACCTGAACGACGACGCCAAAGCGCAGTGGCTGACCGAGTGGAAACGCGAGATCGCCACGCACTACAACCACCCAAGCATCGTCGTCTGGACGACGTTCAACGAGGGCTGGGGCGAGAACACGTTTGACGTGCCGAACGTCGTCGCCCTGACCAAGCAATTGGACCCGACGCGCTTGGTCAACAACGCTTCCGGCTGGACGGATAAGGGCGTCGGCGATATTGGGGACACTCACACCTACCCCGGCCCCTGGTCGGGCAAGCCCGAAGCGGCCCGCGCCGCCGTCAACGGCGAGTTCGGCGGCGTCACCATGCGCGTCCCCGGCCATATGTGGACGACGGACGTATTCGGCTACGGCTCCACGCTCTCGCAGGGCCGTCAGGTCACGCATCGCTATCAAGACCTGCTGAAAACGGCCTACAAGCTTCGAGACACGCAGGGAACCAGCGCCTTTGTTTACACGCAGTTGACGGATGTGGAGCAGGAAAGCAACGGCCTGCTGACTTATGACCGGGCCGTTATTAAGCCCGATGCAACCATCATCGCGGCGGCCAACAAGGGTCAGTTCCCGCCGCTGCCGCCCAACCCTCACCCCGACCCCATGCCGACCTCGCAGGACGAGGCCCAGACCTGGCGCTACACGACGGACAAGCCCGCCGACGCTTGGACGCAGACCGCCTTTGACGACAGCGCTTGGAAATCCGGCCCCGGCGGCTTCGGGCAGGGCGTCGGCGCGTCCCACACCCCCTGGACGACCGACGACATCTGGCTGCGCCGCACGGTCACGCTCCCCGCGAACCTGCCCGCCAAACTAGATTTCTTGGTGTTCCACGACGAAGACGTAGAGATCTACGTCAACGGCGTCCTCGCCGCGACGGCCCCCGCCTACACGACCGACTACGTCAACGTCCCGATGAACGACGCCGGACGCGCCGCCCTCAAACCCGGCGCGGCCAATGTCATCGCCGTCCATTGCCATCAGACTGCCGGGGGCCAGTTCGTAGATGTCGGTATCGTCTCAGCGCCGTAGCCCCCGGAACCTCACCCCAGCCCCCTCTCCTTGCGAAGGAGAGGGGGAGCCAGAAGGACTGAAGTGAACCCCTGCTTGCGAAGGAGGGGTTAGGGGAGGTCTCCTTGCGGGTAGCATAGACCTCAGTGAAAACCGCCTATTTTGACTGCTTCTCCGGCATCAGCGGAGACATGACCCTCGGCGCATTGCTCGCCTGCGACGGCGCGGACGAAACCGAGTTCCGCCGGCAACTCGCCGCCTTGGGCGTCTCCGGCTACGAGCTGACAATCACCCGCGTCAAGCGCGAAGGCATCACCGCCACCGACGTGGACGTGCGACTCTTGGAAATAGACCAGGGCCACGGACGCCATCTGTCCGACATCGCCGCCATTCTGGACGCCAGCGCCCTGCCCCCCAAAGTCAAAACCAGCGCCCTCGCCGTCTTCACCCGCCTGGCCGACGCCGAGGCCAAAATCCACGGCACCACCCGCGACGACATCCATTTCCACGAAGTCGGCGCCGTGGACGCCATCGTGGACATCGTCGGCTCCTGCCTGCTCTTGGAGATGCTCGGCGTCGAGCGCGTCGTCACGTCCCCCCTGCCCTGCGGCCACGGCACCATCGTCTGCCAGCACGGCATCATGCCCGTCCCCGCCCCCGCCACAATGGAACTGCTCGCGGGCTTCCCCGTCCGCGCCGTGGACATCCGGGGCGAACTCGTCACGCCCACCGGAGCCGCCCTGATGACCACCCTTTGCACCCCCGCCGACGCGGGCCGAATGCCCGACATGACCCTCGTCACCAGCGGCTTCGGCGCGGGCAAAAAGCAGTTCGTCCCCGATATGCCCAATCTGTTGCGCGTCCTCATCGGCGAGTCCGCCCCCGCGTCCGCCGACCCCACCCCCCAGACCGTCGCCGTCCTGGAAACCAATTTAGACGACCAAAGCCCCGAAACCTACGAACTGCTCATGGAGCGCGCCCTGTCTCTGGGCGCTTTAGACATCTTCTTCACCCCCATTCAGATGAAGAAAAACCGCCCCGGAACCCTCGTCACCCTGCTCTGCGCCCCCGCCGACACCGACCAGTTCGCCGATCTGCTCCTGCGCGAAACCGGCACCTTCGGCCTGCGCCTGCGCGAGCAGAAACGAATCACCCTCGAACGCTCCTGGCGCACCGTCGCCACCCCCTACGGCCCCATCCGCCTCAAAGTGGGCCAGCGAAACGGCGAAACCCTTTCCGTCGCCCCCGAATACGACGACTGCAAACGCGCCGCCCTCGCCCACAACGTCCCCCTCCGCCGCGTCTTCCA
>CAZZVX010000125.1:10676-11958 GCA_964657535.1 Armatimonadota bacterium | reverse complement strand
ACTTTGTGCTTTTTTAGGCGCGACTTTAGTCGCCGGCCACAATGGGCGGGTCGGTGTGTTGAGGCTGCGCCCCGTCGGGCAGCGGCGGGGCGTCCACGCCCGCTTGGGGCAGCGTCCCCGCCAGTTCCTGCCGCCAATGCGCCACGTCACCCGCCGGGCCGTAGCAGTAGATCATCGTCAGCGGCGTCTCCCCGATGTTGGTCAGTTGATGGAACATGCCGGCGGGGATGTACACGGCCTGCCCCGCAGAAAGCGTCTGCCGCTCGTCTCCCAGGCACATCTCGGCGGTGCCGTCGGCGACAAAATAGACTTCCTCCTGTTCCTGATTGTGCCAGGGGACCTGTCCGCCGTTCGGCTCCAAAACGACGTAGCCCAGGCTGAACTGCGACGCTTGAATCGGCGCGGCCCCGCCGACCAGATTGCGCGTCCAGCGCCGCGCCGGATAGGTCTTCCCCTTAATACTCTGGAGATCGGAGATTTGCACGTTTTCCCTCGGTGATGGCTATCTTCGGACGATGGAATGTTTAGTAAACACTTTCGGCCTTATATTAGCACGACTTGAAGCGGCTGTCAAGCACGTACAATTGAGGGAGCAGAGGAAAGAAGGCAGAACTGTTGGAAAGCCGTCGGCGCGTTCTGACGGTACGAGGGCAGCCCGAACCCGTCCAGCCTTTGGTCGTCGGTTATGGTCCCTGAGCCGTCGTGCAGGCTGCGCAGGGAGCCTAACTGGTCCGCCTCGTAGTAGCGCGTCTTGCCGTCCCCGTAGCGGTGTTCGCTCACCCCCGGCGTGTAGTCGGCGGTGCTGTCCGAGAGCAGGCCGTCCGTCACGCCCGCCCCGGCGAAGCAGTTGTAGTAGTCGGCCCCGGTGGAGGCATGGACGTAGTCGCGCTGGCCCAGCCCGCTGTAGCCATACGTCCCCCGCGTCCCGTTGCCGTAGTCAATCCTGTAGGGACGGCCCGCGTCGTCGGTGGAGAGCGTCACCGTGCTGCCGTTGGTCGTACACGTCTGCACGTCCCCGTCGGCGTCATACGTGTAGGAGCGGCTGCCGCTGATGCCGCCCGTCACCGTCTTCAGCTTGTCGTGCGCGTCGTAGGCGTAGGTGTCGGTCTGGTTGTTGAAGGTGTAGCTCAGGCGGTTGGCGTTGTGGTCGTAGGTGTAGGCCTCGCTGTAAGATGCAAAGCCCGACCGCAGTTCCGTCGCCAACTGGCCCGCCCCGTCGTAGCCGTAGAGGGTCGTGGAGCCGTCGTTCTGCGTCTTCTGCGCCAGGTCGCCCGCCGCGTCA
>CAZZVX010000125.1:0-10666 GCA_964657535.1 Armatimonadota bacterium | reverse complement strand
TCATACGTGTAGGCGTCCCAGCCGTCCGCGCTGGCGCTGCCCGATGTTCCCCAGTTCACGCTTGTCAGGCGGCTGAGGGTGTCGTAGCTATAGGTCGTGCCATGCCCCCACGGCCCCATCCACGATACCTCTTTTTAGATTCTTCAAGAACCTTCTTAGGTTTTCTTCTCGTCGTCCTGCGGGACAAACCATTCGACTCCGACCGGCGTGTGTTGGCTATGTCGTAGCAGCCAGGTTATCACTTTTGTGCGCGCGTTTTGATGGGAATGTAAATCCCGTTGTCAATGATGCCATATTGATCATCTTCAGGGCATAAATATAGTTGTCTTCAAACGCGACACGCGCGTAGCCGATGAACTGGACGCGCTTCCCGTTATGCTCGTCAGGATCAGCGACAAGCTGAATGATGGACACGCTGTGATACGGCACACGCTCCATAATTTTTGCCTGCTGGGCGAGGAACACGCAGGGAAGCATGGCAAAAAGGCCTATAGCAATGATAAAGATGACTGCTCGCTTCTTCGTGAACATGGCGGATCGAAACGGATGGTTCTTCAAAAGCCGGTACCCTCCAGGCCGAGGAAAGGCGGAACGGGCGGGGCGATGACGCCCTGTGCGCGCTCTGCCGCGTGCTGCCGGCGCACCTGGGCCAGCAAGCCGGGAACGAGATTGGGCGCTTGCGCCGGGGACGTCGCGAAAGCGGCGGCCAGGACGTGCCACCAGTCGTACTGGATGATCTGGGACAGGTCGAAGACCATCACGCCCTGCGTGGACGCGCCGGCGGCCCGGATCGCGCGGGCGAACTGGTCGGGATGGCCCTGGTATGAGAGCGCGTACAGCCCGGCGTAGGTCCAGGCGGCGTCGCTGACGGCGAGGTTGGAGATCTGGCCCGCGCCTTCCACGGTCGCGCCGGGACTGCCGCCGCTTTCATAGGCCTCGGAGATCGTCGCTGGGACGTAGTAACAGCCGGTCGTCAGCCAGTCCAGGCGGTCGGCATAGGCCGCCTGCTGGTAGTCCGGCGTCAGCCAGTGGAACGGAGCCGTGAAGTCCGGCCCGGCCCAGTTCGAGCCGACCTTCTCGTAGTCGCCGTACCAGGAGCCGACATAGACCGCGACCTGCGCCTGCGGGCGGACGCCGCGCACGATGCGGGCCGCTTCATCCAGCCAGGACGTGACGACGCCCGCGCGCCAGGCCAGCCAGCGCTGATAATACGGGCCGGGGAGGATGTCGTGACCGGGAAAGGGCGAGAGCTGGAACACGTCGTCCGGCCAGTGGAGCGGATGGCCGACGGCCTGCTCGAAGGCGGCCCGGCTGCGCGGGCCGAAGTCGGCGGTCTGCCCGGCGTAGCGCAGGCGGTCGTCGAACACGACGCCGTCCACGTCGTAGTTCGTGACGATCTCGCGGACGATGTCCCACTCGTGCTGCCGGACTTCCAGGTTGCCGGGGTCGCAGAACATCGTGTACTTCTGCTCCGGCACGTCCGCCACCGGGACGTACTTGGGGCGCGTGACGAACGTCAAGATGCGCCCGACGGTCGCGTTCTTGCGCAGCCACCGACCGCCCTCCCCCGAACCGATCAGGGCGCAGCCGCGCAGGGGCAGCGTGACAGCCTGACGGGACAGCGTGGCGCCGTCGTACACAGCGACCACGCGGGAGTCAAAGTTCATCACGGTGACGGTGTAGCCAGGGCGGTCCGTCCCCAGCAGGCCCGTTCCTGTCAGCGCGGCCAGCGTGTCTTGAGTCTTCGGCAGGGCATCGGTCGCGGAGACGGGGGCGGAGGCGGAGCCGACACGGACGCCCCGGTCCACGTCATAGAGAATCGTCTGCCAGTCGGGGTGCGTGTAGGCTAGGCCGCGCCCGACCAGTTTATGGCCCTCGCCGAACGTGCTCAGGTTGGCGTAAACGGGCAGTCCGGCGGCGTGGGCCGCGTCCAGCACATGGCGCAGCACGTCGAAGTCGGCGGCGACAGTCTGACCCTTCCACGCCGTGAGTTTGGGCGCATACCGGCTGGGATAGACCGTGTCGCCGACGATGGGCTTAACATCCAGCACGATCATGTTCATGCCGGAGGATTTGACTTTGCCGACCACGTCCCCGATCTTCTCCACGGAGTTCAGGTTGCCGACATTCGCCCCGGCGTCCATCCACAGGATGCGCGCCTGCAGGCCTTGCGCGTGGGCGGTCTTCTGCGCAATCCCAACGAGGTCGCTGAACGGGTCGAGCAGAACATCGTCGGACGGCGTTGGAATGGGTATGGGCGACTGGGCCATGATCGGCAGCGTGAGCAAAGCCAGCAGGAGCGTGACGATCCCGCAGCGGAAAAAGCAGGGGCGCAAAGGCGGTTCCTTCAAGCATCATCCTTCGCCCGCGCAGACGGGCAGTCTTCTCTGCGGCAGCCCAAGAATTCATTCCTGGGAGCTATGGCTACGGGTTCAAAGGCGTAAGACGCCAGACGACGCCGCGCGGGCCGGTCCAGCCCAGCGTCCGCCGGTAGGGCGCGAACAGGGCGTTCATCTCGATCTGGCCCCACTCCGGGTGACGTTTGCGGAGCGCGTCGAGCGTCCGCCGGTTGTGTTTCAATTCATCCAGGGCGTAGACGGCGCGGCCCGAAGCCAGCGTCTGCGCGATCTGCGCCTGGGCCTGGGCCAGCGCGGCGTCTCGGTCGTCGCGCTGCCGGGTCAGCAGCGTGTGCAGCGAAAGCACGTCGCGGTCGGCGAAGTACGGGATGTCTACTTCGTACTGCGCGCCGTCGCCCGCGCCGGCGACCAGCACCAGATCGCCGAACTGCGTGTGGGCGTGGACGTCCCGCGCTTCCTGCTGGAACGGGCTGGCGTCCGGGCGGCAGTGCGGGGCGATGCTCGCCTGCACGTTCAGCGTCGCGTACAGGGCGACCCAAACGCCGACCAGCCAGTTGACGACGATCCCGCCGCGCCGCGCCCGGTAGTGGGCGAGGGACATCGCGAGCAGGACGCTGATGGGGATTAGCACCGGCACCCAGAAGACGAAATAGCCGGGCGACCAGACGGTGAAGAACAGCGCGTAAAGCACGATCCACACGACACAGACGATCATTACGGGCCGCTGATGAGACCGCCAGAGCAGGGGCAGCGCGGCGCAGAACGTGTACACGCCGACGAACCACCCGGCGAGAGTCGCGAAATACAGGGCGCGAAGCGCGGCGGGCGTCGCGCGGCTCAGGTGGAACGTCCCCTGCTTGCCGGGCGGCTCGACGAAGGCGGCGTGTCGCAGGGCGTAGGCGTCCAGCCGGAGGTTATGCGCGATATGGAAATTCCACCACCAGCCCAGTTCGGAATAGGAACTCATCCAGTGCCGGAACGACCCCAGTGAGTACAGATGCAGTCCGGCGACGCCGACGCACAGGTAAGGAACGAACACGGCGGCGGCCCAGGACGTGAGGTAACAGACGAGAGAGGAACGCCGCCGCAGCCGAGCGGCGGCGCGCAGCAGCATCGGGTCTTGCTCCGCCAGCAGGACGCCCGTCAGGCCGACCACGACAAACAGGCCGGCGCTTTCGTGGAACAGCACCGCCGTTCCCGCCAGCGCGCCGGTCCAGGCGGCGCGCTGCGGCGTGGGGTGTTCCATCAGGCGCGTCAGGACGAGAAACGCCGCCAGCATCAGCGTGATGCTCGGCATATTGACGCGCCCATCGGTCGCGCAGATCCAGTAGCCGAACGAGAGCGCCAGGCCCAGGGCCATCAGGAAGGGCAGCCAGTGCGAGCGCTGCATCAGCCGCCGCAGGGCGAGATAAAACAGCACAAGGCCAGCCGCGCCCAGCAGTGCGTTCAGGCGCTGTACGACGACAAGCGGGCCGCCGATGTACCCAAAAGCGCGCGCCGCGCGCCACAAAAGATACCCGACCGCATTGAACAACAGATGGTGTGGATGAAACAGCCAGCGCAAGTCGCCGGTGCGCGGGTAGAGATGGCCGATCTGGTTGGCGTAGGAGACGGCGTCGAACGTGTTGAGATGGGTTCTCGTCAGCCAGTAGACGGCGAAGACCGCGACGAACAGAAGCGAGGACGACAGGCCGAGTTCGGCCCGCTGGACCCGTTCCCAGACCGTCGCGGGAGCCGCCTGCTTTCGAAGAGTGGTGTGTGTCGCGTCGGTCGCCATGGGCGGGGTCGCTGCCTCCTAAAGCGCGTGCGCGATGATGGACGCCGGGTAGGACGAGCCGTTCAGCGGGATCGTCTCGATCAGCACGGTGCGCGTCTCGCCCGGCGCGAGCGTGTACCGGACGATCTGCGGCTCCAGCGGCGGCGGCGTCGGGTCGAACTGCTGGATCGGGCCGCCGTCCACGCGGAACACGCCCGACGTCAGCCCCGCTTCCGGGGCGAAGAAGATGCCGACGAGGCGCGGCAGCGGCGTCGGATTGGTCAGCGTCAGCGTGACATGGTAATCGGCGCCGTAGTTGCCCCAGAGCGTCAGTTTGCCCGTCGCGTTCTTGAGCGACTCGATGTGTCCGATACGGACATACGCCCATTTCCCGCCGACCGCATAGGTGTTGGTGGGAGTGATCAACGGAGCGCCGAAGACATACGGCGACGCCGCACTGGTGTCCGCCCCCAAGGAAGGCTCGTCCGGCAGCGGATAGGCGGTGCGGCTGTCCGGCAGGGCGGCCAGGATCACCCTGGCGACGGGCGAGATCAAGTCACTCAAGTCGCCGTCCGCCGAGACCGCGATGCTCAGGGCATCGTTGACGCCGCCGATCTGCTGCATCTGCACGATGCCGCTGACGGTCAGCCCCGAAGCGAAGCGCTGCGTCACCATCGGGACGCGGGCGTGGGGCGGGATGTCCAGCACCAGCCCGACATTCCCGTCCAGCGCGCTGAGAAAGCTCGCGCCCGCGCGCTGCCCGACCCGGATGGTGTCCTGGCTGGGGAGCGCCAGACCGGACACCACCTGCACGGCGGCGGGCGAGTCGCTGCTGTTGATCAGGTCGGCATGGAAGACCAGAAAGCCGCCGCTGATGTTCTGATGGTGGTAGTCCAGTCGGACGGGCTTCTGCGGCTGAAGGCGGCCCGCGAACAGGCTCTGCCCCTGCTTCAACTGTTCCGGGTTGTTGGAGTAAAAGAGGGCCGTCGCCGGGAGCGGCGGGACGGGCGTGTTCGTCACCGTCACGAACGTCTGCGTCGCGACCGGGAGCAGGCCCGGCCCGGCGACCCGGAACGGGAGCGTGACACTGACCGACGCCCCAGGGTCCAATGCCCCGGTGACTTTCGGCATCGCGGCCAGGTTCATCTGCGCGCCAGGCTCGGCGTTGACCGCTTTCGCGAGTCCGGCATAGATGGCCTGCAGCACAAGTTCGGACGGCGCGGGCGATCCCGTCACGCTCACCGTGGTCGAGGGCGACACTTCGGCGGCGTACTTCATCACCACGACCGGCAGGGAAAGGCTCGCGCCCGCCGCCTGCACAGTGACGGCCCCGCGCCCCGACGCGAGGCCGCGAATAGTCAGGAGCCGCGTCGCCGGGTCGAACGCCGTGTGCGTCAATCGGGCGTCCGAATCCTGGACGGCGATCTCCACCGTCCGCGCCGCGCCGCCCACCCGGATAGTCCGGGCCTCGTCGTAGGGGATCGTGACGCCGGGGGAGGACAGGGCGAGCGGCGCCTCGGCCAGCAGGCGCCGCAGCGCGCCGGCCCAGCCCCGCGCCAGGGATTCGGGGGAGGCGTGGTGCGCCGCCGCCTCTTCGGGCGTCACCAACAGTACGCTCTGTTGCCGCGCCGTGATCTCCCACGCTTGCGCGGGCAGGCGGCGGACGGAAATCTCGCCGGGGAGCAGGCCGTTGGCGACCAGCGCCGTCAGCCGGTCCGCGACCAAGCCGGCGCGGATTTCGGGGCCGTGGCCGCCCGACGTGGTCTTGAACGTGGCCGCAGGCTCGTCGTTGACTGTCAGCGTCGTGACGACCGCGCCCGCCGCGACCTGAGTCTGGACCGCGATCCGTGGGCGGAACCCGCCCGCCGCGCCCGCAGGCGGAGCGAGACACAGCGCGAGCGTCAGCGCCGCGCCGACCCTCAGTGCGGCGGCGTGCCTCCAATGGTGTGTCAAATCTCTCCCATCCCCTCGCAACGACTCAACGTGTCGGTCTCCGTTCGTTACGATTATGGGCAAAAGCGGCCCAAATGTCAAGCGAACAGGCGAGCGTGCAGGACGGGGACGCGGGGCGATAGAGAATCACGGCGACTGTGGTAACATAAGGAACGCGGCTGCAGTGCTGCCGGAAGGTTCGATGCTAATGCCGCCATTAACCCCACAAAACATAAACGAGTCAAGCGCGCCCGAACCGAGGAGTCCTCAGACGGACGCCGAAGCCACACCCGCCTACCGCGCCCGGCGCGAAAACGAGCCGACTCGCGTCGCGGTGATCGGGGCGGGGCCGGTCGGTCTGGAAGCCGCACTGTACGCCCGGAGTCTCGGCTACAAAGTCTGGGTCTTCGAGCGGGAGCCGGAGGCCGCGCCCGACGTTCGCGCGTGGGCGCACGTCTCGATGTTCACGCCCTGGGCGGACAACGCGACGCCTCTGGGCTGGCTGTCGCTGATCGAAGCGGCCCGCATCAAAGGGAGGAAGCCTGTGCCGTCACCGGCGCCGGGCGTCTATCCGACGGGCGAGGAGTTCATAGAAAAATACTTGAACCCTCTGGCACGTCTGCTCGGCACAGACCTTTATCGGGAGACGCGCGTCGTCGGCGTGGGGCGTTCCTATCTTTTCCCCGAAGACTATGAGGACGCGCCGGAGCGGCGCGCGGCGCGGCGCTTCCGCGTGCTGACCCGCAGCCCGCTGGAAGAGCGGATGTTCACGTTCGACTGCGTGCTGGACGCGACCGGCGTCTCCCACTCGCCCAACTGGCTGGGCGCGGGCGGGCTACCGGCCCTGGGCGAGATGGGCAGCTCTCGCGAAATCTTTTATCACATCCCGGACATCACCGGGCGCGACCGGATCCGCTTCCTGGGCAAGCGCACGTTGCTGATCGGAGACGGGACGTCGGCGGCGACCAGCGCCCTGCTGCTGTCCGAGGTGCTCAGTCTCGATCTGTCAGGCAAGGTCGTCTGGGCGACGAAAGGCCGAGCCGAACTGCCGCTGACCTACGTGCCGAACGACCCCCTGCCCCGCCGCGACCTGCTGCTGAAAAAGGCCAACCTGCTCGTCGCACAGCCGCATCCTGGGTTTGAGCATCTGCCGCTGACACAGGTGGAGGCGGCCCAGCATTCACTGGCGCACGGGCGGTTCCAGGCGACGCTCCAGGTAGATCGCGTGACGCGCCGCATCATGTTCGACGCCGTGATCGCCAACGTCGGCTCCCGCGCGAACGCACAGACCTTTGAGCGTCACTTGCAGGCCGAAGAACCCGGCTTTTACGTCCTGGGCGCGAAAGGGTCTCCCACGGGCGACGGCGGCGCGCTTCTGGCCGAAAGTCACCGTCAAATCCGCGATGTCTTCCGCCGCATCGCGGGCGACCCGGATTTAGACCTGTACACGCAGGCGCACGAACACCTGCGACAACACGAAAGGGAAGCGAATGCCGAGTGAGTTGCTGCGCGCAGGACACCGCTACCGGGCGGTGCTATTCGATATGGACGGGGTGCTGGCCGACACGCGCGAGTGGGTCGTTTCGGCGTTCGCGCACACGGCGCAGGCGCACGACCTGACCTTCGCCGACGGGGCTTTGCGCGCGCTGTTCGGCCAGCCTTTGGAGGTCTGCTATGATCTCCTGGCTCCGGGAGACGACTCCGAGCGCCTTTCGGAAACGCACCGCGCCTTTCAGCGGCGTCACCCGCACTTAGTCACGGCATTTGACGAAGTCCACGCCGTGCTGGGCCGGATGCAGGACTCCGGGATCAAAATGGCAATCGTCACGGGCCGGACGCACCCATCGGCGGACCCAACGCTGGACCGCCTGGCGCTGCGCCCGTTCTTCTCGGCAGTGGTCTGCGCGGACGACACGCCCCATCACAAGCCGCACCCGGAGCCAGTGCGATACGCGCTGGGGCTGCTCGGCGTCGAGTCTCAAGACGCGCTCATGGTCGGGGACGCCGACTCGGACATCCTGAGCGGGCAGCGGGCGGGGTGCGACACGGCGGGGGCGCTGTACGGATTCGTCGGCTCCGCGCTGGCGGCGACGGAGCCGACGTACCTGCTGCACAGGCCGCAGGACCTTCTGACGGTCCTGGGCCTTGATGCTCAGTGAGGGGAGCCGGAGCGGGCGGTCTGGCCGCCGCCGCGCGTGACGCCCGCCCCGCCGTTCGGGCCGCGCAGGCCGTCCTGGTGCTGATGACCGAGGCGGGCGGCGCGGGCGCGCTGGGCGCGGGCCTTCTTCTGGGCGTGCTTGCCCTGCACGGCGTCGGCGGGGCAGAAGATGTGGCACGTGTTGTGCTTCATCACCACAGGCACAATGTCCGGGTCGGAACCCGTCTCCGACGCCAGCAGGGCCACAAAGTCATCAGGGTCGGCGGTGTTCGCCTCGAACATCCCGAAGTGCATCGGGATCACTTCGCGCGGCGCGATCTCGGCGGTCAGTTTTGCCGCCTGCGCCGCGTCCATGTTCCCCCAGCGCCCGTTGATCGGCACCAAGAGTACGTCCGGCCCGAAATCCTCCACGGCGGACGCCAGCCCGTCGTTGTACTCCGTGTCGCCCGTGATGTAGACGGCGATGTTGTCCGTCTCGCTGTTGTTCTCGTTGAACTCGAAGACGTAGCCGACGCTGTCTTCGGTGTGCTGCGCCGCGACCACATGGGCGACGAAACTGCGGAACTCCAGCGCCTGCCCCGGCATGGCCGTCTGAATTTGCGCCGACGGCACGCCGAGTTTCGTCAGGTGGTGGCACGAGGACGGCGGGCAGACGATCACGGCCTGCGGGTTTGCCTGGGCGATCTGCGGCGCGGTGTGCGGGTCGGTGTGGTCGTCGTGGTCGTGAGTCAAAAACAGGTAGTCCAGGCGCACGTCCTTGGGCCGCACGGGGATGTCCGCCAGGCGCGGCGCTGTCCCGTCCCGGTTGGCGCTGTCCGACAGGTACGGGTCTACGGCGATCACGTCCCCGGCGTGACTCTTGAACGCGAACCCGCCCTGGCCCAGCCAGTGGATCGCCACGCGGCCCGGCTCGACTTTCGCCTTGATTAAACGCTCCATGAATACTGCCTCCTGAGCATTGTCGCTGTGGTACTGTTCGCGTTTTACCCGCCAATCTCCTGCCCTCAATCGGGTACACTTCTGACACCATGCCCAACCAAAAACTCATACGCCTCATGCACTTCGGCGATGTCCATTTTGGCGTCGAGAACTACGGGCGCTACGACCCCGCCACCGGCCTGCCCTCGCGCCTGGTGGACTTCCGGGACGCCCTCAACGCGGCTATTGACCTCGCACTCGGCGCAGACATCGAGATCGCGCTCTTCGCCGGGGACGCCTACAAGACCCGCGACCCGTCCCAAACTCATCAGCGCGAGTTCGCCCAGTGCGTCGGACGCCTCACCAAAGCGGGCGTGCCGGTCGTCATGCTGGCCGGCAACCACGACATCCCCAACACCAAAGGCCGCGCCAACGCCATCGAGATATTCTCCGCCCTCAGCGGCGAGCGCGTCACGGTGTTCGACGCCCCCGGCATAGACATCTTCGAGACCCGCACCGGCAGCAAACTCCAGATCGCGGCCATGCCCTATCTCATTAAAAGCCTCGTGTTGGCGCGCGACGAGTACAAAGACAGGGGAGTCCAGGAGACCACCCAACTGATAGTGGACAAATACACCGACGGCATCAACCTCCTGGCCTCACACTGCGACCCGGACCTGCCCACCGTGCTCATGGGACACTTCTCGGTCGCCCACGCCAAACTCTCGGCGGGCCAGGTCGGCTACCTCACCAACGAACCCGAAGTCCCCCTCTCGGCGCTCACCCAGGCCCCGTTCGACTACGTCGCGCTGGGACACATCCACCGCTTCCAGGACCTCAACAAAGGACGGCAGCCCCCAGTCGTCTACTCCGGCAGCATCGAACGCATTGACTTCGGCGAGCGCAAGGAAGAGAAAGGCTTCGCGCTCGTGGACCTGAGCAAAGGCGACGCGGAAGTCAGACACGTCACCATCGCCACCCGCCCCTTCGTCGAGATCGACGTGGACGCCACCCATGCAGACGACGACGCCGCCGAGGCCGTCCTCAAAGCCATCCAGAAGCACGACGTCCGCAACGCCATCGTCAAACTCACCTACAAGATACGCTCCGCCCAGCAGCCCGCCCTCCACCTCAGAAAGCCCGAACTCCGCGCCGCCCTCAACGCCGCGTTCATGGTCGTCGCCTTCCACGAGGAACTCGTGCGTGACACCGACGCCGTCCGCTCCAAACTCCTCACCGAAGCCCTCGACCCCCTGCAGGCCCTCGCCACCTACTGCGACACCCGCGACACCCTCCGCGACCGCAAGCCCGAACTCCTCGCCGCCGCCGCCCCTCTGCTCCGCCAGCTCGAACACGAAGAAACCGTCCAATGAATCCGCCCCCGCGCCACGACACCGAGCGGCCCCGCGCCCCCGCGTCGCCGCCCCTCCCCACGCATTCCCCACGCACCCCCCACGCTTTTCCCAGCGACGCCACTTTTCCCCCCAACGACGCAACACCGAGCGCCACAAAGAATGTTGGTATTGAGGCCAGAGGAGGTGCAAA
>CAZZVX010000124.1:0-11958 GCA_964657535.1 Armatimonadota bacterium | reverse complement strand
CGCCTTCGAGCCCGGTCCCGGCACCGCGCGCCCGCTGCTGCTCCTGCACGGGACCGGCGGCAGCGAACACGACCTCTTGCCGCTCGGCCGGATGGTCGCGCCGGACGCCGCGCTCCTCGCCCCGCGCGGCGGGGTGACCGAGAACGGCATGCCGCGCTTCTTCCGCCGCCTGGCCGAAGGCGTCTTCGACGAGGCCGACCTGCGCCGCCGCGCGGGCGACCTGGCGGACTGGCTGCCCTCGGCGGCGGCCCGGCAGGGCTTCGACCTGGCAAAGTTGGTCGCGCTCGGCTACTCGAACGGCGCGAACATCGCGGGCGCGCTGCTGCTCCTGCGCCCCGGCGCGCTGTCCGGCGCGATCCTGCTGCGCCCGATGACGCCTCTGGTCCCCGACCCGCCGCCCGACCTGTCCGGCGTCCCCGTACTCATTGCCGTCGGGTCGCACGACCCGCTGCTGCCGCTCGGCGAGACGGAGCGCCTGGCCGCCTTGCTGCGTCGGTCGGGCGCGTCGGTCACGGTGTCCGTCCAGCCCGCCGGCCACAACCTCACGCCCGGCGACGCGCGGGCCGCGCAGGACTGGATGGCGCGGTAGGGACACAACAGAAGCCGCCCGTTTGGCGTACCGACTTGTAAGGCACAATCACCCCGTAGACTCTTTACCACAGTCCCCGTCAGGCGAGGTGAGCCAGTGCGTGCAGGGCGTAGGCGGTGCTCGACCCCATCAGCGCCAGCACGCCGGTCAGCTCCAGCGTCTGCGCCAGGGTGCGGCGCAGGCCGGTGCGGCGGGTGGTTTTGGCGGCGCGGGCGGTGGTCGTGATCAGTTTCAGGGTCGCGGTCGTCATGGTCGTGTTCTCCTGTTCGGCTTCATCTTGTCCGGCGTCGTTCGCCGTTGATGTGTTGATTATAGCCGCCGGAGAGGACGCACGCTGGGAAGCCCGTCACGCCGCCACTGTGATGTGCGTCACACTGGAAAAACTGTCAGACTTGACGCAGGTTGTCAAAGAGCAGGAGGGCGTCAGACAGCCGCTCCAGGAACAGCCGCCCCGGCACCGGCACACCGTGCCGGGGCGGCAGGCGGCCTCACTTCGGAAGGCGCGATAGTTCGTCCTGGATGCGCCGTTTAGCGATCTCGTTGAACTCCGGCTCCCGCTCAATGCCGAGAAACCGCCGCCCCAAGCGGGCGCACACCACACCGGTTGTTCCGCTGCCGCAGAACGGATCCAGAACCCGACCCTCCCGCCGCCTAGCCACGCCCAATGGCAGTCAAGATGCGGGCGAGTTGAGCGTCAAACTGGTGCCGAATGTCCCACTCCCACAGGCGCAGGACCGTCCAGCCCTTCTGCGTCAGTTCTGCGGTCACGGCGGCATCTCGCGCCCGGTTACGGGCGATTTTGGCGTCCCAATAGGCGACGTTGGACTTGGGGCAAGGAAGCGTTCGGGGTGGCCGTGTCGGAATCGGTGGTGAGCAGGAAGTGCTGTCCGGTCGGCACTACAGGAAGCGTTTGACGCGGTGGGCCAGGTCGGCATCTTCCGGGTGACGGGCGACAAACTCCCGCAGAACTGCCGCCATATCGTTGTGCGCCCTGACAAGATAAAGCATGGAATGGTGGTCTGTTTCCACCCAATACGGCTTGCCAGTTTCCAGATCCCGCTTTATCAGCATGGCTTGTACGCGCGGCGCTTCCTGCCGCATTTCTTCACAGTGTGCGGCATATTCGCCGTCATCTTCCCACGTTTCGCCTTCGTGTTGGTTCATACTTTGGCACTCCAATACACGGACACGCTTTCAATGCTTCGCCTTGTTACGGCGATGTGCGTCGCCGGGTCAATGGTGAGTTCCAGTGCGGGCGCGGTGTCCAGTGAACGCACAAGCGCGAGAATGTAATCCTGTTTTAGATAATGTGCGACTGACCATTCCTTATCAGTGAACGCAATGGAACCAGACTCGCCGACAACGCCTTTGACTTCTACGGCGCGAAATCCCTTCGGCCCGTGAACACGGAAGTCAAAGCCTGTACCAAGTTTGCGAGTGTCTTCCAGTTCCAGCCCTGTGAACTGTGGCAGGGTCGGATACTGCGCCTTGAAATATTCTTCGGCGGCTTCCCCGGTGCGGAGGCGAGCGGCAAATGCCAGATTGTCGGCCATAATGCCCACATCCTTTTTGCCGGTCGCAATAATCGGCGCGGTGTAAATGACGGCGTCGCCTTTGCCGCGTACAATATCTCGTGCGATTTCATACACGGCGTCACCACTGAGGTCACTGTAAGCTTCCATGACCTGCACGCGCGAGCGCAGGACTTTGCGCTGATGGTAGCCTTTGCGGACGGGCGAGCAGTACGGGTCAAAAGAATCGCGAATCTGCTTGACAGTGGCGGGAGGAACGCCTAACGCTTTGCCGATACCATCGTAAGCATCATTCCAGGTGTTGAAGCCAAGAGACTGAACGCCTTTCTTATCAAAGCGTGAGAGATAGTACGCAACAACAAGAGTCCGTTTGTGCGCGTCGTCCATCGGAGAATGAGTGACTGGCGACCGTTGGGGCATGGAAGTCAAGCAATGTGTTCGGCCGCGGAAGCCAGCCCGCCGGGGCCACAGAAAATTTCGCCAGGTCGGAGGTTCATAGGAAGCCCCGTGTGGTTCATTACAAAAAATGTTTCACAGCAGTTTTTCCATAATACCACACAATGACGCCTGAAGGAGAGGGGCGCGGCGGAAAGGGCATACACACGGAGGCTCGGCTTCGGAACTTGCAAAAGTGGGTCGCGGGGCGCTGCCTTCTTTTTTGTGTCAGCCGCAGGCCTTCGTCCCTGCGCCTCACCAGATCGTCGTCGGGCTGGCTTTGGGGGAGGGGGGGCAGCCGAAGGCTTTCCGAAACTCCGGGGTGTCGGCCAGCGGGCCGATCACGCGCCAGGTGGCCGGGGAGTGCGGGTCGCTCGTCAGCATGGTGCGGACGCCTTCGGGCCGGTCTTTCTCCCGCCAGGACTGCGCATACGCGATGAAAAACCGCTGTTCGGGCGTGAAGCCGTCGAGTTTGACGCGGGGCTTGCCGCGCAGGGCCTTCTCCAGCGCGAGATAGGCGATCTTCAGACCGCCGATGTCGGCGATGTTCTCGCCCGTGGTGAGTTTACCGTTGATGTGCAGGCCCGGCAGGGGCGCGTAGGCCGAATACTGCGCGACGATGCCCTGGGCGCGGGCGCCGAAGTTCGTGGCGTCCTGGGCCGTCCACCAGTCGCGCAGGTTGCCGCGCGAGTCGTACTGGCGCCCCTGGTCGTCGAAGCCGTGCGTCATCTCGTGGCCGATGGTCGCGCCGATCTCGCCGTAGTTGACGGCGTCGTCGACGCCGGGGTCGAAATACGGCGGCTGCAAAATCCCCGCCGGGAAGTTGATGTCGTTCATCTCGTCGCTGTAGTAGGCGTTGTTGGTGCTGGCCGTCATGCCCCACTCGCCCCGGTCCACGGGCCTGCCGATCTTGTTCAGTTGCCGCTGGAACTCGAACTCGTCGGCCCGCATCCCGTTAACCACGTAATCCGGGCTGGACACGTCCAGCCGGGAATAGTCGCGCCACTGATCGGGGTAGCCGACCTTGATCCGCATCGCCGCCAGTTTCACCAGGGCCTGCGCTTTGGTCTGCGGACTCATCCAGGGCAGGGCGCGGATGTCGTCGGCCAGCGCGGCCTTCAGGTTCAGCACCAGCGCCCGGACGCGCGCTTTGGCGGCGGGCGGAAACGCGCGGGCGACGAACAGCCGCCCCACATCGTCGCCAACCGCCGCGTCGGTCGCCGACAGCACCCGCTTCCAGCGCGGGCGCTGCCGCGGGATGCCGCTCAGGACGGTGTCGTAGAAGTGGAAGTTCTCCGCGTCAAACGGGGCGCTCAGTCGGGACGCCTCGGCGCTGACCAGGTTCCAGCGCAGGTACGTCTTCCAGTCGCCGAGGGGGACGGTCGTCATTAACCCGCCCAGCGCCGAAAAGAACTCCGGCTGCCCGACATCGAACATTCGCGGGGCGGGGATGCCGACGGCGGTGAAGTACGGCTGCCAGTCCACCCCCGGCGTCAGCCCGTTCAAGTCCGCCGGCGTCATCTTGTGGTAGTTGGCCTCCGGGTCGCGCAGGTCCACGGGATGTTTCGACGCCAGGGCCAGTTTCGTCTCCAGCGCCATCACCGTCCGCGCGTCGGCCCCCGCCTGCGTCGGCGTCTCGCCCAGCAGCCCGAACATTTTGACGACATGCGCGACATACGCCGCCCGAATCTTTTGCGAGGCCGGGTCCGTCCGGTCGTAAAAGCCCCGCTCCGGCAGGCCGATGCCGCCCTGTCCCAGCCCCGGAATCTGCTGGTCGCTCGCCTTCGGGTCCTGCTCCACGTACACGCTGAACGCCGCCCCGACCCCGACCCGGTGCAGATGCCCCATCTCCGCCAGCAGCCCCGGCACATCGCCCACGGCGCTGATCCTGGCGAACTCCGGCGCGAGCGGCGTCACGCCCTGCGCGTTGATCCGCGCCGTGTCCATGCCGCTGCGGTAGAAGCTGCCGACCCTGTCTTCCGGGCTGCCGGGGGCCGCGCCCGTGTCCGCCGCCGCCCGCGTCAGCGCCGCGTGCAGGATCGCCTCGTCCCGGTCGGACACCTCGCGGTCCACCCCGGTGCTGCCGTACTCGGCGGGGATGACGGCGTGGGCCAGCCAACGCCCGTTGGCGAACCGGAAGAAGTCCGCGCACGGCTTCACCCGCGTGTCCATCGCCGCCAGGTCCAGGCCGTGGCCCGCAGTCGCGGGGGCCGCCCGCGCCGTCAGCGTCAGGCCGCACAGCAGGGCGGCAGTCCAGGAAAAAAAGCGTGGGGTGGGCATAAGATCGGCTTTCTCGGCAGGGGTGATAGGTTGGGAAAGTGTAGCACGATTGCGCGGGCGAATGCAAGCGCGTCCCCGACCATGCGCCGGCCCAGTCCCTGCCGCCGGAACGCGGGCGAGACCGCCAGATAGTTCAGCCAGCCGCGATGCCCTTCGTATCCGGCCATCACGGACGCGGCCACTTTGTCGCCGACCAGAAACAGCTCCGGCTGCACCTGCATCTTGAGCCGGATGTCCCGCTCTGGGTCGTTCTGCGGCACGACCAGGCCGCACTCCCGCCACAGCGCGATCACAGATTCCTCATCCGTCGGCTGGTACGCTCGAATGTCCAGTTGCATCAAAGGACCGGGCCTGTCTCGGCCTCGACCTGCGGCAGAACGATCTGCGCCATCTTGGCGATGTTCCTGGCGTCGTCAATCGCGCGGTGGTGCGTGCCGTCCAGCGCGATGCCCAGCATCGTCAGCGCGCCCTTCATGCCCATCGGCCTGACGCCCTTCCACCGGGACACCTCTTTCTTCAGGTTGACGTGGTCCTCGAACGAGGTCGGCAACGCGATCCTGTGGCGCGCGCAGTCCTTGCGGAACTGGCTCAGGTCGTAGGCGCCCCAGGAGCAGAGCCGGAACGGCTCCGCGCCGACCCAGGCGACGAACTGCGGGAAGACCGCCCAGAAGTAGTCCGCGCCGTCCACGTCTTCCTGCCGGATGGAAGTCAGCCGGGTGCAGAACTCGCTCAGTTCCGGCGAGGCGACGGGTCTGACAAAGCGGGCGAACTCCCGACTGACCGGCCCGGCGCTGGACTCCATCTCCACCGCGCCGATCTCGATGATCTCCATCCGGTCGGGGCCGCTCCCCGACTCCCAGCAGGTCGCTTCCAGGTCCACAATCACGTAGCGCATCGGAATCCTTTTCTGCCCAGCCATCCGCATACCTGCTCTGTCTCCGGCGGATAATAAGCGCTTATTCAGCGACTGCATTGAGTACGCTCTGCCACCGTTTGTCCAAACCCGGGTTCTGTTCCCAGAATGCAGACGGTATCCGCCGGACACTCTCCAGCAGGTCTCCATCATAGAGATCGCCGGAAACCATCGGGTCAAGTTCGAGATGCGCCAGTGCCAGGGGTACCAAATACGTCAGGCTGAGATTTTGCCCGATGACCACGCGCAGGTCCTCCACGCTGAAGTCTTTGAGCGGCACCCGCCGGAGGCGATGACAGTTTACGACAGTATTGGACCCAAAAGCCGGTTCGCCCCATTCCTGCCCGTCTAACTGCTCAAGCGTTTTATCGAACACGGTCTTCATACCTCGCCCTGAAAAGCAGTGTTGCGCCAGCGAAAAATTATGATTGGGAGGGTCAGGAGTCGCACCTGATTCCGAACCATTAAAAGTGGCCTGCCTATCCAATTCATAGGCGCTCCCGTACTTGGGCGTTGCGTGTTCCAATCATCGGGAGCAATGCCGACAGTCAAACTCGCTCCATCAACTCAATGCGGTTGCCGAACGGGTCGGACACGTAAATGCGGTCGTAGCCGTCCAGCGGCTCATCGGTGACGACCGCGTATCCCGCCGCCGCGCACCGCGCCGCGAGGTCTGCCAGCCCGCGCACCAGCAGGGCCGGGTGCGCCTTGCGGGCGGGCCGGAACTCCGGCTCCACGCCCAGGTGCACCCGGAGAGACCCGCCAGCGAACCAGACGCCGCCCCGTCCGGCGAGGTTGGCGGGCTTGGGCATCTCGGCGAGGCCGAGGACGCCCGCGTAGAATGCGCGCGCCGCGTCCTCCCCGCCCGGCGGCATGGCGACCTGCACGTGGTCCAGTGCGTAGACTCCCATCGCCTACTTGCCCCTCTCGAAGAGCGCGGACGGCTCCTGCAGGAACGGGCGCGGGACCACAATCAGGCTCCGCGCGTGCGAGAAGCCCGGATGACGCGCCGACATCTCCACCAGTGCCGCCGCCACCGTCTGCTTGGCGCAGCCCACCGCCTCGGCCACGTCCGCCAGGCTCATCGGAATCTCGATCCGGTCCCGCGCGGCGTCGGCCCGCCCGGCCAGGTCGCGGGCGACCCGGCGCAGGTACAGCTCCACCTGCTGCGGCTTGGACAGCAGCGTCTTCGGGTCCGCGACCGCCGCGCGCAGCAGCATCTTCCGCGCCAGGCCTCGCGCCAGCGCCAGCGCCACGGCGTGGTCCGCCAGCAGGAAGTCTGCCGGGGACAGGCACAGCGCCTCGCCGGGGGACGCACACTGCACCCGCGCCCACGTCCGGCCCGGCGCGATTCCCCGCAGCGCGCTCTCGTCCCCGTCCGTCGGCTCGCCCCGCAGCAGCAGCTCCACGTCCCCGATCAGGCCGCCCGCGCCGTCGCTGCCGACGTGGCGCGGGCGGTCGCCCCAGACGTGGATCACCGCGAACCGGCCCGAAAGCACCCCGAACAGCGGCAGGTCGTCCGCCGCTACCCCCTGCTCGAACACCACCTCGCCCTTGCCGAACGCCCGGACGGCCCCCTCCGCCAGCACCCGCGCCAGCGTCTCCGGCGACGCCCGCTCGAACACGCGCCCCGCCCCCGTCAGCGGCCCCAGCGCGTCCGCCGTCGCCGGCCAGACCCGCCCCTCCGCCCCGCGCCGCCTCCTGCCGTTGCGCACGATGCCTCCCCCTCGTAAATCTGTCAAATATACTATCGTCTAAAATACCACATTTTTAGACGACCGGGGTATAATCCAGGTGTCAGGGAACAAAAAAGAGCACTTATGAACACAACGCCACTGCGCATACTCATCGCCGACGACGACCCGCTGATCCGGCTCGACCTCGGCACGATGCTGAAGAACCTCGGCCACCAGGTCGTCGGGGAGGCCCCCGACGGCGCACAGGCCCTCGCGCTGGCGCGCACCCTCAAGCCCGACGTCGTCATCCTGGACGTCAAGATGCCCGAAATGGACGGCATCGAGGCCGCCGGGGTCATCGCCTCCGAGGCCGTCGCCCCCGTCCTGTTGCTGACCGCCTACTCGCAGACCGACCTCGTGCAGCGGGCGCGCGAGGCGGGCGTCTTCGCCTACCTGGTCAAGCCCTTCAAGGAGGCCGACCTGCTGCCCGCCATCGGCGTCGCCGTCGCCCGCTTCCAGCACTTCCAGGAACTCGAAGGCGAGGCCGCCGGCCTCGAAGAGCGCCTGGAGACGCGCAAGACGGTCGAGCGCGCCAAAGGCGTGTTGATTGACCTGTACGGCCTCAAGGAGCAGGAAGCCTTCCGCCGCATCCAGACCCAGTCCATGAACACCCGCAAGTCCATGCGCGAGATCGCCGAAGCCGTGCTGATCGCCCACAGCGTCTGAATCCTGTTCCTCCGCAACTGAAACCTCCTCTTTCCGACCCCCGCTGCCGTTCGGCTTTTCCTCCCTCCGCGTTTCGCCGGGCGGGGCCGGGGGTATAAAGCCGCAGTGCCGGGCAGACGCCCGGCTTTTGACGACTGCGAAAGATAAGGAGGAACACGATGTTCCACACCCAGGAGTCACGGACGCAGACGGCGCTCCCTCTGGCGCTGCTGATGGCGGCGGCGCTGGCCGCAGGCTGCCACAACAGCCAGGGACAGACCGATACCACCCCCGGAAACCCAACGCCCGGCCCCGTCACCAGCGACACCAAAACGGCCACGCCCGTTCCCAGCCCCGATAATGCCGGGCCGAACGGCACTCCCGGCGCGGCTCCGGCCCCCGCCGGTCCCGGCGCATCTGCCGTCACCAATCGCCCGCCCACGGCTGCTCCCGGCGGCCCCGGCGGCACCATGATGAACAAGCCCTCCACCAACCCGGCGGGGGCGCTCGGCGATGCCGAAATCACTCTGCGCGTCAAAAACGCGCTCGTTGCCGATACCCACGTCAAGGCCAGCGCCATCAACGTGGATACCAAAAGTCAGGTGGTCGTCCTGCGCGGCAGCCAGCCCACCCAAGCCGGCATCACCGCCGCCCTCGCCGACGCCAAGCAGATCAAGGGCGTTCATCAGGTCATCAGTCAGTTGACTGTCCGGCCTTAACCTTTCACCCCGACACACCTAGGAGAACACACAAATGGCACAAACCATAGTCGGCCTGTTTGATACCTACGCCGAGGCGCAGGACGCCGTCCGGCGGCTCGTAGATCGCGGCGTTTCGCGCGATGACATCAGCGTCGTCGCCAACCAGGCCAGCACCGGCTACACCGGCGCCGAAGATTTCAGCGCCGGACACGGCAGCGAGGCCGCCGACGCCGCCGGGCGCGACGCCACCAAAGGCACCGTCGCCGGCGGTCTGGTCGGCCTGCTGGTCGGCATGGGCTTTCTGGCCGTCCCCGGCGTCGGCCCGCTGCTGGCCGCCGGCCCGATCTTGTCCGCCCTGACCGGGGCCGGCATCGGCGCGGCCGCCGGTGGTCTCATCGGCGCTCTCACCCACGCGGGCGTCCCCAAAGACCGGGCGCAATACTACGCGGAAGGCGTTCGGCGCGGCGGAACCGTCGTCACGGTCACCACTCACAGCGAGGCCGAAGCGGGCATCGCCGATGCCGTTCTTAACGGCCCCGGCGTCGTGGACATTGACCAGCGGGCAGATTACTACCGTGAAGGCGGCTACGCTGGCTACAGCGAAGCGGCCCCGGCGTTCGCCGCCGCCGACATTGACCAGGAGCGCCAGCGCGTGCGGCTGTACGAGGAGCAGCTCGGCTTCCGCAAGCAGACCGTGCAGGCCGGGGAAGTGACGCTGCACAAAGACGTCATTACCGAAACCCAGACCCTGGATGTCCCCGTCACGCGCGACGAAGTCGTTATCGAGCGCCACGCCGTCAACCGGCCCGCCGTCAACGCCGACTTCCGCGAACAGACCATCACTGTCCCTGTCTCCGAGGAGCGCGTCACCGTCGAGAAGACCGCCCATGTCGCCGAGGAAATCACTCTGGGCAAGCGCGAAGTGACCGAAACGCAGCGCCTGACGGATACCGTCCGCCGCGAAGAAGCCCACATCGAGAATCCCGAAAACGTGGACGTTCTGGAGCGCGACACCGACCGCGCCTAGCCGCCCGAAAGCAAGGGCGCACGGAGAAATTCGTGCGCCCTTGTTCTTTTCCGTCCTGTTCTAGGGAACAAAACTCCCCCATGCGCCGTCCGAAAGGGCATCAGGAAAGGAGTCCACACCCAATGAACCGACGCACGACCCATTTGACGGCCTGGACGCTGCTGGCCGCCCTGGCCGCCGCCGTCCTCGCCCCCGGCGCGCTCGCCGACAGCCGCCAGTCCAACAAGAACAACTGGCGCAACCTCGGCTACGCCGGGGCCGCCGCCCTGGGCTACGGCCTGCTCAAACACAACTCGACCGTCGCCCTGCTCGGCGCCGGGGCCGCCGGCTACGGCGCGTACCGCTATGAGCAGGACCGCCACAGCCAGTCCCAGGCCCAGCGCGCCCGCCAGCGCTACTACTACCACCGCCTGGCCGTCAATCGCGCCCGCTACTACGCGCCGCACCGGTATTACCATCGCACGGTCCGCACCGTCCGGTACTACCGCCGCCCGGCGATCCGCCGCGAGGTGATCGTCACGCGCTACTACCGCTGACGCCCGCCCCGCGTTGACACCGAAAGCGCCCCGGGGGCGCTTTTCCGTGCTTCCGGGGCCTCTCTGTCTACAGCGACTTCAGGTAATTCATCAGGTCCGTCTTCTCGTCCGGGCGCAGGTTCAGGCCGAAGAAGTTGTCGTTCCTTTTTGCGGGAGTGGCTACGGCGAGTGCAGAGACCCGCCCGCCCAGCCGTAATTCGTCCCCTCGGTCACAGCGTCGCCCCCGCTGACCGACGAGGCGACACCGCTGGCCGTGTTGTCGCAGCCGCCGGTGACGGAGGCAAAGGGTTTTTCGGCCCCGTTGCGGTCGCCCGCGATGATGCCGCCATAGGACGAGTAGTTGGTCTCATCGCCCAGGATCAGGTTGTGGCTGCCCGTGCGCGTGTCCGTGCCGCTGCCGCCGTAGGGGTCGCTGGTCCGTGCTTCGTTGTAGCCGATGATCACGTTGCCCAGGCCGTTGGGCATCCCGTTGGTCTTGCCGGAGCCGCTGACCACGTGCAGGTTGCCGGTCAGCGTCAGGTCGTGGCCGCTGGCGGTCACGTACTGCAACTTGGCCGTGAGCGTATTGATGGTCGTCTCCTGTGAACTGACGGTGCTTTGCAGGCTGGCGACTGCCGATTGCAATTGGCTGATGGCCGCGTCCTGCTGAGACTCCGTCAGAGCGTGGGCAGGCGCCGCAGTGAAAGACAGGGCGGCGAAAAGAGCAAAGAACAGGCGATACATGGACGGGTTTTCCTTTTTCAGTTGATTTCAATCGTCGGAAACGGCGCCGGCGGAGGGGGAACAGCAGGACTCCGTGCCGAAATTATAGCACGGAGTCCCGGAATTCCCTCCCCGCTCGGCGCGAAATCGCCCTGGCGCGTCCTGCGGTGGACTACGGGAGGGTGGCCTCATACGCGCCCATGCTGGGCGGGTTTGCGCGGACGTGTCCGTTCAGGTCGGTCGTCACGCCGGCAATGGCGACGCCCGCGCCCAGGCAGGGCGAGCCGTGCGTGAGGCGCAGGTCCGTCGGCGAAACGAAGTGCGGATCGGCGTCCAGGCTGCCGCCCAGCCCGCCCGCGATGTCGCAATGCAGGTCGCCGTAGTTGCCGTGGTTGTCAATCTCCGGGCTGGTGTCGGCGATGTCGCCGTACAGGATGTCGTCGGTCAGCGCCACCGGTCCGGTCCCGACGCCCATCTCCAACGCGCCGCCCCACCCGCTGCCGCTGATTCCCGCCTCGTTGCGCGTTCCAAAGTAGGCGCTCCTGCCGCCGACACCGCCGAACCCGCCCGGCGTGCTGTTGCCGCTGAGGGTGCAGAAGGAAAGGACCGGGGCGCTGGGGCCGGGGTTGATTTGCAGGAATTCGCCGCCGACCGAGCCGTTCACGCAAAGCGCGCCGCCCTGGCTGTTGCCCCCCGCGCCGCCCGTGCCGCCGCTCCAGAAGGCGTTCGCGCCCGCGCCGCCGCGCCCCCCGACCGCGCTGTTGGCGCGGAACAGGCAGTTGATCAGCGTCGGTGAGGACCCGGACAGGTTCAGCGCGCCGCCCAGAGCCGCGCCGCCGCCGCCGCCCGCGCCGCCGCTCAG
>CAZZVX010000123.1:0-11983 GCA_964657535.1 Armatimonadota bacterium | reverse complement strand
GGTGCGGGCGGGGTGGGGACCGTCTGGCGGACGGCCCGCAGCAGCGCGTCGGCCTGCTCCGCCGTGATCTTGCCCTCGCGCAGCATATTCAGGATCAGAATGCTTTCTTCGCTCATCGAACGTTACTCCTTTGGGGTCAGCCCAGGTGCAGCAGGGAAAAGAGGGCCGCGCCCGCCGAACTGACCATCAGCACGATCACGCCCGCGTCGAACAGGCCGACGCTGCGCCGCCGCAGGGGCTTCGGGGCGGGGGCGGCGGTCGTGTGGACCGTCAGCGCCGTTCCATGCCACTCCACCAGGGACAAATGCTCGCGCTGGGCATGGGTCCGCGCCGCGACGACCGTCTCGGAGGCCGGTGCCTCCATTTCAATCTGTTCCCCCGGCAGGGCCGGTTTCCGTTCCAGCAACGCATTCTGTGACATTGATCTCTCCTCGTTTTTCACTCTCGCTACAGGGTTTTCAGGGCGTCCAGCCCCGTTTCTGCATCCATCGTCCCGGCGCTGATTGCCGCCAGTATCTCTTTCCGTCGCGCCGCCTTGTCCGGCGGCGGCTCCATGGCCGTCGCCGCTGACGCCGGTCCTTCCGCGAACCCAAGCGCCGCCAGCAGGGCGTCCAGCCGGGCGCGGACCGTGGGGTACGAAATCCCCAGGGCGGCTTCCACGTCGCGGATCACGCCCCGGCTGCGCAGAAACGCTTCCAGGAATTGCAGGTGTTCCGGGGCTAGGCTGTCGAAGCGGCTCAGGGTGAAGTGTCCGCGCATCTGCACGTCGCAATCCCCGCACGAGACTTCCGTGACTTCCGTCTGCGCCTTGCAGAACGGACACTGGCTGACCACCGGCTGTACCATGTTTCTTCTCCTACACCCCTATTATGGCAACATCACTTAATAAAGTCAATACTAGAGTTAAAAATATCAATTTATTGTTTGACATAAGTTGATATTTTTAATTATACACTGATATGAACCATAAACCTCGGAAAAGTTGCAGAGTTTGCGCCCGCTTTTAGAAATAAATTTTCCAGTTGTTGACGCTTCCCCCGCGCGCCGTTATAATGACGGTATGCGATTGACCTACCGCCTCGCCATTCTCGTCGCCCTCGGCGTCCTGCCGCTGCTTTTTGTCGGCCATGCCCCCGGCCTGCTGTACGCCGTGCTCGGCTACAATTTCCTGCTGGCCGCCTGCACCGTCGCCGACGCGCTGGCGACGCCCGCGCCGGGAGACGCCCTGCGGGCCGAGCGGCAGGTGGACGAGAAACTCTCCCTGGGCGCGGCGAACGCCGTCGCCGTGGACGTGCAGAACCGCACCGGGTCCGCCCTGCGAGTCACCGCCCGCGACACGCCGCCCTACCAGTTCGCCCTGGACAGCCCCGTCCAGCGCGTGCTGCCCGTCCCCGGCGGCAACCGCGCCTTGCGCTTCACCTACAGTGTCACGCCGCCCGCCAAAGGCGATTTCTCCTTCGGCGACCTGTACGTTCATTATCCGGGACGCCTGGGTCTGATCGTCAAGCAGGGCCGCATCCCGGCGGCGCAGGCGGTCAAAGTCTATCCGAACTTACGGGAGATGGAGAAATACGAACTGCTCGCCCGGCGCGGGCGCCTGATGCAGATGGGCCTGCGGACGGCCAAGATGCGCGGCGGCGGCTCCGAGTTCGAGTCCCTGCGCGAGTACGTCCCCGGCGACGAGTACAAGAAGATTGACTGGAGCGCGACGGCCCGGCGCGGCAAGCTCATCACGCGGCAGTACGAGGCCGAGCGGTCGCAGAACATCGTGCTGCTGCTGGACACTGGCCGCAATATGCTCCAGCCCGTGCAGAAGATGGCGAAACTCGATTACGTCGTCAACACGGCCCTGATGCTCGCCTACGTCGCCGCCGCCTCCGACGACAAGATCGGCCTGATGGCCTTCGACGCCGATGTGCGGGTCTGGCTCCCGCCCGCCAAGAGCAAGGCCCAGGTCTACCAGATTTTGGAGAACCTTTACAACCTCGAAGCGCGCATGGTCGAGAGCGACTACAAAGAGGCCTTCCAGAACCTCGCCACCCGCTGGCGCCGCCGCTCCCTCGTCGTCCTGTTCAGCGACTTGGTGGACCCGGACTCGTCCGCCCAGATCTTAGACGCCGTCCCCATCATCGAGGGCCTGCACCGCGTCGTCTGCGTCACCGTCAGCGACCCGAACATCATCCGCGCCGCCAAAGGGATGCCCGAATCCAGCGCCGATGTCTACCAGAAGGCCGTCGCCCAACAAGTGCTGCAGGAGCGCCGCCAGGCCATCTCTGTCCTCAAGCGCCGGGGCGTCTGGACCATTGACAGCCCCCCCGAAGACCTGACAGCCGACCTCATCAACCACTACCTGGACCTGAAGGCCCGGTCGCTTATCTGACGACAGTTGTCGTAACCTTGCGAATTGGGAGCAGGTAAGTCAATGGCACGAAGCATCCACGAAACGCGCCGACAGTTAGAGAACGAAGCCCAAGCCAGTAATTCGGACAACTCGGCGCGCGCCAAGCAGATACAGGCGCAGTTGACCAAGAAACGGCGCGTCAAAGCGCAGGTGCAGACGGAACGCCGCGTTCCACTTCAGCCGGTATCGCCGACGCCTGTAGAAACGTTTCAGGTTCGGGTCATCAATACGGGCCAGTATTTACATTACCCGGCGTCCGTCGAAGACATTCTTGCCGTAGCCTCTCTGTTTCCGAAGGGAGTTTTGGATGGCTTAGGGGCTATTGAATTGTGCGCCGGCATCGGCTATCAGCGACATGATGCTAAACGTCGTTCAGGGACTGAGCCTGATCCCTACACGGGCCGCTACGGGTATGAGACATTGCCCGGCGTCTTTACAGGAAGGGTGCTGGCAACGTACTGGCCGCATCGCCAGCGCATCCGGCTCTATGCGTGTGTGTACGATGCGGCCATGCCGAAACGTTCTGCCTGGGAACTGTATCTGCGATTGAAGATGCTGGCAACGTTTGTCCACGAGGCTGCACACCACTATGATCGCGCGATGCGGGCCGCACGGGGGCGGTGGCTCGCTCTGGCGGAAGGCAAAACCAAGGCGGAAATGTATGCCGAAAAGTTCGAGCAGGAGTGGGTCGTTAGTTGCGTCGTTCCCTATCTTCTGACGACGTATCCGGAAGAGTGGCAGGAACTCGACGCCTGGATAACTCATCACGGCGGCGTCTCGCTGCCGCTGTCAACACTCGCCGGTGAAATTCGCACCACGCAAAAACGCAACAAAGTCAAAATACGCGGCGGCGTCTTCTCCGTCGAAGACGCTCTCGAAGCCCTAGCGCGCGACGTTCTGAACGGAATGCCTTTGGCCGAGACGCGATTGGCATTTGCGCGCGAACTGCACTACGCGGAGTATTATAGGGAAGCCCTCATATGTATTGAGGAGGTGCTGGAACAGCATCCTACAGATTTGAAGGCCTTGACGTTACAGGCGGACATTTATATCCACCAAAAAGATTATGCGCTCGCTGAACCGATCTTAAAGCAAATCCTTGCCGTGGATAAGACTAATGTGGAAGCTTGGGAGTTTCTGGCGGATGTCCACGAGGCAAACCAGGACTGGCAGGGTTTGCTGCGTGTCACGGATCTGCTTCTGGAAACACCCAAACTGGGCAATGCCCGCGAGTGGATGACTCTGTTGCAGCGCGCACAGGCGCGGACCGAACTCGGTGGCTTTGACGGGGCGGCAGCGGACCTGGAAGAACTCAGCATGAACACGCGAGCCTGGGTTCAGCGTCGGGTGAAACGCCTCAGAAAAGAACTGGCAGCACGCAGACAGTCTGCCCCCGTCCGTGCGAAACGTAGACCGGGCGCGTCATGACCTATCGCTTCGGGATGTGCGGCATCATGCAACCCTGGGCCAGCTTTGCTGTCTCATAGGATGTACGCCATCCAAACTCAGGAGAAAACAACGTGCGTCCAATCGGCAAATTGATTATTTTCGTCCTCGTCGTCGGCTTCGCGGTCGGGGCCTATCAGTGGTGGCGGAAGTCACACGGCGCCGCCGGGGGCGGGGGCATCGGGTTCACCCTGCCGAAATTCGGCGGCGGCAGCGGCAACAGTGGGGGCAGCAGCGGCGACATTGAAGTGCTGACCACCGCGACCAAGCAGGGCTGGCTGTCGCAGGAGATGGACAAATTCAACAGTCAGAACGGGGGGCAGTACCATGTCACGCTGAAACTGCTGGAATCGCGCGACGGCCTGCACGCGATCTTGGAGGGCAAGGACCAGCCCGTGATCTGGAGTCCGAGCAGCCCCGTCTGGATCGCCCGCCTCAACGAAGTCTGGGGGCAGCAGCACAGCGCGCAGCAGATCACGGACATGAGCGACCCGGCCGACTATCGCACCTTCCTGAAGTCGCCGCTCGTCTTCGTGACGACCCGCGAGAAGGCCCGGTTCCTGAAGCCGATCTTGAGCGGCCCGAACCCCTGGACGCAAGTCCGATTGCTCAGTCTCGGCCAGCGCCGGACGCCATGGGGATCGTTCCACTTCTCGCACGCCGACCCGCTCAACGCCAGCAGCGGGATGCTCACCATGAGTCTGATCATCAACGAGTACGCCCAGGCCCACGGCGGCGGAGGCTCTTTAGAACAGATGACCGCCGGTCGTGCGTTTACCACCTATCTGACCGAACTCGACCGGAGTTTCGTCGTCGCCGACACGAACGGCTCGACGGCCTTGGAAAAGGCCTACGTCGCCGATCCCGGCAGCCGGGACTTCATCACCGCCTACGAGAGCGCCGCCATGCAGGACGTCAGCCAGAACCCGGACCTGGTCGTGGTCTATCCGAACCCGACCGCCAATGCCGACCAGAGCGCCGCCGTACTCAGCGCGCCCTGGGTCTCCGACACGCAGCGCCGGGGGGCGCAGGCGTTCCTGTCGTTCCTGGCCTCGCAGTCGTCGCTCAAGGACGGGCTTCAGTACCACTTCCGGCCCAGCGATTCCGGCGGATCTCTGTCTCTGACGCCCCAACTCGCGAACTACGCGGGGCAGGGGTTCCAGCAGACCTACAGCACGATTGAACTGCCGCCCTACGGGGCGCTCAACGAGGCCGCCAACCAGTGGCGCGTCTATGTCGCCCACCAGTCCGCGCAATAAATGGCATCGAACAAACTCATCCAAGCCTTCAAGGAGGGCGGCAACCTCGTCGGACTCGCCTCCACGGTCGCCCTCTCGGCGGCTTTTCTGGACATCTGGCCGCTGCTCGCGGGTGTGGTCGCCGAGACGGCCTACCTGCTCTTCGTGCCGGACTCGCGCTGGTACGCCGCCCGCCTCGCCAAACGTTCGGAGCAGGACGTGGAAGGCCGCCGCCAGCAGCTCAAAGCCCAAACGCTGCCCCGGCTGCGCCCGGAGATGCGCGCGCAGTACGAAAAACTCGAAGGGATGCGCCGTCAGATCGAGGCGCAGTCCCAGGACAACGCCGTTTGGCTGCAGGATATGCTGCGTAAATTAGACTATCTCCTGGACAAGTTCTTAGTCTTCGCCCTCAAGGAACAGGACTTTCGGAACTACCTGCAGACGCTCCTGATCGAAGCGCGCGGCAACGGCCTGCGCAGCGGCCTCTCGGCGAAGGTCCCCAACACGTTCCCCTCGACCATGCCCGATTCCTGGATTCCGCAGGCCATCAGCGAGGTGCAGACGGACTACGCCAAAGACCTGGCACAACTTCAGCAGAGCATCGGCCAGGAGACGGACGAGAACAGCAAGGCGATCCTGCAGAAGCGCGCCGACGTGTTGCTGCGACGCCAGGATTACGTCGTCAAGATGGGCAAGACGATGACGAATTTACGTTACCAACTGCAGCTCGTGGAAGACACCTTCGGCCTGATTAACGACGAAGTCCGCGCCCGGTCGCCCGAACAGGTTCTGTCCGACATTGATGATGTTGTGACGCAGACCGACGTGATGACCCGCACCCTGGAAGAGATCGCCCCGCTCGACCAGATGATCGCCCGCGCCGGCTAAACGGCGGCTCCGCCGGCCTTCCCTGTCCCGTTCTGCAGAGTGGGGGCTAAGACGCTGGTCCGGGCCGGACGGCTGCCGTAGATGTACAGCATTAACGCGGCGAACTGGATACCGGCCAAACTGAACTTGACGAAGTGGGGCAGGGACGAGTGCGAGACGTTGCCCTCAATAATTCCGGCAATGATGTAAAGCGGGACCGTGCCGACCATCAGTTTCACGGCGTCCTTGCCGGCGACGACCAGCGCGTCCTTGCGCGAGCGTTCGCCGGGCGCGATCAGCGCCCAGCCGATGCTCATGCCCGCCGCCCCGTCAATGAAGATCGCCGAGAGTTCGCAGACCCCGTGCGGCAGAATGCCCGCCCACATCGAGGTCAGGTGGTGCGTCGGCTGCACGACCGCGATCAGCGCCCCCATCACGCAGCCGTTGTAGAACATGAAATAGACCGGCCCGATCAGGGTGATGCCCGTGGCGAACGCGATGATGCCGACTTTGGTGTTGTTCGTCATCAGCTGCGACGAGAAGTTGATGCCCTCGCCCGCCGAGATGTCGCCGTGGTCCGCGAAGGCGTGCTTCCAGCCGTCGAACGAGTCCTTGAACTCTTCCGGCAGGAACAGCCCCAGCTGACGCGGGTCGTGATGCACGATGGCATACGCCAGCCAGGCCCCCAGCACGCCCAGCGCGAAGGCGGCGACGACGAACGGCATCCGCCGCCGCAGCACGTCGGGCAGCCCGTAGGCGAAAAACCGCGCCAGGCGCGACCAGCCGCCGGAATCTTCCTGATACAGCACGCCGTGCGCGTTTCCGACCAGCTCGTTCAGGTATAATACGAGATTAGGGTTGGCCTCCTGCGCCCGCGCGTAGGCCAGGTCGGACGCCGCCCGGCGGTAAAGCGCCCCCAGCGCCGGCAGTTCCTCGGCGGACAACTGCCGCAGGCCGCCGTGCTTGGCGCGCTCGATGATCAGGGACAGCCGTTCCCACGACGCCCGCTTTTTGTTGATAAATGACCGCTCATCAATTGCCATGGTTCCCCGATTATACCGCACAGGTGGGCCTGAATGTCACGTGAGATCCTTGTCGCGACGCCGGAAAACATCGAGATCGAGTACGAACTGGCCGGAGTCGGCTCGCGCCTGCTGGCGAACCTGATCGACTCGCTTTTGCAGATCGCGGCCTGCATCGCGGTGGCCCTGCTGTTCGTGTTGCTCGGCGCCCTGCTGGGCCTCAGCAACGCCGCCTGGAGCCGGGCGATCCTCGACTTCTTCGAGAACGTCCTGACCGGCCTCGCGATCTTGATGTTCTTTGTCGTCTACTGGGGCTACTTCATCTGGTTCGAGATCGCCTGGAACGGCCAGACGCCCGGCAAGCGGCAGCTCGGCCTGCGCGTGATCCGCGACGGCGGCTACCCGACCAGCGCCTACGCGACGATCACCCGCAACCTGCTGCGCGTCATTGATGTCATGCCGCTGATCACCCCACTCGTCGTCCTGGCCGGCCTTTCGGACCACACATCCGGCATCGCCGCGCTGGCGGGCGTCTCGATCATGCAGACGCTGTGCTTTATGCTCGTCTCCGCCCGCTACCAGCGCCTGGGGGATTTCGTCGCCGGCACGATGGTGGTCAAACAGCGCGCCCCGCGCGTCCCGACGCTGGAGGCCCTCGCCCCGCCGCCGCGCGTCCTGCCGGAGCATCTGGCCCCGTTCGCGCTCGCCGACATCGGGCGGCACGTCTACGAAATGACCGTGCCGGAGTACCGCGCCGTCCGCCACGCCATTGACCGCCGCTGGCAGCTGCCTCCCCTGGTGCAGCAGTACGCCGCCATGCGCCTCGCCGTCCCGCTGATGGAGCGTCTGGGCATCCGCCCCCCGGCGGGCGTCCTGCGCGTCAACTACGCCGACTTTCTGGAATACCTCGCGGTGGCGTTTGAGCAGTATCGCGGGGTGAAGTAACCATAAGGCAGCCCATGAAGAGCCACGCCCTTTCAGGGCGTGGCAAGGAGGCAGGTCTCCCCTGGCAATTTTTGGAAACCAATCCACACAGGCAGGACGTATCGCACGTTATGACACAACACACACGTTTTTTGACAAAACGAACTCTTCTCCTCAGCCTGGGGCTGCTGCTCGGCAGCGTCGCGATTGCTGGGGCGCAGACCCCGCCCGCGACTAATCCCGCCCCGTATGGCAGGATCGTCTCGCAGTCCTACGACAAGACCCAACAGGTCACGGAAACGCACCTCGCAAACGGCCTGATCATTCTTTCCAAAGAAGTCCACGCCGCGCCCGTCGTCCACTTCAGCGTCTGGTACAAAGTCGGCTCGCGCGACGAAGTCAGCGGCCAGACCGGGCTGTCGCACATCCTCGAACACATGATGTTCAAGGGGACGCGCGACCTGCCGCCCGGCGCGATTGACCACCTGTTCGTCACCAACGGCGGCGAGATCAACGCCAGCACCGCCCAGGACCGCACCGAGTACCATGAACTCATCGCCGCCGACCGATTGGAACTCGCCATCCGCGTGGAAGCCGACCGCATGGAAAACTCGGCCTTCGACCCGACCCAACTCGCCCACGAAATGGTCGTCGTCCGCTCCGAACTGGAAGGCGACAGCAACGACCCCGGCTTCCAACTGGAAAATTTCTCGTTCCTGCCGACCGCGTTCACGTCCCACCCGTACCACTGGCCGACCATCGGCTGGACCACGGACGTGGAGGCCGTGCAGAAGAACCGGGCGGTCATCTACCAATACTACAAAGACCACTATATGCCCAACAACGCCGTCGTGGTCATGGTCGGCGACTTCGACACGAAAAAAGCCGTCGCGCTGTGTCAGAAGTATTTCGGCGTGTATTCCACCGGGACGCTCAAAACGCATCATATCACCCCGGAACCCGCCCAGCACGGCGAGCGGCGAGTCGTGCTGCAGCGCCCCGGCACGACCGGCGAAGTGTTGATCGGCTTCCACGCGCCCGCGCTCGGCACCAAAGACCATTACGTGATGGACGTGATGGACCAGATCCTGAGCGGGGGCCGCAGCGCGCGGCTGTACCGCAGCCTGGTGGAGACCGGCATCGCCGAAAGCGCCGACGCCCAGAATGCGGACATGAAAGACCCGTTCCTGTTCACCTTTGACGGCACGCCCCGCGCGGGCGTCACCGATGACGCCGTGGAGAGGGCGCTGGAAGACCAGATCGCGGCGCTCCAGACGACCACGCCGACGGGGGACGAAGTCCAGCGCGCGATCAATCAGATCGCCGCGTCGTTCGTCTTCAACAACGACAGCGTTTCCCAGCAGGCCGACCAGATCGGCGATTACGCCGTGTTGAGCGGCTTTCACTACTTGGACACCTATCTCGACAACATCCGGCAGGTGACGCCCGCCGACATTCAGCGCGTCGCCGTGCAATATTTCACCCCCGAAAACCGCACCGTCGCCTCGTTCGTGCCGCAGCCCCTGCCGCCCGGCCAGGAACTGCCCCCGCCGCCCGGCGAAAAGAACTTCGGGGCGGCGCCGCCCGTCACCGACCCGCGCCAGCGCAAGATTTTGGCCGCGCTGGACAAGGAGTTCAACACGGGCAAGAACGCCGCCGTCGCAAACGCCCAGCAGCCGAAGCCGACCCGGACTGTCCTGCCCAACGGTATGACGGTGATTGTCGAAGAGAACCACGCCAACAAGACCGTCGCGATTGCCGGCTCGGTCCGCGCGGGCGGGATGTACGTCCCCCTGGACAAGTTCGGCCTGGCCGGGACGACGGCGGGGATGCTGTCGCGCGGCACGACCACGAAAACGGCCCAGGAACTCGCCCTCACGCTGGACGCCGTCGGCGCGAGCGTCGGCTTCGGCGCCGGGATCGAATCCGTGGATTTCGGGGGCCAGTGCCTGTCGCAGAACTTCCCGCTGGAACTCTCGACGCTCGCCGACGAACTGCTGCACCCGTCCTTCCCACAGGACCAACTGGAAAAACTCAAGGGTCAGCGCGTTTCGGGCCTGGAAGAAGCCAAGCAGGACACCGGCGGCGCGGGCGGCGCGGGGACGCCCGCCGACATCGCGTTCTCTGAGGCGTTGTATCCGAAAGGCCACCCGTACTGGTCGCCGACGATTGAGTCGTCCCAGCAGACTATCGGCGGTCTGACCCGCGCCGACGTGCAGGCGTTCTACGACACGTATTACCGGCCCGACACGACAACGCTGGTCGTCGTCGGCGACGTGAAGACCGCCGACGCGCTCGCCGCGATCCAGTCCGCCTTCGGCGGCTGGGCCAAGCCGTCCACGCCCGCTCCGTCGTCCGCCATCGCCGCCGTGCCGCTGCCCCCGACGCCGGTCCCGACCAAAGTCATCGCCATCCCCGGCACTTCGCAGACCAGCATCCTCTGGGGCTACCCCGGCCTGCTCACGCGCGCCTCGCCGGACTACTACTCCGCCAGCGTGATGAACTACATCCTGGGCGGCGGCGTCTTCGCGTCCCGCCTGGGCAAGACCATCCGCGACGAGAACGGCCTGGCCTACTCGGTCTACTCCGGCTTCGACGCCCAGCACAGCGACGGCCCGTTCCAGGTCTTCCTGGGAACCAACCCGGCTAATGTCGGCCGCGCCGTCGGCCTGCTCCGCGCCATCGTCGCCCAGGTCCGCGACGGCGGCGTCACTCCCGACGAAGTGCGCGAGGCCAAAGAATACATCACCGGTTCTTACCCCCTGGCTCTAGAAACCAACGGCGGCATCGCCGGCCAGTTGCTGGAAGCCGAGACCTACAATCTGGGCCTGGACTACCCGCAGAGGTTCAGCGGCCTCATCAACGCCGTCACCGTCCCGCAGGTCAACGCCGCCGCGAAAAAGTACCTGCACCCGGAAGCCGCCACCCTGATCCTCTCCGGCGCCGCCCCCGGCTCTTAACATCCCAGCGGCGGCGAGCCAACGCTCGCCCCCGTTCCCACTCCCCGCCGTCCTTCTCGCCCTGCTTTTTTGCCGACGATCCATCGAATGAGGGACGCCGCCGGCCTGCCCCCCTGCGGTTCGGTAACGAAAATCCCGATTTCGGTGTTATAATAGCAGAACCACAAGGGATAGGGAGTTTATGGCTAAGAAGTTAATCATTGTCGAATCGCCGGCCAAGACCAAGACGCTGAAGGGTTTTTTGGGCAGCGACTACCAGGTCGAGGCCAGCATGGGACACGTGCGCGACCTGCCGGAGCGCAAACTGTCCATTGACATCGAGAATGACTTCGCGCCGACGTACCAGATCATTCCCGAACGCAAAGACGTTGTCGCGAAACTCAAAGCCGCCGCGAAGGGGGCCACCGAAGTCTACCTCGCCTCCGACCCCGACCGCGAGGGCGAGGCCATCTCCTGGCACTTGAAAGAGGCGCTGGGCCTGAAAGCGCCGAAGCGAATCCAGTTCAACGAGATCACCAAAAGCGCCGTGCTGGACGCCCTGCAGAACTCGCGCACGATTGACATGGACCGCGTGAACGCCCAGCAGGCGCGGCGCGAACTCGACCGGATCGTTGGCTACAAGATCAGCCCGATCCTGTCCAAGAAAGTCCGGCCCCGACTGTCGGCGGGCCGCGTGCAGTCGGTCGCCGTGCGCTTGATTGTGGACCGCGAGCGCGAGATCGAGGCGTTCAAGCCCGTCGAATACTGGTCAATCACGGCGAGTTTGACGCCGGACACGCTCAAGCACAAGTTTGATGCCTCGCTCATCGAGCGCGACGGCAAAAAGCTGGAGATCGGCAACAAAGAGGCCGCCGACAAGATTCTGTCGGACCTGGACGGCAGTCCTTACGCCGTCAAGTCCATCAAGCGCGGCGAGAAGAAGCGCCACCCCGCGCCGCCGTTCATCACCAGTACGCTGCAGCAGGAAGCGTCGCGGAAACTTGGCTTCTCGGCCAAGCGCACGATGATGGCCGCGCAGCAGTTGTACGAGGGCGTAGACGTGGCCGGCGAAGGCCATGTCGGCCTGATCACCTATATGCGCACCGACTCGACCCGCGTGTCCGACGAGGCGCAGCAGGCCGCCCG
>CAZZVX010000122.1:0-12042 GCA_964657535.1 Armatimonadota bacterium | reverse complement strand
TCCGCCGCCGGGAACGCTGTGCCTCCCCGAATGGCGTATCAGACTTGGCACGGTTCCTGCAGGGACTGCCGAACGGGCGTCAGGTTTGGCTTCCGCCGTGGCGGGGTAAACCTGCGCACTTCCTAAGAGGCGCACCGAGAAGACACCGGTGCGTCGGAGAAAGCGAGCTTCCATGGTCCATTCGTCCCTCTCGGTGTCCGGCGGCGGGGCGCGCGCCGGCCTGCTGCCTTCCCTCTTTCTCAAGATTCCGCTGATTCTGTCGCTTCTCCTGCTGGCTCTGCACGTCCCGCCGGCGCACGCGCAGGCCGCCCAGACGCTGGACGTGGGCGCGAAGGTCCACGTGACGGTGGCCGGCGAGCCGGACGTCAGCGGCGACTACACGGTGGATGCGTCGGGCAACATCACCCTGCTGTACGTCAACGCGGTCAAGGTGGCCGGTCTGTCCACCGAGCAGGCCGCCGCGAAACTGGCGTCCAACCAATTTCTGGGCAAGTATTACAAGAACCCGCAGGTCGTGGTCACGCTGCTGAGCGCGGGCGGCCTGACGGTGGAGGTGGACGGCGCGGTGGCGACCCAGGGGCCGCGCACCGTCCGCACCGACACGCGGCTCAACGACGTGATGCAGCAGGCCGGGCCGGCGCTCGACGCCGACCTTACCGGCATCAAGATCACGCACGGCATCCCCGGCCAGGCGCACACCACTGACAGCGTCAACTACCTGTCGTTTCTCAACGACCAGGACCAGGCCGGCAACCCGGCCCTGCAGGACGGCGACGTGATCTTCGTGCCGCGCAAGGAGAACGTGCAGATCCTCATCAACATCCGGGGCGAGGTCGTCAAGCCGGGCCGCGTTTCCGTCCCGGCCAACACGACCGCGTATGACGCGATCCAGGCCGCCGGCGGCCTGACGCTGGCCGCCGACCGCAAGGGCATCGCCGTCCAGCACGCCAACACGACCGACCAGGTCGTTCTCAATTACGACGACGCGATCCGCAATCCGACCAGCGCGACGGACAACCCCGTGCTGCTCGACGGCGACACGGTCATCGTCAAGGCGGCGGCGACCCCCAACGTCTACACCATCACCGGCGCGGTCCGTCAGCCCGGCGAGTACGACCTGACCACGCCGAACTACTCCCTCGCCACGGCCATCGGCAAGGCCGGGGGCCTGGGCGACCGGCCCAAACTCAAGGAAGTCACGATCACGCGGACGCCGCCGGGCCAGAAGGTCCAGACGATCAAACTGGACATCACCGACCCGACGGTGCAGGCGTCCACGCTGGTGCAGCCGGGCGACAACATCACCATCCCGCAGGGCAGTCCGGGCGCGCGCTACGACCCGCTGACGATTGTGGGCGTCCTGGTCAGCATCTTCACGATCTTCCGGCACTAGGGGATTGAAGGCCGGGGCGGTGAAACGCCCCGTCTCAGGCGGTCTGTTCGAGGGCCGCCGGGGCGGTGTGCACGGACAGCGCGGCGGCGTCTTCGCGGGGAGACGCCGCCGTTTCGCTGGGGGCGTGGGGGCTGAAGCGGGGCGCGTCGGCGCGGCGCGGCGCGGTTGTGGGCCGGCGGCAGAGTTTGGCGATGTCGCGCAGGCGCGCGATCTCCCGCGTCATGTCAATCTGGGTGATGTCTTTGCTGTCCAGGGCGTTGATGACGCGCTCGGCGAGCCGAATGGACGCCAGCGCGACGACTTCGTTGTCGTAGTCCACCGTGACATAAAAGCGCCCGCGCGGGTCCACGGTCCAGTTCCAGTGGGTCTCGCCCGCGAACGGGGCGCCGACGCCGCGCCGGACCTGGTCCTGAATCTCGATGATCAGGTGCTCGAACAGGTGCGGGATCTCGGTCGCCTGCGCCTCGCGCCGGAACGAGTGTCCGTCGTCGTTGTAGCAGCGCTGGGTCGCCATGTGGGGGAACATCCGAAACAGCATCCGGGGGATCCGTGGCGCTTCGCTCGTGCTGAGGGCGTCGGTGTCCGGGATTTCGACGACGAGCCGGGCGCGCTGATTGCTCAAGAAAACGATTTCCGTGACTTTCAATGCGTCTCCTGCGGCGAAACTCTTTCCCAAACACTTTCCGGCGCGGCGATTTCGCCTGCCGGAATGTTGACAACTCGGTCATTTTTGGCTATAATGACTGAGGCTGAGCGATCCCCGATAGCTCAATGGCAGAGCGTTCGGCTGTTAACCGAAATGTTGTAGGTTCGAGTCCTACTCGGGGAGCCATTTCCTCTCGCGTCCGCGAGTCTTTTCAGTATATCACACATTCGCGTTTCTGTCGAGAACAACGCAGCGGGGCCGGGAAACATTCGTTTCCCGGCCCTGTTTGCTTGCCGCATAGTCCACGTCTTCTGAACGGCATCTATTTATAAAAATATATTTGTTGCAATCGCTGTCTATAACTACCAATGGCATAACTTATGCATTATACCGGGTTACTTTTGTCGTCTGTGCGAGCCAGGAGAATGCTCGATACGCTATGGAGAAACATCATGTACGAAAGAATCGTCCGTCCACAAGTCATAAGCGACGAAATCTTGCTTGCCCTCTTTTTGCGGCATTAGCCGTTGGTGCGTTGCTTCCTTTCGCGCCGGGAGCAAGCGCTCAAGTTCCTGTCGGTAAGCCCAGCGGCTTCGACGGCACTTATTCCGGTCCGCGTGTGCAATCCGGCGGGGCGAACACTACCGGAGTAGCGAATGGGGTGACGGGAAGAACGGATTTTGAATACGTATTCAGCCGGAACCAGATTGACACGGGTGCGTCCGTGTTCTTCACGACGACGATCAAAGTCAATCCTTACGCCGCGAACGAGACGAATAGCTTTCCTTTAATCCGTCTCGGCTTCGCAGTCGACGAAGCAGGGACGACAGAAGGTAACAAGTATGGGGCGGTCCATGTACGCTCGGCGGCAAGAACTCCGATAACACGATTTCTGCCAACAACGGGTCGCCCTTGCTGTTTTTCCAGAACAACACGCAAAGCTACAACGCCTACTGGAACAACAAATTCGACGACCAGAACAGCAATGTTGTTTTTGGAACGGGCGGCTCCTTACATGGTAAGCCTGATCAGACCGCGCGTGGCTCCTACGCCACATATACGGTGTTGCTTGGGAAAACGGGATTTTTACGGATACGGTGCAGTATCTGAACGACGCAGGGGTCGCCATCGCGGGAGCCTCTGAAACTCTGACGGGGTCGGTGACTGGTGCGAATGCGTCTGCCGAGAATCAATCGGCGAACACTCTCTATACGCCGTTTCTCAGGATCGGTGTCGGTGCCGATACGGGAGGCAACGGGATCGCCAATCCCGACAGCAACTGGGAATATGACGTCTCGAACACAGAGGTGGGTGTAGTCACGCCGGAGCCGTCTTCCGTGGCGGCGTTCGCGTTCACGGGCCTGGGGGTGGCGGGGATGCTGCTGCGCGCCCGCAAGCGGGCGTATGTCTGCTTCGTAATCGTCTCCCAGGAGGAGATAAGGCCGAAAGCCGCCCGCGCATTTCGTGCTGAAGTACCCAGGGCTGAACCATCGCCTGCGCGGGCGAAGATATTACGATAGGCGAGGCCTGTTCCGCGCCCGCGACGGCGGGCAGTCCGCTCTTTCTCAGCCCAGGGGTTCAGCCCTGGGTACTTCTACCGGTCCTGGTCGGTGGGACGGATCAGTATCTCGTTGACGTTGACGCGGGGCGGCTGGGTGACGGCGTAGACGATGGCGGCGGCGATGTCTTCCGACTCCAGCGGCGTCATCTCCTTGATCCAGTCCTGAACCTGCTGCTTGGAGTCGGCATTCGTGATGTGGTGCGTCAGCTCGGTCGCCACTGCACCGGGTTCGATGATCGTGACCCGAATCTTGGCTTTGGAGACTTCCTGGCGCAAGGACTCGGAGAACGCCCCCACGCCCCACTTGCTGGCATTGTAGACGCCGCTGCCCGCCCGCGCCGTGCGCCCGGCGACGCTGGACACATTGACGATGTGGCCGCTGCCGCGCGCCTTCATGATCGGCAGCGCGGCGTGGGTGGCATACATCAGGCCCAGCACGTTCGTGTGCATCATGCGCCGCCAGTCCTCCGTGTCGGCGTCTAAAATCGGGCCGAGCAGCATCACGCCCGCGTTGTTGACCAGGATATCCAGGCCGCCCATTTTTGCGTTGGCGGTCATCACCATGTCCCGCGCTTCGTCTTCATTGGCGACATCGGCGACGATGGGAAAGGCTTCCCCGGCCCCGCCGTCTTTGATTTGCGCGGCCAATGTGTCCAGCCGGTCTTTGCGGCGGGCTGCGATGGCGACCTTTGCGCCGAGCGCCGCCAGCGCCAGCGCGGTTGCCTCCCCGATGCCCGATGAGGCTCCTGTGACCAGCGCCGTTTTCCCGTTCAGTATTCCTGCCATGTTGTGTCTCCTTGGGAGTGAGTCCGGCTGTATTTTCCCCTGTCTTGAGTTTTCCAACCGCCGCCGTACTTGCCACTGCGCCTGCACGTTAGGCGGGGGCGTAATCAGGGTATCTCCGGGAGGAGACTTTCTCCCCTAAAGGAATCATACCATGAGGCTGGAAAACAAGGTGGCCGTCATTACGGGCGCGGCGACGGGCATCGGGCAGGGCATGGCCCTGGCGTTTGCGCGCGAAGGCGCGTCGGTGGTCGTGGACTACGTCGGCAAGCCCGGCAGCGGCGATGATACCGTGAACCGGATCACAAGCGCGGGCGGCAAGGCTCTGGCCGTGGAAGCGGACGTGTCCGACCCGGCGCAGGTGAGCGCACTCATCCAGCAGACGGTGCAGGCGTTCGGGCGCTTGGATATCTTCGTCAACAACGCCGGGATCGAGACGAAGCACCCCATTACCGAGTTTCCCCTGAGCGAGTTCCAGAAGATCGTGGCCGTCAACTTGCAAGGGCCGTTTTTGTGCATTCAGGCCGCCGCCAAGCAGATGATCGCGCAGGGTGGGGGCGGGCGGATCATCAACATCTCCAGCATTCACGAAGACCTGCCCATGCCGACCAATGCGCCGTACTGCGCGACCAAAGGCGCTCTCCGTATGCTGATGCGCACGGCGGCGGTGGAGCTGGCCCCGCAGCAGATCACGGTGAACAACATCGGGCCGGGCGCGATCTACACGCCGATTGACGCCGACATCGAGGCGAACCCGGAGATCGAAAAGGCGCTGATGGCCGAGATCCCCCTGGGCCGCTGGGGCAAGCCGGAAGACGTGGCGGAGCTGGCCGTGTACCTGGCGAGCGACGCGGCGGGCTATTGCACGGGCAGCACGTTCTTTATTGACGGCGGGATGCTGCGGCAGGCGGGGAGTTTGTAGGGAGGCTGTATGAGCAATGCGGCTCAGGAGTTCGGGCAGAGCGAGCGGATCGCGGTGTATGAGATTGCGGATGACCAACTCGCCGTCGGCAGCACGCTGGGGGGGCCGAAGGTCGCGGCGATCATCAAGGCGACGGGAGCCTTGCAGACGGTCTATGCGATAGACTTTGGGCTACAGGTCTTCGGCACGGTGCTGCTGCGGCATTATGACGCCGTGACGGGGATGCACCTGTCGGCGGCGCGGACGGGGACGTTTGTCATCCACCCGGAACATCAGGAGCACGTTTATCAGTTGCCCAATGGGGTCCGGGTGCATGAAGACGTATTTATCCTGAGCGGCAGGCCGCAGGAGGACGGCGAAGTGGACCCGCCGGGGGTGTATCTGGCCGTGGAACTGCGCAATGAGGGGGCCGAAAGCGTGCGCATGGCGACGTACGCCTATGCGGATCTGCGCGGCGGGACGGAACACGATGTGGTCGCCGAGTACGACAAAGGGGTGAATGCGTTGCTCGCCTGGAACGCGGCGTCGCCGAGTCCGGTGCGCGTGTTCGGCTGCTCGGAAGCGCCGCAAAGTTACGAAACGACGCTGGATGTGGCGAAAAGCGTCAGCGGCACCATGCCGGGGGTGTTGTCGGGCAAGACGGACGCGCCGACCGATCCATTAGGGGCGTTGCGCCATGTGCGGGAGATCGGGGCGGGGGAAACGGCCCGCTTTTATTATTTGCTGTCGTTTGGGACGGACAAAAGCGAAGCGAAGAAGAATTATCGGGCCTGCCCGGATGCCGACGACGCATTGGCAAAGACGCAGGCGCATTATGACGAAGCGCTGAGCCGCGCCGTCGTCGTCACGCCGAACCCGAATGTCAACCGGGGCGTGCTGTGGGCGAAGGCGAATATGCTGCGGGTGATGGTCAAATCGCCGACGGGCTGGTGTTTTGTCAACGACCCGACGCGCTCCAACAACAGCGTGGGGCGGGACACGGCCTGGTTCGCGTATGGCGGGGACTATCTCAACCCGGAGTTTGTGCGCGAGTCTTTGATGGCGTATGTCAACAACATGGAGCCGAGCGGGAAGGTCGTGGAGTATTACGATATTCGCGACGGCAAGACCGCCGATTATGACCTGAATATCAATGACGATACGCCGCTGTTGATTTTGGGGCTGTGGCATCACTACAACACGACGGGCGACGCCCGGTTCTTGGAAAAAGTCTATCCGGCGGCGGTGAAGGCGGCGCAATATTTGCTGTCGCAGCGGAACGAGCAGGGGCTGGTGTGGTGTACGTCCACGAAGACTTCGGACTGGGGCATTGTCGGGTGGCGGAATGTGATTGAGAATTACCGATTGTCGGGGGCGACGACCGAGGTGAACAGCGAGTGCTATGCGGCGCTGCTCACGGTGGCGCAGATGGCGCGGGCGCTGGATAAGCATGAGGAGAGCAGTGAATTTGCCGCTCATGCCGCCGACCTCAAGGCGGCGATCAACGCGCATCTCTACAACAAAGACAACGGGCTGTATTATCTCAACATTGACGTGGACAGGTTTCCGCGCTCGGATATCACGTCGGATCTGGTCTTTCCGGTAATGTTTGGGGTGGCGGATGATGAAACGTCGGCGCGGATTATCAGCCGACTGAGCGATGAGGCGTTCTGGACCGATGCCGGGATGCGTACCACGCCGCGCGACTCGCCGGCGTACACGCCGCAGGGCGGGTGGGGGCTGCTCGGCGGGGTCTGGGTGGGGGTGTCGTTCTGGTATGCGTTTGCCGCCGCCCCGTTCAACGCGGAGTTTATGGACCACGCGCTTTCGGCCAGCTTTCGGAGTTTTTCGACGGACCCGCGAAGGAACTCGACGGTTCCGGGGCAGTTCGCGGAATGGCTGCATGGGGAAACGCTGACCAACGAGGGCATGATGCTGTCGCCCTGGGACCCGCCGCGCTACCTGTGGGCGGCAGTAGAAGGCGCGGCGGGGCTGGACATTTCGGACGGGCAATTGGCCCTTTCGCCGAGGCTGGCGTCGGACTGGAAGTGGCTGGGCGTGATGAACCTGCCGTACCGTGGCAGGCGCTTGACGTGGTTTGCCGTCCGTGCGCCGGAGTTGCAGTTGTACACGAATTTTCATCCGCACCGGGGCCTGGCGTATCAGGCGTATGACGAGGACATAACCCCCCAAGTGTCGGCGGGTTTGGAGGCGGTCACGGTCATGGCCTTGCGCCAGGGGGAGAACCTGGTGCTGTTTGCGGGCAACAAGAGCGACCGGACGGTGGACACGTCGGTACAGATTTGCGCGCCGCTGGCCGGGGCGTACCGGGTGCGCCTGTATGAGAGTCTGCTGGGCCGGTGGACGGATCGGGGCGTGATTGCTGCCGAGACGTTCGCGCAGGGCCATGTGCTGCAGATTGAGCGCAAGGGGTTCAGTTTGCTGGAACTGACGCAGGAGGCGTAGGGGGGAAGAAGTCCACCTCCTTGTTCGCTCGTTCCTCGCTCACAGGGTCCTCCCACTTTGGGAGGACCCTGTGAGCGAGGAGGTGGGCTTTCGGCGGCCTTTAGAAAAACAAATACTTATGGCGAAAACAAATTGGGTGATGATAGGGCTGGGCGCGGTGGCTGTTGGTGGGGCACTTGCTGTGTGGAAGAGGGCGCGGGCGGGGGCGCAAGAAAAGAGTGTTGACGGGCCGCGCGTGGTGATCGTCGGGGGCGGGTTTGGGGGAATGTATGCCGCCAAGACGCTGGCAAATGCGCCGGTGCGAGTGACGCTGATAGATAAGAACAATTTTCATCTCTTTCAGCCGATGCTGTATCAAGTGGCGACGGGCGAACTGCCCGCCGACGACATTGCCGCGCCGCTCCGGGCTGTCCTGGCGAAGCAGCGCAACACGCAAACGCTGATGGGCGAGGTGACGGGTGTTGATGTCGGCGCCAAAGAGGTCATTCTTGCCAACAAGCGCGTGCCGTATGACACGTTGGTTCTGGCGACGGGCAGCCATTACAATTACTTTGGACACCCGGAGTGGCAGCGTGTCGCGCCGAGCCTGAAGACCGTGGAAGACGCCGTGACGATCCGGGCGAAGGTTCTGCAGGCGTTTGAAGCGGCGGAGGGGGAAACGGACCCGGAGCGAATCAGGCAGTTGATGACGTTCGTGCTGGTCGGGGCGGGGCCGACGGGGGTGGAACTGGCGGGTTCCATTGCGGGGCTGGCAAGGCAGACGCTGGCGCGCGAGTTTCGCCATATCAAGCCTGCCGATGCGCGCATTATTATCGTGGAAGCCGTGGACCATGTTATGTCCGGCTTTCCGAAGGACATTGCCGAGGCGACGCAGAAGCAGCTGGATAGACTCGGCGTGGAAGTGAGATTAAACGCGGAAGTCACCAACATTGACGCGGACGGGATTGACGCGGGCGGGCAGCGGATTTCTTCAAGAACGGTGCTGTGGACGGCGGGAACCGTCGGCACGGACGCGGGCAAGTGGATCGGTGCGCCGATGGACAAAAAGGGCAATGTTAAGGTCAATGGCGACTTGACGGTTCCGGAGCGGCCTGAGATTTTTGTCATCGGGGACGTGGCGGCGGTGAAGGCCCCGGCGCGGAACTTCTTCGGGGCGAAGAAGCCCGACCCGATGCCGATGCCGGGAGTGGCGCAGCCCGCCATCCAGGAGGGCGAGTACGTGGGCCGGGTGATCGCGGCGCGGGCGGCGGGCCGTCCCGCGCCGCCGCCGTTCGTGTATTGGGATAAGGGCCAGCTGGCGCAGGTGTCGCGGGGGTTCTCGGCGGTGGATTTGGGCGTATACCGGGGGACGGGGTTTTTCCCCTGGCTGCTGTGGCTGGCGGTGCATATCTTTTACCTGATCGGGTTCGGCAATCGCCTGATGGTGCTGACGCAGTGGGCGATCACGGCCCTGACGTTCCAGCGCGGGGGCCGCCTGTTCCCGCAGGCGCTGGCCGCCGACGTGCCGCAGCCGGAGACGCAGAGGTCGGGCGCGGAGGCGGTGGTGTGAAGAAGCCCACCACCTTGTTCGGCCGTGCCTCCCTCGCAGGGTCCTCCCGAAGCGGGAGGACTCGGACTGTGGCAGGATGCTTGCGCCTTGTTTTCTAGTCAGGGGATGCACCCGGCGTTGAAGAAAGAATAGCTGCCCCCGTCCCCTTCCAAATCCTCCCATTTTGGGAGGAACCTGCGAAGCAAGGAAGGTGGGCCTCCGAGGAAATCACCATGCAAAACTATGACTTCGGCGTGAGCGAGTTTACGACCAATCCTTTGACGTTTGAGCAAGACGTGGCGCTGTACGCCGAGCTGGGCGTGGGCCACATTGAGGTCGTGGAAGACAAGTTGGACGCGGGGCGGCTGGACGCGCAGATGGCGCTGCTGCGCGGGCGGGGGCTGAAGATCGGGTCGTGGCAGCCGTCGGTGCGGACGCTGTTTGCGTCCAAAGGGCAGCCGTCGCCGGTGCCGGTGCCGGAGCGGATGGCGCGGTTCCGGCAAAGCGTGGAGCGACTGGCCCCGTTCGCGCCGGACGCGCCGTTCGTGACGAACACGGGCATTCCCCCCGACGGCGACGTGCAGGGGGTGACGGAGACGGCGGTGCGCGAGTACCGTGCGCTGGCCGAGTTCGCGGGCGGCTTCGGGGCGAAGGTGGCCCTGGAGCCGCTTAACCCGACGATTGCCAATATTGAAAGCGCCATTTGGACAATCGGGCAGGCGATGGCGATCATTGACGCCGTCGGGCGCGAGAATTTCGGGCTGTGCTTTGACACGTGGAACGTCTGGCAGAACGCGGACATTGACGCCGAGATCGCGAAGGCCGGGCCGAAGATCTTCGTCGTGCAGGTGAGCGACTGGCGGACGCCGCGCTCGTTCCAGGACCGAGTCGTTCCCGGCCGGGGGGAGATTCCGCTGGCGTCATTGTTGAAAGCCGTGCGTGAGACGGGGTTTACAGGGCCGTATTCCGTTGAGATTTTTTCAAGTCAAACTTTGTCCGATAGTTTGTGGAACGCCCCTCCCCGCCAGGTGATTGAGGGCAGCCGGGCGGGCATGGATCAGGCGTGGGCAGAGTCGCTGAGGGCGTAAAAGGCCCAGGATTGAAGTCCTGGGAAACAGGCCGGGGGCGAAAGGACGAGCGATGTCACTGGACGCGGTGACGCGGCGGGCGTCGGGGTGTTTGTTCGGAGCGGCGTTCGGGGACGCGCTGGGGGCGAGGACGGAGTTCCTGGACGTGGGGGCGATCCTGCGCAGGTTCCCGCCGGACGGGCCGCGCGAGTTGGAGGGCGCCCCGGCGCTGGTCACGGACGACACGCAGATGGCGCTCGCGGTGGGCGAGGCGCTGGTGGCCGCGCCGTCGGGCGAGTACGCGCCGGAGACGCTGGAAACGCCTCTGCGCGAGGCGTTCGTGACTTGGCTGGACGACCCGGAGAACACCCGCGCGCCGGGCATGACGTGCCTGACGGCGTGCGGGAACCTGAAACTGGGGGTGGCGTGGGCGCAGGCGACCGTGGCCGAATCGAAAGGGTGCGGCGCGAATATGCGGGTCGCGCCGGTGGGCCTGCTGCCGGGGGTGGGCGACGAGACGCGGGCGGCGGTCGCGCAGTTCCAGGCGGCGCTGACGCACGGCCACCCGACGGCGCTGGCGGCGTCGGATTTGACGGCGCGGGCGGTCGCCGATCTGGCGTCGGGGGGCGGGCCGGGCGGCCTGCCGGGGCGCCTGCGGGCGTATGCCGAGTCGCAGCGCCGCGTGTACCACGAGCGATGGCTCGGCCCGTTGTGGCAGCGCCCGTTCGGCACGGCGCCCGGCGATTTCATCGCGCGGGGGTGGGCGGAGTGCCTAAGCGCTCTGGACCGGCTGGACGCGGCGCTGGGTGTCGGCGACCGCCGGGGCGACCCGTGCCGCCTGACGGGCGCGGGCTGGGTGGCCGAGGAGGCGCTCGCCACCGGGCTGCTGTGCTTCCTGCTGTTCCCCGACGACTCCGTTTCGGCGATTCGGCGCGCGGCGGTCAGTTCGGGCGACTCGGACTCGATTGCGTGTCTGACGGGGGCGTTCGCGGGGGCGCATCTGGGTCTGTCGGTGTGGCCGTCGGAGTGGACGGGACGCATCGAGTACCGGGAGCGTCTGGCCGCGCTCGGCTCCGCCTGGGACTGACCGCGCGTTTGTGAGTAGGTCGCTCGGAAGCGGACGGGTGTCAGCCGCCGTAGATGGCCGCGTAGTAGTCCCAGGCTGGGTCGGTCGCCTGGCGAATGAAGGCGACCTGGCCCGCGTGGTAATAGTCCTCGGAGGAGAAGATGGGGAGGCCGAGGGCCAGCGGCCTTTTGCTGCCCCAGACGCATATTTCGGTGTCGGGCGAGGAGTCGGCGTAGTGCGACAGGAGATAGGCGCAGAGGGCCTCGTGAGATTGGTCGAGCATGGTTCGGAGCGCGGGCAGGTCGCGCTCGGCGACCTGGGCGGCGTCGTAGTCGGGTTCCGCGCCGCTTTGGAGGGAGGCGAGGGCCATCCTGTCGTCCACGACCATGTGCGCGAGCGTCTCGCGGACGTTCTTGCACTCAGGGTAAGGCTTCCAGGTACACTGGTCGTCGGTCATGCCTGCGATGTGCTTGAAGAAGTGTTTGCGGGAGTCCTGCAGGGCCTGGACGTAGTCTTGGGTGGTCATGGGTTCCTCCGGTGCGTCGGCGCAAACTTATGTTTGCTTGCCTATTATAGCACGCCTGTTCGGGGAACGCAAGGGGGGCGTGAAAAAAGCGGGCGGCCAGAGGCC
>CAZZVX010000121.1:0-12052 GCA_964657535.1 Armatimonadota bacterium | reverse complement strand
AGTCCGCACCTTCGCCCTGGACCGCATCGCCGAGGCCCGCGAGACCGGCGACGCCTTCACGCCCCGCCCCTGGGACGACACCGACGCCGGCGTGATCGGCGGCCTGCGCGGCGGCGGCCCGACCCCCGTCCGCGTCCGCTTCGACCCCGTCGCCGCCCCCTTCGCGCGGGACAAGAGCTGGGGATTCGCGGCCTCGTTCGCCCCCGACCCCGCCGAGGACGGCGCGCTGATCATGACCGGCGACGTCCGGGGCGTGGACGGCATCCTCAAGGAACTGCTCCGCTGGGGCCGCCACGCCGAGGCCCTCGGCGGCCCCGCCCTGCGCGCCGCGCTGGCCGACGAGGTCGCCGCCCTGGCCGCCCTCTACGCCCCCGAAGAAAGTCCCGAAAAAACTCTCATCCCGCCGGGCGGGGGACACACTCATGTCCCTCCCGGTCGGCTATCCTCACAGACAACACAGGAGAACTGACGAATGCGCCTGCGCGTCCACCTCGACAACCCGCACGGGGCCGTGGTCCCCATCAACCACGCGCAATACCTGACCGCCGCCGTCTACGACCTGCTCGCCACCAGCGACGGGGACTACGCCCGCTTCCTCCACGACGAGGGCTACGCCGGCGACGACGGCAGGGCGTTCAAGTTCTTCACGTTCTCGGCCCTGCGCGCCGCCCGCCGCGCCGCCGAGGGCGACAAGCTGCGCCTGCCGCCCGGCCCGCTCGAATGGCTGCTCTCGTCGCCCGTCGAGCCGTTCCTGCAGCACGTCGCCACCGGCCTGCTCTCGGTCGGCGTCCTGCGCGTGGCGTCCGCGACCTTCCCGATCCGCGAGGTCCAGACCCTGCCGCCCCCGGCCCTCCCCGAAACGACGCGCTTCACCTGCCTGACCCCGATTGTCGCCGCCCTGCCCCTGCCCGACGGCGGCACGCGCTACCTGCGCCCCGTGGACGGCCCCGCCTTCTCCGACGCCGTCCGCGCCAACCTTCTGCGCAAGCACCGGAGCCTGCACGGCTCCCCGCCCGCCGACGACCGCTTCGCGCTCGCCTTCGACCCCGCCTACCTCGCCCGCGACAGAAACGGCGGCACCAAACTGATCACCTACAAGGGCATCCACATCGTCGGCGCCTTCTGCCCCTTCACCGCCGCCGGCTCGCCTGAACTCCTGCGCCTCGGCTACGACGTCGGCCTCGGCGAAAAGAACTCCGCCGGCTTCGGCATGGCGGACGTGAAATCTTAATGGAACCCGTGTGGAATCGAAACGATATGCGGTATCATCAGACTGAAAACGTTCCTGCGTCCCGAAAAGTCGCGTTCGCGGCCTGCTTCCGTTCACGGAAGATAGGGGCGCAGGTCATCTCCCTTCCCACGTCTGACGAAGCACTCACTCTTTCGACACAACTTCCGCACCTGCCGCCGCAACTCCGCCGTCTCCGACAAGCCGTGTTCTTCCCGCTGCAGCACATACGCGAGTACGTCAGCCATATGGCTCGCCAAAGGCCACCGCTTTCCGCGTGTCCCGCCCCCTCCAAAAATATTTCTCGCGAGTGTGACAAATGTCACAGCGCACCCGAACAAGAAAGCGTACAATTCCGTCAGGCACTGCCGCCGCACCGTTCTCTGAAAATCGCGGCCAGCCGCTTGGCAAGAAGTCACAAATAGGGTATAGTAGACAAAATATAACTAATTGACAGCGAATCGCAGCATGACAACACAAATGCGGTACAATACAAGCGTAAATGTCCCTGCGGCCCGAATGGTCGCTGAACGTCCTTCTTCGGTTATATGGTGTTGTGGACAGATAGCAACGCCTAGCGCTCGCGCCTCGTCGGAGATAGGGCCGCAGGTCACTTCCCTCCTCACCCTTATCTGCCGTTTCTGTTGTGATCGCCTATTCACAAAGTTTACAGGAGGCCATCTATGAGTCTTGACCTCACGACACTAGCGGAACCTCCAGATTTTTCCACTGTGGCTATTTTGACCATTCATGCCCTTGCACCATTGTCTATGGTCGCCAGGATGCCTGGTAAATATTTCCGTAGCCAACCCATTCCAACTGATGATATGCTCTATGGATTGCTGGAAAATGCACTTGGATGGCATATCGCAGAAATAGAACGTAGTAAACTTGTTGAGTCGCTGCAAAAGCGACATCAGACAAAGGCAAAACAGTCAGGGGCTAGATTTTCTAGCCTATTGCAGTACCATCTGCGCTTTGGGATACCGATGTTGCCTCCGCTACCAACAATGATGCATTACGATGATTACTGGAGCCAACATTTACAAGGACCTCGTTTCCCAACAGGAAGCCGTGAATATGGCTACCAAGCTATTCCGATCAAGAATGAAATGGCTCATACCGCCAGTCTGCCGAATAGCGCACCAGACACTGAAAAAATTAAGGTTAATGATAGAAAAGAAGCATTGCGAAGTAGCAACCTGATTAGTGAGTTTCAGAAAGGACAAACAATCCATTTAGACGTTTTGGTGCCTTTTTTCCCACGCTACTACATTAGTCCTACACCAAGAGAGTACGTTGTACCAAATGGGCCTTATAAATACAGAGTTGAAACTTCAGCGGAACTCGCCAAGCAGATTGCAACGGCCATAAATGACCCAGCAGCACCGCTCTATCTTGGGTCGAATGACGGATGGGTAGAGGTTGAGTGGAGAGTAATGTCATGAAGGAGAAAGAATTAAACCTCATTCATTTTTATCCGCGCTACGGTCTAAGTGTCTCACTTTTACAAGCAAAAGCAAAGTTACGGGACATTGTTGGGGATGATTTACCAGAGATACTGATAGAAGCGACAGAAACAGGTCTGAATAACTTTCGCATGGAAACATCGGATGATCCGAATGTAGAAGAAATACTCACGTTTGCCTCCATCCCGTATGCAACTCTAAAAGTTGAGTCAGGTCTTGTTCAATCTAATGGACTTGCTCCACGCGGCAAGTATTTATATCCAACTATTATCACTAGCGAAGGCAAAGCGAGTAGCGTTTTTGAGACCGCAGAAAATATTATTAAGTGTTTGCGGAACAAAAAATCATTAGGCAGTTCTTTTACGTTTTTGCGCTCGTTTTCTCCAGTCACTGCCAAACTAATGCACGCACGGCAGGATGGCGGAAAAACATTATCTGATCCAAAGGGTACTCTCCTAGAAGGGGCCTGTTCCATAATCACGACTTTGACGCCTAATAAGCCAGCCGCATACATCCTTGAAAAACACGGCGATGAGGTTAAGGGTTTCAATACAGCTATCATCCCTGATTTACCTACAATTGATGAACTTTCTGATTTCATCGAACTATTTCAGATGATGCAACGCTCACGATTGGGTGGAAATCTTATGGAATGGCGACCATTTAGAAAGAAGTCAGATGTATCTGTAAAAAATCCATCAAAACAAGGAGTACGAAAGTCAAACAAAAGCAATACCAAGCAAGAGTTCGACAGGCCACGACTGCACCATGGAAATTATCCTTTTGCACCAACCAATGCGGCGGTTTTAGGACCTGTCGGCCTATTAGCAGCTATTGGACGCTGGGCAGTAGAAGAACAGCAAACACCTTGGGCAAAGCGTGTGCTCGTCTCGATGGCAACCCGGCCACTTTATATCGTTAGCTATAATGGAACATCCCAAGTGCAATTTAGCCACCATATTGTAGGCATCGCTACAAATGGAGAATTATCGACTGCCATATCTGCCTTAACGAGTGGTCGGACAGTAATGGATGCACCGACTACCATTTACGCGGATTTAGGAAAAAAGACTGACGCAGGTGAGGACCTACCGTTATATGAATCGCGCGTGAGACCTTTCTTTTATTTGATGTCTAGCCGCTTTTTACAGCAGTTTTCTACGCCTGCATTTCGTGACTTTCTCTCCACACGGGCAGCCTATCCGGCAGCAGTCGGAGCAATTTTTGAGGAGTATTTTATGAGAGCCAAGACTATACGTCCAGAAATCGTTCACTCCGCGCGGGCTTTGGGGCAATGGGTCAACACAGCTGCCTACCGTGCAGCGAAAGCGGAAATTACAAAAGACGATAAGCGTGATTTCCTTAAACTCGATGAGGCACAGAAAAAGGAAATTAATAACAGAATACGGCAACAGAAAGCCAAAATACTGGTAACGCTTGACAGCATGGCTATGGGTGCAAAAACGCCTCAAGATTTGCTTTATCGCATTATGCGACAAACAGGATTGTTGATGCAAGTTGACGCGCCTCAAGAAGCAGCGTGCTTTATGGATGCAACAAACAGTGGCGAGATTGAGCCAGAGGAAGCAGTACATTTACTCATGGCTTATACTCGGCTACGGGCAACACCCAAAGAGAGACAAACTATGCCATCTGGCACAAGCAATTATCCTACTGAGGACGAAGACGAGGACGACGCTTAACAGGCGTACCTACCACATATACTTAGGAGAAAATCTATGCAAATCAAAGGTATTTTGGTCACAATGCTTGCGCCCATGAGCGATCACATGGCGAACGCCGGTGAAAAGATTTTGGGCAATGCCTCTTCCATCAAACAGAGACCCGACGGTCGGGTTTATATTTCCGGCCAAAAACAGCGGCATGCGCTGTTCAGCGCACTTGATCGCTTGAATCAAGATGACCCAGCTAGCAAGAATACAAATGGTAAGACATCGATTTTTGTGTCGAACGGGGACGGTGTGACTACACTGGTGGAAACAGATATACGCGCTGATCTTGGCGGCTTTCTCGATACTTCCAAAGGGAGCTACAGCGGACGGCGTACCGCCCCGCTGACGGCAACACCTGGTGTTGCTTTGCAAGAGAGCCAAGTCGGACGCGACCTACTTCTGCGCCTGTCTCTGAACCCCAATGGCATTCCGCAAGCAGAATGGGATCGTATGTCTGAAACTGAAAAGGAACAGGCAAAGGCAAAGGGTAAAGAACCTGTTACCCAGGCTATAGCGACACGCGAATATAGTCAAGATGATGTCATGCTTATGAACTTTTTTATAGACGTCAGCGCAGTCAGCATTCGCAAGCGCTTTGTTTATAAGGATGGTATGCACCTCGATACACAACATATCAAACACGTTGAGGAGAAGGAGCGCCGCCGCCGCATTAGTCTTGCCATAGAAGCGACTTCATCCTTAACAGATTATGCTAACCAAGCCAGAAATGCTGTCAGTGGGGAACCGCAACAGGTACTCATTGTGTTCGACACAAAATTGAGTCGCAAAGCGTGTCGTTATTTTCGCCACGACACCGGAGCAACAGAGCGTACTAACATTATCAGCGAGTTACAAGGCCGAAGCGCGGTATGCTTCTTTGGTGATGATGTTAATGGGGGCTTAGATCATGCAGATGGGAGTCGCGAGAAGCCTTTCAGCGTAGCTGCTGCATATAAAAAAGCAATCCAGTTTCTGAGTGATCCTGCAAACACGCTGTATGATCCAGCAGGTGGTGATGATAACATCCGCACGACTGACCAGTTCAATCAGGCGCAATGAGATACCTGGCTAAACCGACTGGGATTTACCTGGATGAGCATAACCAACACTTGATAGAGCAGTGGGAGAACCATATTCTGCCCTACCGTCACTTTGTCTGCGATAAGTATCACACGCTCACAGAACAGTCTCTTGAAAATTTGATGCAACACAGCATACGTTGGCATGATGAAGGCAAAAAGCATCGGCGATGGAAGGAAAAGTGTGAACAAGATTTCCTTGAACATCAAGCGTTGTGTCGTAGAGCTTTTGCTGCACTTCCTATTGAAGAACAAAGCGATTTTGAATTGTTCATGAGGAAACAGAAAGCGAAGGGTACTCATTTGTCTCATGGCAGTATACGCCATGAGATCGCTTCATTGGAAATTTTACGCCAGAAAAATGTGGATACTTCGTTGTCGGTTCAAGTTGCGATAGCAGCTCATCATGGAAAACTTGGCTTCAGACACGAGGCACGATGGCGTGATGAGCCAGAGTTCTATGCATTGTGGACAAAGTTTAAAAACTTCAAAGAAACGCTTCGCACAAGTAGTCGGGATGATTTAGATAAAGCCGTATTGAAGCGTTATGAATTTTCGGGACCTCGTTCGCTATTACAATTAGCGGATCATCGCGCCAGTGCGGAAGAACGGGGTGACATCCAGCCACTGCTGAAAAAGTTCCAGTATAACTTTCCATATAAGAACGATGATGGTTCAGACCATCTACTTGGCCCGCAAAAGATTATATCTTCGCTGTGGAACCAGCCTTTTGCAATCCTACGTGCGCCAACGGGTTCAGGCAAAACGGACGCAGCCTTGCTTTGGGCGAAGCATCGAATCAACCACCGGCAGGCAGACCGTTTAGTCATTGCTATGCCGACGCGCTTTACAGCAAATGCACTTGCAATTAGCAACGCTAAGAACTTGAGCAAGTATGGCCTCTATCACTCCAGTGCATGGCTTAAGGCAGATAGGAAGGAACTTGAACTTGCCCGCCTGTTGGAGACGCCAGTCACCGTAACGACAATAGATCATCTATGTATCTGCCTAACTGGGACCCGCGAAGATCATCATAGTATCTTCTTTAATCTTGCTCATTCATGCGTTGTCATTGACGAAGCAGACTTTTACGATGATTTCACTCAACAAAACATTGTTATGTTATTGAGGGTATTACGTTTATTGAATGTGCCTGTCTTATTGATGAGCGCGACCGTACCCACGTCTGCTATAAAACTGTATGCTCAATCGGGCTTTACTATCCCCACCATTTTTGAAGATACAACAGATTACGAGCGAACTCGTTGTGTGCTGAAGCGCCAAGGGAAGGCGGAAAAACCGGACGACATTCAACACTTGCTCAGGCGAGCTTTGAATGGAACGCCGACGATTATCTACGCCAACACCGTCAAGCGTGCTCAGGCATACTATCGCTGGTTTGAGAGCAAAAAATGCAAACACCCAGTGGTTCTCTACCATAGCCGCTTCACCGAGCCAGATAAAGCCGAAAAAGAGCGTCGCCTGTATGAACTGCTTGGCCGAGCGGCGTGGGAGAAAGGACAGGCACGGGGTATTGCCATCCTGACGCAGATCGGAGAACTAAGCGTCAATATCAGTGCAGACTTTATGATCTCTGACCTCTGTCCTCTAGATCGACTAGCTCAAAGAGTTGGCCGCTTGTCACGCTTTTCAAATGAGCCGGGCATACTTTATGTCGTTGATCCTTACCAAGTGAGAGAGGGGAAAAGCACTTTGTATCCAGCACCATATGGTCGCTGGATTAGCGGTCAAGGTTGGGAAGCAGGAAAAGCGTTCGAGAAATCATCAGAACTCTTAAAGAATGGTAATTATTCAGCTAGGAGCTGGGTTGAACTTGTTGATGAACTTTATCCTGAACCGTCTGAATTATTACCTCATGTCCGAGATAACTGTAGAGCATTAGAGGACTGTATTGTTGGAAATTGGCTAATATTGCCAGCCGAGAGTCCCAAAGATGATGACGATAACACGAAAGACTGGAAAAGCCGTGACATCCCAGCGCAGGCCACAGTTTATGCAAACTACAAACATTCCGGCTTTGTCGGTGATAATGAGGATATGCCTCGGACGTGGTTCGAGTTCCGCAGGTTTCAACTTCTGCATGGGATTGAGTGTCCCAAATATCAGTTCAATAAGGCTTGCGAGATCGGCCTTCTCACAGATTACGACAAGACTAGTTTCGTGATAGGCGAAGACACTGAAGACGTTTGGATCATCCCAGAAAAATATTACGACTTTGAATTGGGCTTGCATCTTGCGGAAGACGAATAGTGGCCGAGAAAACTTTGAGCGACAAATGCAAAACTTCAGACAAACTTCGCAAAGTCATGAGCAAGAATTTGCCAAAACGAACTGTCTGCGGCACCCGTCACGTCAGGCAGGACTTCTGACATGGCCGCGCCCTTCCGTGGTTTCCACGACGGGCTTCGGACGCGCCATACGAAAAAATGTCAAAACGAACTCCCCACGGGCGACGGTCCCCGTGAGACAGACCGGCATCACGAAAATTTGCCAAAACGAACTGCCATCGTGAAACCGCACCAGCAACGGCCACTGGCCTTTCTCCCATTGCGAGGGGGGAAAGGTGCCGAAGGCGGATAGGGGACTTTTGCCGGACAGGACGCCAACGACGGGACAGGAGAACTCTGATGGAAGAAACGCCGCTCGCCGACCGAGAAACCGGGGCGCTGGCCGACCTGCGCATCGGCGGCACCGAAGTCCACTACTACGTCCTCTGCCCCCGCAAGCTCTGGTGGTTCTCCCACGGCATGGAGCAGGAACACGTCGGCAATGGCGCCGGGGCCGAGAACGTCGCCCTGGGACAGCTCATGCACCAGGAGACCTACGCCGACAAGGCCCGCAAGGACGTGCTCATTGACGGACTCCTGCGCCTCGACTTCACCGACGATGGCGTCGTCCACGAGGTCAAAAAGAGCAAGGGCGGGCAGCGCGCGACGCTGTTCCAACTGCTCTACTACCTCTATTACCTGAAGCACGAGAAGGGCGTCGAGACCACGGGCGTCATTGACTACCCCAAGCAGCGACGCCGCGACGAGGTCGCCCTCACGCCCGACCTGGAAGCCGACGTCGAGGCCGTCCTCGACGCCGTCCGCCGGACCCGCGAACTACCGAAGCCGCCGCCCGTCGCCGCACCCATGCCGATCTGCAGGAAGTGCGCCTACCAGGACCTCTGCTGGTCCTGACCCAACAGACCAAGTCCGACCGCCCCTGCCTCCGTCACCCAGAGGCACAGCCTAATATTTACTAGCCTTTCTCCCAGTCTTCTGGGGGAAAGGTGCCGAAGGCGGATAGGGGGCCACAAGGGGCCGACACACCATGCGCAGCTACTACGTCCTCAACAACGCCCGCGTCAAGCGCGAGCAGAACACCCTCTACGTCGAGAACGCCGACGGCGGCGCGCGCAGGCCCGTCCCCATCGAGGACGTGGACAGCCTCTACCTCTACGGCGAAGTGGACCTCAACACCAAGCTCCTCAACTTCCTCGCCCAGAAGAAGGTCTGCCTGCACGTCTTCAACTACTACGGCTTCTACAGCGGCTCCTACTACCCCCGCGAGTACCTCAACTCCGGCCACCTGCTCGTCCACCAGGTCGCCCACTACGGCGACAAGGCCAAGCGCCTGACGCTCGCCCAGGAACTCGTCCGGGGCGCGGGCCACTCCCTGCGCCGCAACGTCGCCTACTACAGCAGGCGACGCCCCGGCGACCCCGACCGCGAGCCGCCCGGCGAGATCGTCCCCGACGAAACCCCGCCCGGCGCCGTCCCCACCGCCGAGACCCTGGCGACCGAGGCCGCCGTGGACGCCTTCGCCGCCGCGCCCGTCGAGGCGGCTGAGGACGCCCCCGACCCCTTCGACTCCCAGGCGGCCTTCGACGACGGCTCGCCCCTCGACCTGCTGCTCGCCACCCTCGAAAGCCTGTCCGACATGGTGGACGCCCAGCCCGACGTCAGCGCCCTCATGGGCATCGAGGGCAAGATGCGCGAGCGCTACTACCAGTCCTGGCGCCACATCCTCGGCGGCGAGTGGGACTTCACCCGCCGCGTCCGACGCCCGCCCGACAACGAGGTGAACGCCCTCATCTCCTTCGGCAATACGTTCCTCTACACCGTCTGCCTCGGCGAGATCTACCGCACCCAGCTCACGCCCACCGTCTCCTACCTGCACGAGCCGGGCGCGCGCCGCTTCTCGCTCGCCCTGGACCTGTCCGAGATCTTCAAGCCGCTCATCGTGGACCGCGCCATCTTCCGCCTGCTCAACACCGGCCGGCTCAAGGACGACCATTTCGACCGGTCGCTCAACGCCTGCTACCTCAACGACGCCGGCAAGAAGCTCTTCCTCTCGTCCCTCGAAGAGCGACTCGCCACGACCATCAAGCACCGCCGCCTGGGCCGCAGCGTCTCGTACCGCCACCTGATCCGGCTGGAGTGCTACAAACTCATCAAGCACCTGACCGGCGTCGAACCCTACCGCGCCTTCCGCGCCTGGTGGTGACGCAAGCCGTGACACGAATGGAGACGACCCATGTACATCATCCTGGTCTACGACGTCGGCGAGGAGCGCGTCGGCAAGGTCTGCAAGTACCTGCGCCGCTTCCTGCCGCGCGTCCAGAACTCCGTCTTCGAGGGCGAGCTGCCCGAATCCAAGTTCGAGGCCATGAAGGCCGGATTGAGCAAGCACATCCTCCCCGCCCGCGACTCCGTCCTGCTCTGGGTCCTGCGCGACCCCAAGTGGGCCGACCGCCAGACCATCGGCGCCGAAAAACTCCCCGTCACCCACTTCCTTTAGTCCGGCGCGTCTTCGCCTCCGGCAAGAAAGACTCCCCTGTTGACAATCCCCTTTGGACACGGTATGATGTGTTCCTCAGAAACTGAAAACGTTTTCAGCGGACGCTTCCAGTGAACAAATCGAGGGCCACGATGTCGTCATCCATCCGGGCGGTCGCGGCGCGGGCCGGGGTCTCGCCCGCCACCGTCAGCCGCGTCCTCAACAACACGGACGTGCAGATCGCGCCGCCCACCCGCGAGCGCGTCGAGCGGGCCGCGCGGGAACTGCACTACCACCCCAGCGCCGCCGCCCGCGCCCTCGTGCGTCAGCGGACCGACACGCTCGGCGTCGTGCTGCCGCCTTCCGTGGAGTCGCCCCTGCGCAACCCCTTTTTCAGCGCCCTGCTCGACGGCGTGCTGGAAGCCGCCGGCGAGCGGCGTCTCAACGTCATGGTCTTCACGGCGCAGACCGAAGAAGGCGGGCCGGGGAGCCGCAGCCTGGGTCCGATGCGCGACGGGCGCTGCGACGGCCTGCTGGTCTTCTATCAGCCGCCGGGCAACGACATCCTGCACGCCCTGCTGGCGGCCCGAATCCCCTGCGCGCTGGTCAGCGACTGGCGCGACGATCCCCGGCTGCCGTGCGTGGACGTGGAAAACGAGGCGGCGGCCTTCGGCATGGCCGAACACCTGCTGGGCCTGGGCCATCGCCGGATCGCGCTGCTGGCGACGGACCCGCTCAGCGACTTCGCCCGCCGCCGGATCGCCGGCTTCCGGCGGGCGCTGCGAGCGCGCGGCCTGCCGGAAACGGAGGACAGTCTCGTGACGGGCCTCGCGCCCTGGGACGCGCCCTCCGTCTTTGCCCGCATAGACGCGCTGATGCGCCGGCCCCGGAACGAGCGGCCCACGGCGCTGATGTGCCTGGGCGACGACCTGGCCGCCGTCTGCCTGACCGGCCTGCTCCGGGCGGGCCTGCGCGTCCCCAAAGACGTCTCCCTGACCGGCTTCAACGACGACGTCAACGCCACGCGCCAGCACCCGGCGCTGACGACGGTCCGCCAGCCTTACCTGAGCCTGGGCGGGTGCGCCGTTGACCTGCTGCTGGAGCGCATCGCCGCCGGAGCCGACGCCCCGGCGCGCAAACTCCGCCTGCCGACCGAGTTGATCGTGCGCGGCTCGACCGCCCCGCCCCCCGAAGAAAGGACGACGAAGTGAACTGGAAAAAGGCGATTGTTATGGTGGCGCTGTGCGGACTGATCGCCGGGCCGGCGGCGGCGCAGGCGTGGCGGGCCGTGCCGCTGGCGACGGCGGCGATGCGCCACGCGGGCCTGACCGGCGGCGAAGGGTCGCAGGTGATCCGCAGCCTCGCCGTCAGCCCGTCCGACCCGACGTTTCTGATGATGGGGACCGACGTCGGCGGCATCTACCGCAGCCTGGACGGCGGACAGCACTGGCAGGTCTGCATGAGCGGCTGGCTGCCGCGCGGCGGCGATGCGTTCGCCATTGACCCCCGAAACCCCGACCGGGTGATCGGACTGGGCGGCAACTCGATGGACTGGAACCCCAGCTGGGGGCCGTCGCCGGACGGCCTGTACCTGTCCACCGACCGGGGCGCGCACTGGAAGCCCGTCCTGCCCCGGCCCGAAGCCAACGAAAACCGGCCCGACTCGCTGGCGTTCGATCCGTCCTCGTATGACGCCAAACTCGGCTATTGCGCCGTCGCCTACTTTGAGAGCCGGGACGGCGGCTTATTCAAGACGAC
>CAZZVX010000120.1:7673-12164 GCA_964657535.1 Armatimonadota bacterium | reverse complement strand
ACCGCCGCCGGGCGGCGTCGGTGGCTTCGCGCGAGGCGGTGAGCGTGGTGGCGAGGAGGCCGGTGGTGCCGAAACGGGCGTGGGTGCGCGCGGCGCGGCGCACGGCGTCCTGGGTTCCGTGCATGAAGTCCGCGCCGCCGCCGCCGTGTACGTGCGGGTCTATGAAGCCCGGAAGGACGAGCAGGCCGTGGGCGTCAATGTCGGCGCGGCGGGCCGGGAGCGGGCCGATCTCGGCGATCCGTCCGGCGTCGTCGGTCACGAGCGCGCCGCCGGTGAGTACGCCCGTCGGCGTCACGATGTCCCCGCGCACTGTCAGCATGGCCCTCTGTTCGCGGTAGGCGGGGGGATTTCCTGCCGGGGCCGGGGATTATTGCGGGACGTTGGGTGTTCGGAGCCGGCGGTTGAAACCGCGCCAACGAGAGCGCAAAGTCGCCCTTCGGCGACTAAGACTTGAGTCCGCGAAGGCGGACTTCGTGATCTTGTTGCCGCGAATTTATTCGCCGGGCATGAGACGGGCCGACTGAATGGGGTGGCTCTGGAGGATCATTGCGCGTCCGTGGGGGCGGACCGGGGGGCGGCGGCTCGGCGAGGCGCTTGCGCTGCGCGCCGAGCATCTTCCAGAGGAAGCCGTCCCCGGCGTTGGCCTGGATGAGCGCGACGACGACCGGGAGCAGGCAGGACGGGTGCGGGTAGATGAGATAGCGCGGCGACCAGACGGGGTGGAACTTGGCCTTGAAGCCGTAGAGTCCCTGGAAGTTGTAGAACTGCTTGCTGTTCTCGAAGATGTAGCGCAGGGCGCGCTCGGTGGCGGGGTCGCCGGCCTCGTCGCCGACGCCGGCCAGGGGGCTGAGGCCCAGGTTGAAGGTGTCGTAGCCGGCGCACCGCGCCCACTCGAACAGCGAAACGAACAGGTACTCCATGAGGCCGTTCTCGGCGCGGCGGCGGCGGCGCATCAAGTCCACCGTGGCCTCGTTACGCCTGAATTCGGGGTAAAGGTTGGCGAAGGCGCAGACCGCGCCCTGCGGGTCGTGGACGGCCATGACGGGGCTGCTGCGGAGGTAGTCGTCTTCAAAAGCGCCGACGGAGAAGGACTGCTCGACGGCCCCGACCGTGTCCAGCCACTCGTCACTGACGGCGCGCAGCTCTTCCAGCAGGGCGTCGGAAAGGGGCGGGTCGTGCAGGCGGGCCGCGTAGCCGAGGTTCTTCAGGCGGGTGACGCGGCCCCGGAGGTCTTTGCGGCGGCCCCCGGCGAGCGTGAACTCGGCGAGCGGGACGATGGCCTCGTGGCCGATGCAGAGGGCGTTGTACCCGGCGGAGTGGTAGGCCGCGAGCGTTTCGGGTTCGACGGCGGCGAAGGCCGGCCACCAGTCGCGCTCGGCGCAGAAGTCGCCGAAGCCCGACAGGGCGGCGTCCAGGTCGTCGGGCGGGCCGATGGGGTCGCCGAGCGCGAGGCACACCCGGCGGCGGACGACGAAGGCGACGACCGAGCCGCCGGGGCTGAAATAGTACGACTTGTCGCTGGCGAGGGCGAACCAGGCCAGCGACGTGCGCCCGTGCGCTTCCACGATAGACGTGGCGCGGGCGCGCTCGGAGTCGGAGGCCGGGTCGCGCACCAGAACGGGGCGCACGACGGCCAGCAGCGCGTAGCCCATCGTCACCGTCGCGACGATGTAGATGGACCAGGCGAAGTAGCGACCGAAGGGGGTGACGGCGAACGCGACCGGGTCGGTGAATTCGGTGAGCATGACGGCGACCTGCCGCGTGGCCTGCATCAAGTCGAAATTGACGGTGAAATGGTGGTCGAGCAGCGCCAGGCCCAGGACGCCGTAGGCGAGCGTGAAGCCGAGCGCGGCGGGCAAAAACCACAGGGCGCGGCGGGCCGAAGGGCGGTCGGAGCGGGCGGAGAACGCGGGGCGCAGGCGCACGAGCCAGAGGGCGAGGCCCGCCGAGAGCAGCGCCTCCTCGAAGTCGAGGCCCTTGAGGACGTGGCTGACGGTGGAGACGAGCAGAATCAGCAGGGTCAGCGACCAGGCGGCGCGCTTGCGACGCCACAGGCTGCGGGCGAGCAGGAGCAGCGCGAAGCCCGACAGGGTGGCGGCGAGGTGGCTGCCGAAGCGCACTTCGAGGGGCAGCACCTGGCGGAGCAGGGCGAGGCGGTCGCGCAGGCCGGGCGTGGCGGCGGACAGGACGTTGATGACGCCCATGAGGCCGGTGAGCAGGGCGACGGCGCGGACGCTCCACGTCGTTGTGGCGGGGCGGCGGTTGATGGCGTTCTCCTTTCCCTGTTATTATATCACATCGGGGCGTTCCGGGGGAATCTCACATGAATCACACGTGATGCGCAGATGAGGCGCAGACGCGGGGCGGGAGACGAGCCGGGGGTGAGCGGGCGCGTGGCCGGGGACAATCCGGGGCGGATTGCGGGCAGAGGCGGTGCAGAGACGGAGGAGAGGCGAAGAAGATTGCGGGAAGAGTGGGCGCGGTGTGGTAAGATAAAGCAGATTTTTGCCGTATGAGTGCTGGGGAAGAAATATGATGCACGTTTGGAAGTTCGGGACGGGGTTCGTGGCGGGGGCGGTGGCGCTGGGCGCGATGGCGGCGGGGGCGCGGGCGGACGACGGGGCGGCGTCGCCGGAGGCGCAGGCGGATGTCGCGCTGCACCTGCTGGAAGGGGCGCGGTACGGCGAGGCGATCCCGGCGGCGCAGGCGCTGGTGGGGCTGGCTCCCAGCGACGCGCTCTCGTACCAGGTGCGCGGCGCGGTGGGTCTGTATGTCGGGGATTTACGGGCGGCGAAGAAGGACTTCGCGCAGGCGGCGGCCCTGAACCCGGACAACCCGGCGACGCTGTACGGGCAGGCGATGGGGGCGCTCTGGGCGGGGGACAGGGCGCAGGCGCAGGCGGATTTGACGGCGGCCCGTCAGTCGGCGAGTCTGACGGCGGCGCAGGCGGGCGACGCGGACACGGCGCTGGCGTATGTGCGTTTCCTGGGCGGCGACCTGACGGGGGCGCGGGCATTGATCGGGCCGGAGGTCCCCACTGACGGGGTGCGTCAGGAACTGGCGGGAATCATGGCGGCGCGCGGCAACCCGGCGGACGGCGCGGCGCGCCTGACGGCGTTTCTGGCGACGCCGGGCGGGACGCCGCGCGTGCGTGAGGACGACGGGCTGCGTCCGCTGTTCGAGGCGGGCGGGGCGGGGGTCGAGCCTTCGGTCACGGAGCCGTTCTTGCAGAGTTTGTACCGGGCTTCACTGGAGGACGCGCTGGCGCGGGCGGACGCGCGGGCGAAGTCGGCCCCGCACGTTTCGGGAGTCGTGGGGCTGCGCGGGCCGGACGGCGTTTCCAGCGCGGCGGTGACGTTCTACATTGACGGCGAGATGGCCGGGATGGTGAACACGGGGACGTTCGCGTGGCACACGGAGACGGCGGGCAACGGGTGGCACGCCGTGCGGACGGACGCGCGGGACGGGATGGGGAACGTGATCACGAGCGTGACCCGGCAGGTGTACGTGGAGAACGCGGACCCGCCCGCGCCTCGTCCGGGCCTCGCGGGTGACGCGGCGCTCGAAGGCCGCGTATGGAATCTGTTGCGACTGCGCCCGGCCCGCAAGGTCGCCGAGTGGACGCTGGCCGGGCTGTGCGACGCGCAGGGCGACCGGGCGAGCGGGCAGTCGCACCGCGTGGTGGCGGCGGCGCTCGATGCCGACTACAAGGACGCGCGGCGTGTGGCGCGGGCCGTGTTCGGCGGTCAGCCGGGGCATCTCGCCGTCAGCGCCAAATCGTCCCCGCAGGGGTTATATATCGGGAACGCCTCGCGCAAGGAAGTCGCCTTGACGTTCGACGACGGGCCGAACCCGCAGAAGACGCCCGCGCTTTTGGACGCCCTGGCGAAGGCATCGGCCCCGGCGACCTTTTTCGTGGTCGGCTCCCGCGCCGAGGCCGCGCCGGACTTGGTCCGCCGCATGGCGGCGATGGGCGACGACGTGGAGAATCATTCGTACACGCACCCGAATATGGCGCAGACGGCCCCGGCCATCGCCGAGACGGAGATTTTGCGGGCCAGTGTGGTCATCCGCGCGCTGACGGGGCGCAGCCCGCGTTTCTTCCGCCCGCCGGGCGGCCAGCGCAACCCCGTGGTGTACCGCCTGTCCGCGCTGTACGGGCAGACCGTAGCCCTGTGGACGGTGGACGCCTTGAATTACGAAGAACTCGGCTCGCCGCAGGGCCTGACGGACTTCGTGATGAAGCACGTGCAGCCCGGCGCGATCATTCTGATGCACAACGGCCTGGACGGGACGACGCTGGCCGTGCCTCAGTTGGCGGCCGCGCTGCGGGCGCGCGGGTACCGTTTGGTGACGCTGACGCAGATGGTCGGGCCGCACCCGACAGTCGCGACCGCCGAACTGCCCCGGCCTTAAAGCGCCGCAGAAAGAGTGGCCCGGCGACTGAAGTCGCGGCAACAAGAGCACGAAGTCCGCCTTCGCGGACTCAGA
>CAZZVX010000120.1:0-7663 GCA_964657535.1 Armatimonadota bacterium | reverse complement strand
GTGTCCGCAGGGACACTTTGTGTCCTTTTAGCCGCGACTTCAGTCGCCGGGCGTTTCCTCTGCTTCCTCCGGGTTCAGCGCGGGACTTCGAGCGTGTCCAGGATGCCCTCGATCACGCGATCAGCCGTGGTGCCTTCGATCTCGGCTTCGGGGCGCAGCAGGAGGCGGTGGCGCAGGGTCGCCGGCGCGATGGCCTTCACGTCGTCCGGGATGATGTAATCGCGCCCGCGCATGGCCGCCAATGCCTTGCCGACTTCGAGCAGGGCAATGGAAGCGCGCGGGCTGGCCCCCAAGACGAGCTGGCGGTGATTGCGCGTGGCGGCGACGAGGCCCGTGATATAGCGAAACATGGCCTCTTCCACGCGGACTTGGCCGATGAGCGTCCGGCAGCGCCGGATGTCGGCGACGTCCGCGACGGGCGTGATGCCCGCCGAGGCCAAGTCATTGGGGTTGAACCCCTCTTGGTAGCGACGCAGAACCATCTGCTCGGCCTCAATCGGGGGATACGCAACCAGTATCTTGAGCAGGAAGCGGTCCAGCTGGGCTTCGGGCAGCGGGTACGTCCCTTCAAACTCAATCGGGTTCTGCGTGGCGAAGACCATGAAGACATCGGGCAGGTCGTGCGTCTCGCCGTCCACGGTCACGTGGTGTTCCTGCATGGCTTCGAGCAGGGCGGCCTGGGTCTTGGGCGGAGTCCGGTTGACCTCATCGGCGAGCAGCAGGCCGGTGAAGATCGGGCCGGGCTTGAAGACGAACTCGTTCGCCTGTTGGTCAAAGATGCGCGTGCCGGTGATGTCGGACGGCATCAAGTCCGGGGTGAACTGGATGCGCTTGAACTCGGCGGAGACGGACGCGGCGAGGGCGCGCACGAGCAGCGTCTTGGCCGTGCCGGGGACGCCTTCGAGCAGCACGTGGCCGTCGGCGAACAGACCGGCAAGCGCGTTCTCGATGGTCTCGTCCTGGCCGACGACGGCCTTGTGAACTTCGCGCGTGATGGCCTCGGCAACGCGCTGCACCTCGCCGCCGGCGTGATAAGCGGGCGTCGTCGGCGTCTCGACGGGGACCGCAGCGGGCGCGGGCGGGGTGTAGAAGTTGACCGAGGCGCGGTCGGAGTCCTCGACCGTTCCGCCATAGGGGGGAGTAGGGCTGCCGATCTCCACGCCGCCGGGGAGAGGGGCCGGGGAATTGTTCCAGGTCGTTTCTTCGTCAGGCAATGCCGATTTCCTTTCTGATGCGCTCCATCTGACGCGCAATATCGAGCAGTTCCGCCTCGGTGACTTTTTTATCGTCGAGGCGCTGCTCACAGGTGGCGAGAAGCCGGCGCAGGACCGCTTTGTCCAGGCCGCCGCGACGGGCGGCCACATCGGCCAGGTGTTCCAGGTTGACGTCCGGCGCCAGCGCCAAACGCGATGCCAGGTCGCGCAGGAACTGCCGGTACAGCGTTTCCAGGGCGGCGTTCGCGGCCTGCGCGCGGCGGTAGAGATTCGCGAGCGACGTGACGTACTCCGTCGTGGTCCGGCTCGTCCCCTGCCCTAGCGGGATGGGAGCGCCGAAACGGACGGCGAGGACGCCGATGAGTACCGCCAGGGCAAGCGCCCCCTGAATCAGCGCCAGCTGCAGGGGGCGACCCAGGGCGGCCCAGAGGCCGCCGTCGCCCGACAGCGCCACGTCGCCGTGATGGTACTCATCGAACAGCACGGCCGCGCCGGGGCGGGCGTCACTGGCGAGGATGTCGGCGAGGAACGCCGCGTTCTCCGCGCGGGGCAGGTTGGCGTTCGAGGCGAATTCGGAGTCAGCGATGGCGATCAAGCGCCCGTGGCCGACGGGAATAGACAGCGCGAACGGCCCGGCACTGTCGCCGAAGAGGGCGATGCCGTCGGGGACACGGCGCTTGAGGCGCGCGTCGGCGTCACTGTGCAGGCTGAGGACGTCGGACGTGTCGAAGGTCGGCTGCAGCGGCCCGAACTCGGTGCGCCCGCTCGGCGAGGCCGTCTCGGCGACCAAGTCTAAGGCGTCCGCGAACGTGTCCTGCCCGCCGGACTCGCCGGCGGTGTGACCGCTCGGCAAGCGAGAGGCCATCAGCACGGCGGTGTGGCCCCGGCGGATCCAGGACAGCAGCGCGGCGGCATCGGCGGGCGACAGAATCGTCTTGTCCGCTCCGGCGTCATCCCCTTCGCCGCCGGTCAGTGACGCGCCGCTCGCCTCGGCCTGCGGGGCGATGACGAACATGACCGCGCCATCGGACTGGTCGAGCGAGGCCCAGCCCTGCCGCCAGACCTCCGCGCGGTAGCCGAGTTTCCCGACCCACTCGAAGCAGCCCCGGCTCCCCGATGCGCGGTCATTGTAAACGGACGGATCCGGGGCCTGCTCCTTGCCGACCTGTCGCGACTTGGACTCGTCCCGCCCCGTCAGCAGCAGCCCCCCGCCGATAAAAACGAGCAGGAGCACGACCAGAGCCAAAATTTCGCGGTTGAAGCGCATAGGTTTCGTTAGGCGGTCGCCGGCGTTTGGCGGCCCGCAGGCGCGTTCGAGACGGCACGGAGCGCGTCGTATTGGGCCAGGGCGCGGGCGTAGTCGCCGGAGTCCGTGGCGGCGAAGCCGTACCAGATCCGGTCGAAGTCGCGGGTGAGCGGCGCCATCGTCTCGTAGACATCGGCGCGGCCCGACGCCCGCAGGGCGCGCAGGTACTCCCAGTTGGTCTTGGAGCGGTCGAAGCGCAGGACGCCGTCCGTGTCCAGCGCGACGAGCAGGGCGAGGTAGATGAAGCGCAGCGCCAGGCGGTAATCGCCCTGACTCGCCTTCTGCTCAGCGAGCGCGCGCAGGCTGTCCGTGTCGCGGGCCTCCACCAGCGCGGCCTCGGTCTCGTCCAGCGCGAGCGGCTGGGCGCGCGGGAGGCGACGCCGGAGCCACTGCACCAGGACGGCGACGAGGACGGCGAACGCGCCGGCCAGCAGGGCGATCAGCAGGCCTTTGATGAAGACCGGGTTGATCGGCGGCGGAGCGGTCGGAGCATGGCGGGGCCGGAACAGGCGGCTGAGAATCCGTTCGAGCCAGTTGACGAACCGATCCAGCAGGCCGGGCGGCGGCAGCGGATCGGACTCGTAGAGATTCTCGGAAAGCACCTCGTGCGCGGCGGCCACGGCGCTCTGCCCGGCGACGCGCGAGCCGTGCTCAGGAGCGGGCGCCTGCAGGTCATGGCGCAGCGCGACGATTTGATCGTTCAAGGCTTGCAGTTGGGAAAGGCGCGCGGGGGCCGGCGTCGGACGGTCAACGGCCGTCAGGGCGGCGAGGAGCAGGCGCTCATTAACCGGCTGCGCCGGGTGTCCGGGCCGCTCCACGTTAATGATGGGCGCGAGGGCGCGGGCGGCGACGTTCGCCGGGCGCTGCGCCGTCGGCAGCGATCCGCCGGAATGCAGCGCGCCGACCTGCGCTGCGATGGCCGACTGGACCTGGGACAAGGCCTGATCGTACTGGGCCGGGGTCGCGGCCAGAATCGGACGACACGCGAGCGCCAGCGCCACGGCCACGACGGGCAGAATGCGGGGCCGCTTCATCGGGATCTGCCTTTCGCGGCCACAGGCGCGGCCAGCGGCGGTGCGGCGGGGGGCAGGACGCCGGGAATCGCCGGCAGCGGCGCGTAGCCGAGATCGCTGGCGAGCAGTTCGATGTCGAACGCCTCCTTGCGCACCCGCAGATCGTAATACAGGACGGTGATCACGGACATCAAAAACGGCGTGACGAGCAGATCGGCCAGGCCGTTGCTGATCTGGTCCACGATCTGGTGTCGCAGGGAGGCGGCGTGGACGGCGCTGCCGCCTTCGAACAGGCCCTGCGTCGTCGGAGCGATCTGCAGGAGTTTGTCGAACCCGTAGGCCAGCGGGACTTCGATGCCGGCGGCGATGACCGAGTAGATGATGCTGAGCAGGAACAGGACGCTGAAGACACGGCCCCCGTCGCTGGAGACGAGGCTGCCCGAACGCTTCAGCGAGCCGAAAAACGCTTTGTCTTCCAGGGCGAAGACGTGCGCCGTGAAGAGGTACAGCACCGCCGGTATGATCAGGCCGAAACCGCACAGCAAGGCCCCGATCAGCAGTGCGAGGCCGTACAGGAGCGCGGTCACGAGCAGCGACGGCAAACGCCGGAGGGGCGCCCGGTAGGCCAGGCGCAGCGTGATCGGCGTCCCCAGATAACGCGCGGACGTGGCGGCGGCGAGTGCGGTAATGGGGACCGCGTAGGCGAGCGCGTAGACGGGGAACGCGACGGCCAGGCCGCCGAGCGCGGCGAAGACGGCGGCGGTGTCCGTGTTGTCCCCCAACGTCGAGAGGTCGAACGTGTCGTGGAAGAACGTCAGCCGGACGACGGCGGCCAGGATGTCGAGCGGGACCGTCACGACCACCGTGACCAGCACGAGGAACGTGAAGTTCCGCTTGAAGAGGTCGAACCCCTCGTCAAAGATGTCGCCCAGACTCAGTGGCCGCAGCCGTCGGTCCGCCATGTGTGGTGCCGTCAGCCCTTAGACACTTTCACGAGCGACGGGCGGATGACGCGGCCATTGAGCAGGTAGCCCCGGCGGAGTTCCGCCGTGACCGTCTCATCGGGCGCGTCGCTGCCCTCGTCAATCATAACCGCTTCGTGCAGGTCGGGGTCGAACGGTTCGCCCAGCGCGGCGATAGGGACGGCCCCCTGCCGCGCCAGGGTTTCCGAGAACTTGCGCAGGATGGCCTCGACGCCTCCCATCAGCTGTTCGTAGTTCTGCGACTGCTTGGCGTGGGAAACGGCCAGGTCGAAGTCGTCGAGCACCGGCAGCAGTTCTTTAATGAGCCGCTCGTTGGCGTCCCGGATGATTCTGGTTTTCTCTTCCTCGCCCCGGCGGCGGAAGTTCTGCAGGTCGGCGAGCGCGCGCAGCTTCTCGTCGTTGGCCCGCGCGGCCTGCGCCTTGAGGTCGTCGAGTTCTTGGCTGCTTACGCCCGGCGCCGGGACTTCGGGCGACGGGGTGATCGGCGGCGTGCCGGTGACATCCCACACCCCGTTGTGCGCGTCCGCAACCGCGGCGCTGAGGTCAATCGGCGTGTCCAGGTCAATCGGCGGGCGGCCCGTCTGAGCGTCGTCCATGTCGTCGCTGACCACGGGGACGGCGTCCGCCGCTTCGAACGAGTCGTCGCCTTGCGAGTCGACATTGATGGGTATTTTTCTGCCTTTGTCTGCCATGAGAAAAGATGAGCGCTCCTTAACTTGTTCCTCGGAGGAGAGACCGTGGAGCGTCTTTCGCCGCCGCCGCCTCATTCTCCTGCGTGATTTCCTTTATTATACCCGATGCGTCCGCACTGGGCTTCGCCAAAAAACTTGGCCGGGGACTTGACAACGATTTGGCCGCTGTGATATACTCTCTCTCGTTCCGGTTTCAGTGTGAGGGCAGAATGCCTCAGCAACTCAAGTATCCAAAAGAGCTATTAGAAGTAGCGGTACGCGAGAGTGCGAGTGTTGCTCAGGTACTGCGTTACTTGAACCTCAAGCAAGCAGGCGGAACACAATCCTGTATCTCCAAGCGCATTAAGGACTATGGGATTTCGACGGCGCATTTTACAGGTCAGGCTCACAACAAGGGCAAGACCTTTGAAATGAAGCGGAAGCAAGCGGCGGAAGTATTCATCAAGTTGCCGCCAGGTTCGACGCGCCCTAAGCGGAGTTTACTGAAAAGAACGCTTCTTGCGGCTGGTGTCGAAGAACAATGCTCGGCCTGTGGGCTTGGCACAGATTGGAATGACCACCGCCTTGTCCTCCACATTGATCATGTGGACGGAGATTGGCTGAATAACACATTTGAAAACTTGCGCTTCCTTTGTCCGAATTGTCATTCTCAGACGCTGACCTACGGGGTAAAAGGGTTGAAGCGTAAGCCTTCCTACTCCAATTGGTAGAGAGAATGCGCTTAGGACGCATACAGTGTGGGTTCGAGTCCCACGGAAGGCACTAGATACAATCCAGTGCCGCACAATAGTGCTCCATGCGGGAGTAATTCAGTGGTAGAATGCTTCCTTGCCAAGGAAGATGTCGCGAGTTCGAACCTCGTCTCCCGCTTTTAGTTCGTTGCAAAATGATGCCGTTCCTGCTCTGTCCGCAATGTGTTCCGTTTTTCAGATGGAACACAAGGGCCAAGTAGGGTCAGGCTGCTTGCCCCTCCTGCGGTTATTCCGCTTGCCTTCTCGCCCTAGATTTTACTGTAAACAAATTTCGTCCATCAACAGACACTCGGCTTGGAAGAGTGTTCTTCATTGATGTACATATGTTTTGCACGCCGAAAATCTAGAACAAACAAAGCGGGCTTCACACTCACTGAACTTCTCGTTGTCATTGCTGTCATTGCGTTGCTCGCGGCCATTCTTTTTCCGTGTCGGTGCCGTACCGCGAGTGGGATTGGTCTTCGGGCCGATAAGTTGCCCTGAGTTACTTTGACTTGAATCCCCAGGAAAATAGACCTATAACTACATATGCACTCGTCCCTGCAGCAAAAGCGCCCTTTAACCAATAGCGCCACTCAAATGCGCTATGCCCAAGCAACAGAGGAGCCAAGTAAAGGCAAAACAAGCGATGATTGATAAACAACAATTGATTGCCCAGTCGTACCACCACCATGATGATGCACGCCTAGAATACGATAAGCTCATCATCCACTTGTTTATGACTTTCTGTGCGCGTTCAATCGAAACAGTCGTACTCACTTGGTGACAATAATTACGCTACTATGTCGGGTTAGGCGATTCGCTGCACCCTGCCTGTTTCCTTATCTTACAACCAGTGATTGACAGCGGCCCAACGGGGCCGTTCAGCCGCGCCCGTAACTGCTCTGTATCCGGAAAGCCTTCGCGAAGCCGTGCCAGGATATGGCGCGGGGGCGTCGGCCGCAACGGTTGTTGAGCCACACTCGGTTCAGCGCATTGTCGCGTAGGAGTAGACAAGTTCACCAACCCAGACCACGAGCGCTCCCGCTAAAGCACTTGCCGCCGCCGACTTGACCGCGATGGATTTGGCGAACATGGCAGTTGGCAGAGCGAGCAGGAACACCAAGCCGGTCAGCATGAAGAATGTTGCAGGCCCTCCGACAAGCGTGACGATGAACAGGATGACATTGAGCGGCAAGTTAGGCCTGCTTAGTTTACCCTCATTCCGCATCTGGCCCCCGATTTAGTCCCGCTTGCCGTATGTGCGGCCCAACGGCTTGGAGTTCTGCTGCACGGCCAGTGACCGCCCGGTGAGCGCGCGGACGTGTCCTGCCGTGTCAGTAGCAACGACGTGTTGTCTCGTCAGCCGCAGTCGACCGGTGAAGCGGTCAAAGCCTGCCTGCTGCGGGACAACTTGTTAGTATGCCGCCCGACAGCGGCACAACACTCACAATACTAGCGGCAAAAGCCGCTTGCCCCATCGCAGACACAGGACACGACAATCCCGCCCCGCGCCCGCCTGCGGTATAATACCCCGAACTCACCCTGTTATCTGCAAGACAGCCCAAAGCGACCGCTCACCCTACGGAGATGCGCCATGCCCGGCATCCATTCCTTCTTCGATCAAGTCCGAGAGACCATCCGCCTCAAACACCTCAGCATCCGCACCGAAGACGCCTACCTCAGCGCCATCAAACGCTTTCTCCTCTTTCACGGCAAAACTC
>CAZZVX010000119.1:0-12223 GCA_964657535.1 Armatimonadota bacterium | reverse complement strand
CCGAGGACAAAAAATACACTCGGTTCGGCTGGCGGCAGTTGACTCTTCAGGGCCGCCACCTGCTCCTGAACGGCCACCCGGTCCAACTCTTTGGCGACCTCTGTCACCCGTTCGGCCCGTTTATGCTGTCTCGGCGCTTCGCCTGGGCCTGGTACCGGATGCTCAAGGACGCCGGCGGCAATGCCGTTCGCCTGCACGCCCAGCCGATGCCGCCCTTGTTCCTGGACATGGCCGACGAAATGGGCATCTTGGTGCTGGACGAAGACGCCCTGTTCGGCAGCAGCGTCGCCCTCAATTTGGAAGAGCCGACGGCGTGGGACCGTTTCAATGCCCACCTGGACGGCCTGGTGCGTCGGGACCGCAACCACCCCAGCGTGTTCGGCTGGAGCTTCGGCAACGAGATGTTCGCCGTTCTGAACGGCCTGTCGCCCGACGACACGGCGCAGTACCGCGCCAGACTGGTCGCGCTGGGCCGCCGGGCGCTCGCCCTGGACCCGACGCGCCCCTGGATTTCGTGCGACGGCGACGGAGACTTAGAAGGCGCGTTGCCGACCTGGAGTCATCATTTCGGCCTGGGCGTTCCCGTAAGCGAACTGCCGCCAGCGTCCCTGGACAAGCCCTTGATGGTCGGCGAATCCGGCGGCAGCTACTACGCCCGCCCCAGTCAACTCGCCCCGATGAACGGCGACCGCGCCTACGAGAGCTACGCGGGCCGCAACGATGCGCTCGGCATTGACCTGTACGCCAACATCACGCAGATGGCCCGGCCCGATCTCACTTACTTTTCGGCCAGCGAGACGGTCTGGTTCGGCCTGGAACACCTGCCTCTGGGTTACAGCGACTTTTCCCGCCTGCCGGACGCGGGGAACGGCGTCTTTTTCGGCCCGTATCGGGAAGGACGGTGGGGGATGCAATTGGAGCGCATCCCGCCCTATGCCAGTACGCTCAACCCCGGCTGGGACCCGGCCTTGCCCTTGTATCAGCCTCTGGGAATGTTCAAGGCCTTCCAAGCCGCTCTGCACAAGCCCTATCCCCTGCTGTCCGCCTGGGGCCACCAGCATTGGGCGACCACGCGGCCTGATCCGCCTGTTCCGACACAGGCCGCCGCTGCCTTCGCGGGGGACAAAACGGGGAACCTGTACCGGCGTCTGTACGGCCTGGGTGTTCCCTTCACCGACGACGACACGGCGGCCCAAATGCTCATCGTGGACGGCCAAGCCTTGTCCGACGCCATGCTGCCGGACATCCGCCGCCGGGCCGCCGCCGTCACTGCGCGCGGCGGGACAGTTTTGGTCATAGTGCGCGACTCGTCTGCACCGATGGACCGGGTCAGCGCCCTGCTGCCCGCCCCGGCGACCCTGACGGCCCGCACGGCAACTCAACTGACGCATGGCGCGCCCAGCCCCTGGGCCGATTCGTTTGACGCGCCCGCGCTTTATTTTGCCGAGGACGCCGTAGACACGCATATCTTGAAATGCGGCCTCGCCGGGCCGTTCGCAGACCAGGGGAAAACACTTCTCACCGCCTCCAACACCGACTGGTCGCTGTTCAACGATGTCGCGGAAAACGCCAAGTGCGGACAGGTTGAGCTGTACGAGCGCCTGCAAAAGCCGGGCGGCGCAGCGCTCGTTACGATGCCGCAGGGACCCGGCACCGTCGCCCTGTCCGCGCTGGACTACACCCCCGATTCGGATGCCTACGTCGCATTCTGGCGGCATTTGCTGTCCAATATCGGCCTCCAGCTCGGCGCTGTCCGGCAGAAGTGGCTGCTGCAAACGGCCCTCGCCAGCGACACCGGGGCCGTCTGGCATTACACCACCATTGCCCCGCCCGCCGACTGGACTCAGCCCGGCTTTGACGACTCCGCCTGGAAGACCGGCCCCGCAGGCTTCGGCGTCCAAGTGCCGGGCGGCAGGCCGCGCACGGTTTGGACGGACACGCCCGGCGACATCTGGCTGCGCACGGACTTCACCGCCGCCTCGGAAGACTTGGACAGCCTCCAAATGCTGGTCTACCATGACGAAGACGTCGAAGTGTACGTCAACGGCACCGAAGTCTACCACGCCCCCGGCTTCACGACCCGCTACGAAGTCGTTCCCCTGTCCGCCGACGCCCGCAAGGCCGTCCACGCGGGCCGCAACGCCGTCGCCGTTCACTGTCATCAGACCGCCGGCGGCCAGTACATTGATGTCGGCTTCCTGTCCGGCGTCGCCGCCCAAACCGCCGCCCCCGTCGGCCACGACCTGCTGCTCAACGGCCCGCAGCCATAAAGAGATTTAACGCCGCTTCAACATTCGGAACAGCAGCACTCCGCCCACAAGTCCCGCCAATACACTGATTGCCCGCAGACGATCGAAGCAAACATCATATGACGTAAGATCAAAATCCGGCTGCTCCATCATTGTCTGAAACGTCTGCCATGATGCTCGCCACTGTCCTGTTCTCGCCTGCATCCGAGCCAGACGCTCACAGGCTCCTTGTTTTGGTTTCAGAGAAATCGATTCATGGACGGCTTCAATCGCTTGATGTTGCTTGCCCAAGTTCCATTCAGCACCCCCCAAGACGTGCAGCAGATAGGCTTTCTGCTCGTCATCTTCCGAGGGCAATGCGAGGGCGGCGCGACAATGCTGACGGACTTCACGCGAAAGCATCTGGTCTTTTCGGGCCTGCTCCATGCGCTTCTGCAGGTTGCAGACAAGGTGATAACGCGCCTCATACAGATCAGACTGCTGCCTCACGGCTTCGCGCAAGTGAGCGAGCGCTTCCTCTTGCCGACCCATTTCCGACAGCACGACGCCGATGTTATAGTGCAGAACGGCGTCATCGGGATCGGCACGAAGCCCTTCCTGCCACGCGGACAGTGCATCCGTCAGGCGACCAGCATCGTAATGGTCAATTCCTGTCGCCCAATGCTTTTCTGCTAACTCTTCCACAGTCGTCTCTCGTTTCGTATCTAAAATGGCTTCAAGTTTAGACATCAGTAGTGGGAAGCAAGCAGCGTCGCTTCTGCCAAGATTTCCTCAAATCAGCGCCGCCATGATTCCTGCCGCGATCAGCGCGACGGCCCAAAGGCCGTCCAGGTTGAACCAGGCCCGCCGCAGGATGGAAACGCCGAGTTTCTCGTAAACGACAAAGGCGACCACGCCCGCCACGAGCAGGTGACAGAGCGTGTGCAGGCCGACGGCTTCCACCGAGGGCCAAATGTCCAATGGACGCGCGGCGGCGTGCGTTGGTGAAGGAATATGCGTCAGCATCGGGCAGTTGGCGGGCATCCCCGCCATTGAAGCCGCGACGGGGGCGGAGGAGACCGAGGAAATGGCCGCAGTCGGCCCGTGCGGCAGGCGCATCAGCACCGGGACGAGCATCAGTCCGGCCCCGTGCGCCGAAGCCATCAAAAACGACCAGGCCACAAGGTCGCGGAACCCGACCCGCATCCCCACCCAGCGCGGATGCTGCGCCCGGAAAAGTTTAAAGATGCCGAACCCGGCCAGCAACGCGGCAAAGACCCATTTCAGGATGCCCATCGGGACAACGACCTGCGCCAAGCCCACCACGCCCGCCACAACGGCGATGGACGCCGCATGGCCGAGCGCAATCGGCGGCAGGGCGCGCAGAACCGCGCGGCGGCTCTTCTCCTGCAAACCCAGCGCGACCGCGAACAGCCAGCCCATCCCCGGATTGAGGCCGTGAAACGCCCCCAGCAGCGCCAGCGTGATCCAGGGCCATTGTCCGTGCGCATCGTGCATCGCGTGTCGCCTACGGGAAGCAGTACGAGTCGGAGGAGGCGTCGCCGCCTTCCAATCGGACCTGGTGCGGACGCTCGCCCTCAAAGGTGCGGAAGAAGTTCGGATCGGCGGCAAGGCCGCCGTTTTCGCCGACATCCAGTTTGGTCATCCAGCCGTCCAGGCCTTCGGGGTAGAACTGCGCGTCCCAGGTGGAGTACAGCGAGTTGGTCAGGTAGACGCGCTTGCCGTCGCGGCTGACTTCCACCATCTGCGGGCCACCGTTGAGCGGGCCGGAACTCGGATGCGGCGTCCGCCCGACAATGCCGCCGAGCCGGACCGAGCCGGTTTCTTTGGGCGCAAACGGGTCGGACACGTCGTACTGTTTGATTTCGCCCGTTCCCCAGCAGGACACGTGGAGATATTTATCGGCCAGGTCCAGGCTGATGTCCGTGATCAGCGGCGGCACGGCCCCGAACGGCTTGAGCGCCGGCGGCAAGGTGTCCGGGTCGGCGGGTTCGGCAGGAATCTCAATGACCTTGCGGATGCCCCAGCTGTTTTTCTCGCGATACCAGGTCCAGACCGACGCCGAGAGATCTTTCAGCGACACGACCACGCCGACAAAGCCATAGGGTTTGGTTGGGTCATGCGCCGGGCGCAGTTCCAGCACCATCTGCTGCTCGGCCCCCAGGTCCAGGGCCTGCAAGTGCTTGCGGCGGCGCAAGTCCCACAGATGGACATGATGCCCGTACTGACCGCCGAGCAGCAGGTCGGGGTTGACGCCGTTCTCCACCATGTTCGGCGTCCCCCATTCGCTGGTGATCAGCGTGTCAAAGCCCAAGTGCCACCAAAAGTCGTAGGCCAGATACTGCGGCCCGCGCTCCACTTCCCAGCGCCCCAGCACCTCAAACGACTCGCAATCTAAAATGAAGACGCCGCCTGGCCCATCGCCGTCGGCATTTCCAAGCGCGCTGACATAGATGCCGTCCGGGCCGCAGTGCAGCGTGTGAGGCCGAGTGTAGCCGGTCTTGTTCAGGATCTCCTCGGCCTCGATGATCTTGACGATCTTCGGGGAGCGCGGGTCGGGCTTGGTGTCTATGACATAGATGCGCGAGGAGCGCAGACCGGGGACCAGCAGATAGCGCCGTTCGACGTGCGGGTGCGGGGCATACGGGCAAAGGGCGGCGCTGCAGGCATTCCAGCCGAAGTGATGCAGCTCGTCGCCGACATTCGGCATCTCCAGCCGCCCGACGACTTGGGTGTAGGTCGGCGAGAGGGGGTCAACGTCCACGACGGCCAGGGCGTCCGGCTTGCCGACCCCCTGCGGGTGCAGCGTGACCACATAAGCCAACTTTTCTACGGGTGCCTGTCCGGCGAGGCGCGGCGAGGGGTAGAACGTCGGGTCGGGTTTCCAAAGGGCCATTTTGGCGTCTCCTCTTAATGCAACAATGCGACTAGGATTAACAGGAAAATCGTGCTGAGGCTATTATAATGGGAACAAAATGAGTTGTCAAGCCTGTGTCAGCAACCGCGCCGTTACTTTTTGGCGCTCTGCTTAGGCACTTGAATTTGGATCGCGGCGAGCAGGGCGGCGCGGTTTTGGGACCAGGCGGCGGGGGCGGAGATGTCGGGCAGTTCCAGGGTGACGATGCCGATGCCCTGGCTGCCGCAGTATTCGCCGAGCGAGCCGGGCGTCGGGTAGCCGATGTCCGAAGTCGCCGGGTAATGGTCAAGCTGGGTCATCGCGTCGGCCATTTCTTTGCCGACGGGGCCGGTCCAATTGAGGCAGTGCAGGGGCGAATGCAGGCTGACAACCTTTTGCGGGTGCAGTTCGCGCAATAAACTGATCATGGCGCGCGTTTCCGGCTCCGAGGCGGGCGCGGGGCCGGGGTTGTTGCGGGCGGCGCGGCCCGTGCAGGACCAGTCGGCGGGGAAGTTGCGGTTCAGGTCCACGTTGTGCGCGTTGACCCGCGTGGCGGCGGCCCAGCCGTCGGGGTTGGCGACCGGGACCAGCACGACGCGCCGCTCGCGCCACAGCGTCGGGTTCTGAAGGAGATACGGCTGCAGTTGACGGACGACATCCGGCGTGCTGCGCTCGTTGCCGTGAAAGCCGCCGAAGATGAGCGTCACGTCGGACTTGGCCTGCGGGCCGTTGTCTAAAATGGTCGCGGTCAGCGGCTGTCCCAGCGCCGAATGGCCGTAAACCAGGGTTTGGACAGTGACGCGAGGCGGCTTCGGCGGCGCGGGGCGGGGCTTGACCGTGACTTTTGGGGGAACCGGCGGCGCAACCGCCGTGGATGACGGCGACTCCACCGGCGGCACGATGAGCGGCCCCGGCTCGTCGGGCGTGACCACGGACAGCGGCGGCGCAGTCTCGGTCGGCGTCACTGCTGGCACTGCCATCGGCGCCTTCGGCGCGGGCGCTTGAGCCGAGGCACTGCGCCCCAAAATGCAGAGCGCCAGCAAGAGGATCACGGAAAAACGGCGGCTCACGAAGCGGGACGTTCCTTCCAGTACCGCGTGACCACTTCCGTGTGGGTGGAAAACGCGAGTTCCAACGGCCCGACGGCGATGACCCACTCGGATGTTTCGTCGTTGGGGACGAACGGCGGTAGGTCCGTTCTTTCCCGGCGCGGGGCGACGCCGAACACCAGCAGGGTGCCGTCGGGCGCACTGCGCGCGTCGAACAAGTCAACGTCACTCGCGTCCAGCCGAACGCCCGTTTCCTCGCGCAGTTCCCGCGCCCCGGCCTCCTGCCAGCTTTCGCCCGCGTTGATGAAGCCGCCGGGCAGCGCCAGTTTCCCGATCTGCGGCGCGACCGTGCGCCGGATCAGCAGCAGTCCATTGTCCACAGGCAGCAGCACGACAGCCACAGGCAGCGGGTTCCGATAACTCACATTGCCGCAGCGCGGACACCGGCGCGGCCAGGGCAAGTCGCTCGGAAACGCCTCACCGCAGAAGCCGCAGTGCGAGTCTTTGACGTAGGGCGGGGACGGGAGGGCTGTCACTGGGCCTTCTCCTCCGGCCAAGCGGCGTACAGGAGCGCGGGCAAAACGTCCCCCGCCGGGCCGCGCAAAAGATGGCTGCCCCGCGTCATGCCTTCGGGCGCGTCCGGGTTGACGAAAACGACGACCGCGCCTTTTTGGGCCGCCAATCGCGGCAGGGACGCCGCCGGTTCCACCACGCCCGATGTGCCGATGCTCAAAAGCACATCGCAAGTTTCGGCGGCACAGACGGCTTCGGCCAGCGCCGCCGGGGGAAGCGACTCGCCGAACCAGACCACGTCGGGCCGCAGCAGCGCGCCGCACTCCGGGCAGGGCGGCGGCAGGTCGCGCGTGTCCGGCCAGGGCCGCGCGGCGTCTTCGCGGACGCACCGGGAACGGCGCAGGCTGCCGTGCAGCTCCACGATGTTTCGGCTTCCCGCCTCTTGGTGCAGCCCGTCCACGTTCTGCGTGATGAGCGTAAAACCGGGTACGCGCTGCTCCCACGCGGCCAACGCCCGGTGCGCCGCATTGGGGACGGCCTGGGCCGCGAGATCGTGCCGCCAGACGTACCATTCCCAGACCAGGCGCGGGTTGGCCGTGAACGCGGCGGGCGTCGCCAGCTCTTCAGGCCGAAAATGCGCCCACAGCCCCGTCTGCGCCTCCCGGAACGTCGGCAGCCCGCTCTCCGCCGAGACGCCCGCCCCCGTCAGCGCGACCAAGCGCCGCGCCGCCCGCAGCGCGTCCAGCAGTTTTCTCGGAAATGATAATTCCGTCATCGCGCCTACAGTGTACCCGCTGCCCCCAACTGTTTAGTGATTTTCACGCTGTTCGATTGGCCGCAAAATTACGTGCCACTTGCCAGTTTGAGGGCCAGCGTGGAGTGTGAAGACTTTTCGGTAACTTTAACATCCGATTAATCTTTTCTTAACATTCTGGCCTTATAATGGCCAAACTCATAGTCCAAATGAGGCACCCGCCGCCGGCAGTATTTGGCGGGAGAAGGTACACCAATGACTCCCTTTCTTTTCGCTGCCGAATGCCTTTCTTAAAGAAAGGCTTTCCCCGCCCTCTGTTTCCTATCCTGCGCCGCGCTCTGCTCCCTCATGCCTCCTGCCGCTCACGCCGGGCAGTGGGATGCCCGAATGACCGTTCAAGGTGTTGGCAACGGTAGCTCGTATAGCTGGAACGGATACAACACAGGTCAGGGTATCTATGGAAGTGCGGGAATTTGGTCCGTGGGTTCCGGCAACGCTGTCAACGTGTCACTCAGTGGAACGCTAGTGACAACATTCTATTGGATACCCGATCCCAACAACGCCAATGATGCTCCGCCGCTGACAATCACTGTCAAAGAGACATCCGATGCCGGCTACTATGCGCTTGCCGAAAACTACTACGACTACACTCAGCCGCTTTATACGCCAATCAGCGACATCAACGTAACGGGGTCGGCGGACGATGGACACCGAGACTCGCTCGTGACTAAATTTGAGCGTATAGACGACGACAATTGGTCATGGGAGAAGGACAATGACTCCAAAGGCATTCATCTCCGCACACTGCCTGTGACCTTAGCTTCCGGCACTGTCCCTGGATCGTCGGAGCAGTATACTGCGATTGCAGTTTTGGAATCAGACCAGAGCGCGTCTGCCGGAATTGCCGACACAACTCCTTACGGCTCCGGGAGTACCATCTTCGCTAATGTAAGCGAGTTCGTCTATCAAGATAATCGCAAAGTGACGGTGAGTTGTCCTGCTGTTGATACCAATTCCGACGGCGGCTCCCAGTACCGTGACCCGGCATTAACGGGACCTGTAATCGTCAACCAACGCGCGGCGGACGGAACACTACGGGGAGACACGGCACTCTATGTTGTGCCGCAGGACAATGGAGATGAATACTTCACATTTTCAGGATCAGCAGCAGGTTCCTGGTCTGTGGGATCAACTTACCACTGGTATGAGAGAGCCTCAATGGCTATAATGACAGCAATGTTTGGCCCAACATCGATAACCTTACTGCGCCGGAGTTGGGCGCGACAGTAGGCCAAATAGATCACATTTTTCTCAGCCTCTATGATGCGGGCGACCAAGCCGAGGCGACGGGTAACTACTACCTGCACCTGCACAACGAGTACGAGCCAGCCAGTTGGCCCGAAGATGCAGGATCGCCCTACAAGGTTATGGGGCCAGACCCAGACGTTCCAGATTGGCCGACTTACCCGTGGAAGGCAGCCACAGATCAAAACGGCAACATTCTTATGCCTCTCATCGGGGGACAAGGCGGCAACGCCGTCATCAACTTTAGCGGCAGTATCACACAAGGCGGCAGTGTGGACGGCGCTTTGGGCGTTGACAAGGACGCTGTCAACTTGCAGTTCGGCGGCGGCTATGACTGGTCTAAAACGTCCGACAGCGGCATTAGCATCAACCCGACGCCTGCGATTCCAGCAGGTCGTCAAACCTGGGCGGTAATGCGCCCAAGCGTCAACCGTCATAAGGGCCATCTGGACATCTACGGCATTCACGGCTACACCGGCACGGGCGTCTGGCGCAAGGACGACATTGTGACCACCGACTACAGCTACTATCAACCATATCAACCGACGAGCGTCACCCCGTTCGATCCGGCCCCTGGCTGGAATCCACCGAGCTACTGAGGCACGGGATGGGCCGCTGGGCATGACTCGGCTCCAACTGGAGGTATAGGATATGAGAATTTGTTTAATAACGAGCGCTGTTGTGTTGCTGCTGGCGAGCGCCGCTGCGGCTTGGGCCATTCCCGGCTACCACATCGGCGACGATGCCTCGGCACAGAAGGCAGTTCAGCAGTACGCTGGGAACTGCGAGAAGTTCCGGGCTGTTGCTTACCAAGCCTATCTGGACAAGAGCCTATGGCGGCTGGCACTGGCGGCGCATCAGTTCCTTCAACAGAAACCAAATGATCCACAGCGGGAATGTAGTTTCGCAACAGCCTATTGGCAGGCGCAGTCGCCGGTCGGCGTGCACGAGACAGTGCCGCCTACGGCCAGCCCCCAACTTCAGGGGCTGTACAATGAAGCAGTGCGGGACTCGGAGGAGGCCGCGAGTAGGCTGCCCAACTCGGTCGCGGCCCACCTCAACTACGGCTACTACCTGCAATACTTCGTGATGGGCATGGGCAAGGTTCCCGCCATGCTGCGGGAATACGAGCGAGCCGTCCAACTCGCGCCGGACATGGGATATGCACACGCGATGCTCGCCGATGCGTATGCTGGGTCTGGTAATTATAGCCGGAAGATGAATGACAAAATCATTGCGGAAGGCCAAAAGGCCGTCGCGCTGGACCCGCGCCAAACTGAGCCGTACTTCCTGATGGCTGCCGCCTATTGCTGCACAAATCGCTATAAAGCGGCACAGTTTTACCTCAGCAAGTATCTGCAACTGGCCCCAAACGCAACGGCAAATCCCGGTGTCGCCCCCATGCAGCGGAGCATTCAGCAGCATCTCCCAAAAGGTTGACACAAGACGCGCCAGCGTAACATCTTTCCCGCTCAGGGGTGGAATCCACCAGGTTATTGAGTCGGATACTTGGCATGGGAGCGGCCCATTATGGCTGCTCCCGTGCCTAGAAAGATGACTCTTATGTAACTTCCAATCACAAAATTGTCTGGCCTGGTAACGCTGTTTTTCGCAAGTATAACTGTTGCTTGGGCTATTCCAGGCTATCATATTGCAGATCAAGCCTCTGCCAACAAGGCTGTTAATCAATTTGCAGGCGACTGTGAAAAGTTCCGGGCGGCAGTTTATCAGGCAAAAATTGATGGCGGACTGTTTTGGCTGACGCTTGCTGCAGATCGATATCTTCGGCAAAAGCCTGATGATCCGCAGCGTGAGTGCAGTTTTTCCGAGGCTTACTGCAGGCGATGCAAGCCCTATGGAGAACACTTCAGCGAAATGCAAAACAGGAAGTACCACGAGATGCCAGTGAACGCCTACAACAGTTAAACAATGAGGCTGTTCATAGCACTCAAGATGCTGTGAAGAAAATGCCGAACTCGGCTGTGGCTCATCTCAACTACGGCTATTATCTCCAATACTTCGGCCTCATAGACAATAAAATAACATTACATTGATGTTGCGCGAATATAAAAAAGCGGTTGAACTGAAGCCCAGCATGGGGTACGCGCACTATGCTTTGGCAGGGGGATGCATGGGGTCAGGCAATTATGATATCCAGACGATAGATAACGCAATCCATGAGTATCAACGGGCTGTTACGCTTGACCCTCGCCTTACGGAAAGTTATTATTACCTCGCTGCTCTTCACAGTTGGCCTGTAAAGAACGATCTGGTTCAAAGTCGTAAATATTTACTTAAAACTCAATCCATAAGAAGCAGCTAGCCCGATAGTTGCTCCCCTTGATAAGTCCCTCAAAGAAAAAATGGACAGATGACAGAGCGGGCGATGCATTTATTTGTCGGGCGGCGCGAACAGGGGAGCGAGGCGAGCGAGGGTGCGGAGGGGGTCGCTGTTCGGTCCGGCGTCCGTGAGGTCGAGCAGCAGGCCCGTGGCCTGGCCGTTGCCGAACTCCTGGCGCAGTTCGGGGAGGCTGTCGGCGAAGAAGTCCAGGTGGTCCAGCCAGCCGGGGAAGGACGGAACCAGGATAGTGGCGGGGGTGGCGCGCTTGCCCAGGGGGTTGCCTTCGGCTTTCAGGTCGTCGGCCTCGTTGACTTGTTTGGGAGACGGCCAGGGGTCGAACGAGAAGCCGATGCGCTGTTCGCGCATCCAGAGGGGGAGCGTGGGGTTGGCGCTGTGGGCCGTCGTCCAGAGGGCGGCGAGCAGGGCGTGGTCTTCGTCGCCGCGCCATTTGTCCCAAAGGCTCGCGTCGCCGCCCATGCCGTTATTGTCAAAGCCGGGAATGGTGGTGTCCAGGGACGTGTCGGAGCCGCCGTTGGTGCGGAGGGTGAGATAGGTTTCGCGCCAGCTGCCGATGTCCAGAGGGTCGCTGGAGTTGGCGCGCAGATAGGCCAAACGCTGGGGCAATGTGTAGCCGAGTTCGGTGTCCAGCGCGCCGCCGGTGTCGCCGCCGCCGAGGTAGCCGGGCGGGGCGGTGTCCGTGAAGGCCAGCCCGGACAGGCTGGGCACGGCGGCGAGGGCGCGGACAAGTTTTTGCAGGCGGGCGCGCACGGCGGGGTCGGCGGGGCTGACCCAGCGGCGGCTGCCTTGCAGTTCGGTGTCGTGGCGGTCAAACTCGTTGCGGAAAAGCCCGCGCTGCAGGCGGCGCTGGACGGACTGGGACAGGGTTTCGCCTTGCAGGGTGAGGTCGTCGGCGATGTTATCGGGGAGGGGTTTGGGGCGGCCTTCCAGGGCGTCGTCGTGCCAGCAGAAGGTGTCTAGGACGGCGAACACGGCGACGTTCTTTTGCTTGCCTTCAGCCAGGGCGGCAGGGAGGGCGTCGGGGACATCGGCGGTGTCGCCGGGGGAGACGGCGAAGAACAGGGCGTTGAACCCCAGGGCGGCTATTTTGTCTATGAC
>CAZZVX010000118.1:0-12275 GCA_964657535.1 Armatimonadota bacterium | reverse complement strand
CAGGTAGCTTTCCAAGATCAGCGCCGCCGCCGTCTGGTCAATGCGCTCGCGCCTTTTCGCGCGGGAGACGCCCTGCGCGATCATCAGCGCGTCGGCCTCGACGCTGGACAGACTCTCGTCCCAGAAGGCGACCGGCACCCCGACGATGCGTTCCAAAGCGCGGGCGAAGCCCTGGACGCGCTGCGCCTGCGGGCCGACCTCGCCATCGAGCGACAGGGGCAGTCCGACCACCACGGCGTCCGCTTCCTGCTCGGCGATCAGCGCCGCCGCCGCCGCGACATCGCGCTTCAGGCTGCCGACCCGGTGCAGCGTCCCGACCGGGAACGCGGCGGTTTCTAGGGCATCGCAGACGGCGACGCCGACGCGGGCCTCACCGACATCGAGGGCGACAAGACGCATACTTCCTCATACAGCCCGTGTAGCAGCGCCAGAAGGAGACTGCTGAACACCAGGATCGCGGCCACGACGCCCGAATCGTTGAACAGCACGGCGACCAGGCAGCCCCAGAGGCCGGCGTGCCAGACGGCGGCGAAACGCCCGTGCCTTGCGAGATAGTCCCGCACCTGCCGCCGCAGGAACAGCCGGGCGCACAGACTGACCAGAATCAGCCCCAGCACGCCCAGCAGCGTGCCGGGGTGCAGAAAGACGCGCACGGCCAATCCGACTTTGCGCCAGGCGACTCCTGCAATATACCCCAAACGGCCCTGTCCGAGCGCCCCCACCGCCGTCTCGATATGCGTCCGGCGCACAGGCAGCCAGTGTCCGACCAGCGCCCAGACGAAGACCAGCGCAAAACCCGCGATCAGCCCCCCGGCCAGGTGCTTCCAGGTGACGGGGCGCTTCTGGAGCAGCCGCCAGGCGACCACAAACGTCGCCGCCGCCGTCACCGCCCCGCCGGCTTTGGCCCCGAACGCCGGGAACGAGAGCGCGAACGTGACGAGCGCGAACCAGAACGCCGCGCCTCGCGCGCCCACCCGGCGCAGGGACGCCAACAGCAGCGCGCCGCCGATCAGCACGCCCATGTACTCGTTGCCGATGCCGTAAAAACGGATGCCGGACAGAAAATACGCGCTCAGGACGGACTGCGAGACGAGAGCTGTCCCCGTCAGGCCGTCCCCGACCAGCACAAGCGCCGTCAGCCCAAAGATCAGACTCGGCGACGGCAGCAGCGCCAGCAGGAGCGTTGCGCCGACGATCCACGCGAAGTAAACGCCCAGCGTCGGCGGTTGAGGCAGCGGGGCCGCCAACAGCGCCAGCGGCCACGCGGACAGCAGCCGGATCGCGTACAGCGACGCGCGCCGCCACCACGCCGACACTGTCATTCGGCCCGACAGGTACAAGCCCAGCGTGCCGAACAGCAATGCCGCGCCGAGAAACCCCAGGCTCCAGAAGAGTGGATTCTGCGCCTGCTGGTTCAGCCGCGTCTGCCGGTCGAGGCGGCGCAGACGCGGCAGGCCGCACGACGCAGGCTGCGCCGCCGCGCCGGTCATCTGCATCGGCACGGGAACGATCAGGGCGGCCAGCAGAGTTGGCGCGATGTCACGCGCGGCAATCAGCCCGTCCGTCTGCGTCGTTTCGGACCGCAGCGCCTCGCGCCCTGTCGGACCGGCCCCATTCACCTGCACGCAAAGAAACGGCGTCAGCGAATCCCAGCCCCCTGTCCGCGTCAGGGGCGGCGTCGGCACGACGAGGTAAAGCCAACGCACATAGGACGACGGACGGGATGCCAGCGCCTGTCCTAGAAAATTGTCCAGCGATTGTCGCGCCTGCTGCCGGTGCAGTTGATACGCCTGCGGCAGCAGATTCCCCTGCTGGTCTTCACGCTCGATCCGTGAAAAGTCGCCGTCGTGAACAACAACGAGGTCGCAGTCGCGCAGGGCGTTCTGCGTCAAAGCCCAAAGGCGGGACGGGTCAATCCGTCTGCCCCCAGCGGCGACCGGGTCGGCCACTGTCCCGTCGTCCTGGCCGACAGAGGCTTCCGACGGCGCGGGCAGTATCAGCGACGCGGGCCGATACGCGCCCGTGTCGTCCCCGTCGGCGTCGCCGATCAAGGCCGTGCGAGTCTTGGCGTCCGCCAGCGCCTGCGCCAACCGCCCCTGCGAGACGTCCCCTACCCCGACCGAGTCGCCCGCGCCCAACGATGCGTAGGCGTTCGCGATTGGGTCTTTGCCCGCCGCCAGTCCCGGCGACATCAAGGCCGTCCGTCCCTGCGCCCGCATTTGGGCGAGATTGGGCAGGCCGGGCCGGGTCACATCGTCCAGCGTCAGATGATCGGCGATGACCACCAACACTTGCGGGCGGGCTTGGCAGGGCAGCGCGAGTATCAGGAACAGAAAGATGCCCCCTATCCGGCTTCGCCACCTTTCCCCCCGCAGACGGGGAGAAAGGCCAGTGGCAAAGACTGTTGCGGCTTCACTCAATGCGGCTGTCACCCGCCGAACTGGTCCGTCACCAGACGCTCGGCCGTGTCCAGGGCTTCGGCGAGTTTGCCGGGGTCTTTGCCGCCAGCCTGGGCGAAATCGGGACGCCCGCCGCCGCCGCCGCCGGCGACTTGGGCGGCGGCCTTCACGATGTTGCCCGCGTGCAGACCGCGCTCCACGAGGTCTTTGCTGACTTTGACGGCGAGGGAGACTTTGCCGCCGCCCGCGCCGCCCAGGATCACGACGCCGGACTTGAGCCGGTTCAGGACTTCATCGGCGAGGGTGCGCAGGGTTTCGGCGTCCGCGCCTTCGCCGAGCGCATGGCGAACGAGTTTGAAGCCGTCCACTTGTGTGGCTCCCGCAGCCAGCCGCTCCACTTCGCCGCCGGTCGCCGCTTTCTGCAGTGCTTGCAGTTCGCGTTCGCGCTCGCGGAGTTCGTTTTGGAGTTTTTCGACCGACGCAGGCGCGTTGGCCGGCGACGTTTTCAGCGAACCCGCGATGTCCTGCAGCAGCCGCTCCTGGTCGAGCGTGCGCATCAGGGCCGCTTTGCCGGTGACGGCTTCGATGCGGCGCACTCCCGCTTGACTGCTGCTTTCCGAGACGACCTTGAACAGTCCGGCCTGCGACGTGTGGCGCAGGTGCGTGCCGCCGCAGAACTCCAGCGAGAAGTCGCCCATCTGGACGACGCGCACGACATCGCCGTATTTCTCGCCGAAGAGCATCATGGCGCCCATCTGTTTGGCCTCTTCGATGTTCTTCTCGAACGTGTGAACGTCCAAGTCGTCCAGAATCTGCTCGTTGACCAGGCCTTCGACCTGGCGCAGTTCACTCCCCGTCAGGGCCTTGTCGTGCGAGAAGTCGAAGCGCAAACGGTCCGGCGCGACGAGCGAGCCGCGCTGCTGCACGTGCGGGCCGAGAATGGTCTGCAGAGACTTGTGCAGGAGGTGAGTCGTCGTGTGGTTGCGCTGGATGTTGGCCCGGCGCGCGTCGTCCACCTGGGCATCGAGCGTGTCGCCGACGCGCAGTTCGCCGTGTGAGACCGTCCCGCGATGGAACAAGAAGCCGCCCTCTTTTTGGGTGTCGCTGACGGTGAATTCGCCGCCCTCGGCGCGGAGCCAGCCGGTGTCGCCGATCTGGCCTCCGGCCTCGGCGTAAAACGGCGTCTGGTCCAGGACGACCTGGACGGTCTCGCCTTCGGCAGCGCGGTCGACCAACTGGCCGTCTTTGAGCAGGGCGACGATCTGCGTCTGCGTCTGCGTTTCCGAGTAGCCGACAAAGAGCGTCTGCCGCGCGCCGCCTTCTCGCAGGGCCGGGACGATGCTTTCGCCGAAGACTTCGCGTTTCTTTCCGCCTTCGGAAATGCGCAGGTGTTCCTGCCATTTTTCCTCAAAGCGGGCCATATCCACAGTCGCGCCGCGCTCGGAGGCGAGTTCCTGGGTCATCTCGACGGGAAAGCCGTAGGTGGAAGCCAGTTCAAACGCATCGTCGCCGGAAACGGTCTGAGACTGCCGGACAAAGTCGCTGTCCAGGAGCGCATTGAGTTTGGCGGTGCCGGTCTCCAGCGTCTGCCGGAACTGCGTTTCTTCCATGCGGGCGTAGCGCAGGATGATGTCGCGCCGGGCTTCCAGGTCGGGGTAGTCGTCTTTGCGGTGGTCAATGACGGTCGGCAGGATGTCGGCTAGGAACGGCTTGTCCAGGCCGAGCGTGTAGCGGCCCGCGAGCATGGCCCGGCGCATGATGCGCCGCAGGACGTAGCCCCGGCCAATGTTCGACGGCAGCACGCCGTCGGCGAGACAAAACGCCGTGGCACGGACGTGGTCGGCGACGCGGCGGAAGGCGATGTCTTTGCGGTCGTCGTCCCGGCTCGTGTACGTCAGCCCGGAGAGTTCTTCCAGTTTACGCATCATGGGCGCAAATAGATCGGTCTCAAACGGGCCGCGCAGGTTGGCGATGACGGCGGCGGTGCGTTCCAGACCCATGCCGGTGTCAATGTTCTGCTTGGGCAGGGGCGTCAGCGAGCCGCCGTCGCCGCGCTCGTACTGCATGAAGACGAGGTTCCAGATTTCCAGCCACCGGTTGTCGTCCCACACGCCGTCGGGCGTCGGGGGCAGATCGGGCTGCGTGTCGAAGAATATCTCCGAACAGGGGCCGCAGGGGCCGTTCGGGCCTTTGGAGATGACGCCCGCCGGCCAGTAGTTGCTGTGTTCGTCGAACTTGAAGAGTTTGCGCTCCGGCATCCCGGCTTTCAGCCAGAGGCCGTAGGCTTCGTCGTCGCTCTCGTGGACGGTGACGCGGATGCGTTCGATGTCCAGTTTGAGCACGTCGAACAAAAACTCCCAGGCCCAGGCGACGGCCTCGGCCTTGAAGTAGTCGCCGAACGAGAAATTGCCGAGCATCTCGAAGAACGTGCAGTGGCTGGTGTCGCCGACGTCTTCAATGTCGGTCGTCCGCAGGCACTTCTGGGCGGTGGCGGCGCGGGGGGCGGGGGGCGCGAACTCGCCCAAAAAGTAGGGCTTGAACTGGACCATGCCCGCCGACGTGAAGAGCAGGGTCGGGTCCTGGGGGACGAGCGAATCCGAGGGGAGCCGCTTCGCTCCTTTGGATTCGAAGAAGGTGAGGTAAAGGCGTCTGAGTTCGCTGCCGTGCATGACAAGTCTCCTGAAATCTGTGCGAGTTATTATAGCACATGACGCAAGAGAGCGTGAGGAACCCGCCTCCCCGCCGACCCACCTCCTTGCTTCGGTCGTTCCTCCTTTCGCAGGGTCCTCCCTAAAAGGGAGGATTAAGAAGGTTGGCATGACGCGACACTCCGAATTCCCCAATCGGAGCGGTACGGAGGCCCCTGTGAGCGAGGAACGAGTGAACAAGGTGGTGACGGGCTATGCGGCGCGGGGAAGTTCTTCGCTGAGGGTGTCCTCGGTGTAGAAATCCAGCGACGACACCTGGGAGATGTCGGAAAGGATGTCGTTCTCGGTGATGACGGAGACGAAAACGCGGACCAGTTCGGGGTCGAAGTGGCTGCCGGCGAACGAAAGGATGTGGTCCTTGACGCGGTCTTCCGACCAAGCCTGGCGGTAGGGGCGGTCGGAGCGGAGGGCGTCCCAGACATCCACAATCGCGAACAGGCGGGCCGACAGCGGGATGTCTTCGTTCTTCAGTCCGCGCGGGTAGCCGGTGCCGTCCCACTTTTCATGGTGACAAAACGGAATGTCCAGCGCGGGGCGCAGAAACGCTATCGGGGACAGCATCTCGTAGGCGTAGGTCGGGTGGCGGCGCATGATGACCCACTCGTCGTCGGTCAGCTTGCCAGGCTTGAGCAGGATGTGATCGGGGATGCCCATCTTGCCGATGTCGTGCAGCAGGGCGCCGCGCCGAATCTGAATCAGGTCTTCGCCGCACAGTCCGAGGGAGACGGCCATCCGCACCGTCAGTTCGGTGACGCGGCGGCTGTGGCCTTCAGTCTCCTTGTCGCGCAGGTCCATCGCGCGGCTCCAGCCTTCGATGGTGGCGTCGTAGGCCTGGGCCATGTCCTCATACGCGCGGGTCAGATCCCGGTTCAGGCCGACGATCTGCACCTCGGCGCGCTTGCGCTCAGTGACATCGCGGAAGTACCAGACGCGCCCGTAATACTGGTCCGTTTCCGAGAAGACGGGCCGTGTGTAGCGGTCGAAAATACGTCCGTCGGCGAGTTCAAACTCGTCATGCCCCTGCTCGTGCGGGTTGTCGTAACAGCGCTCCATCAGGCGCAGAAAGGCGTCCGGCTGTTTGACGCAGGACAGAAGATGGGGCATGATCCGCCAGTCCTCTTCGGCGCTGATCTCGCCCGGCGGGATGTCCCAGAGTTCACAGAAGCGCTGATTATAAGAAGAAATGTCGCGGGTCTCGTCCACGACCAGGATGCCGTCCACGGTGGCCTCCTGCTGCGCCCGGAGGACGGACAGGTTGCGCTGCAGGGCGTCGTTGGCGCGGGCCAACTCCTGCGCGCGCCGCAGTTCGCCCGCTTCCAGTTCCTGATGGGAGCGGCGCAGCAGGTCGTGGGCGTCACGCCAGACCCCCTCCGTCCAGCGGCTCTGCACGCGCGTCTCCCGCACGAGGCTGTCGGCGGCACGGAGGATGGCCTGCCGCTCGGCGTTCCAGCGCATCTCGCGCGCACTCTGACGGCAGTAAAACAGCAGCAGGACGTCTTCGGCCAGGATGGCGCCGGCCTGTTCCAGCCAGAGCCAGGCGTCGGTGAGGGCCGCGCGCTCGAACAGGGGCAGGAGCGAGGCGAGCAGCGAGGCCGTGATCAGCACGCGCCAGTCCCGGTACAGCGCCAGGAACGCGAGGACGCCGAAGACCGGGAAAGGCGGGGCGTCACGCCCGACGGCGAGGGGACTGAGGAGCGAACAGAGCAAGACTTGTGAGACCGCCAGCGCGTGACGGGTCACGGCCCGGCCCGGCCACGCCCAGGCCAGCGCCAGGGACAGCAGCGAAAGGACCGCTGGAAAGATCAAGACATCCGGCGTCGGGTCCGGCGTCCTTGCTCCCGGCGCAAGACGGCCGAGGCCGAAGACGAGCCATTGGAGGATCGTCAGGCCCACCAGCAGGCAGTCCGCGCGGCGGAAAACGATCTCCTGCTGTTCCGCCAGAACCTCCGCCGCCTGCCGGTCAACCTCGGTGGGGTCAACTCCGGGCGCCGAGGCCGGCAACGCTGCGGCGTTACTCGCCATACTCCCTGCTTCCTTGCTGTCGAGGGCGGCGACGCTTCACCAGACAGGCCCGTTCGCTCGTCCTCGTTTCTATATCGGCAAAGACAGGCGATTTCTCCAGTCGGTCCAGCCCCAGTCACGTTTTGTTCGGGCTTGGAACACGCTTATATTTGCAGGCGTGCGATCTCCGCGTTCAGATTTTGACGGGCGGGTTCTTCCCAGAGGTCAATCAAGGCCGGAGTGCGATAGATGCGCTCGCGCTGCAGAAATAGGCGCAAGACGCGGACGCGCCCGACGTGATAATCTTCGTCCGTGACCCACGAATACTCCTCCCGGATCGCCCGGCTGTAGCGGGCGTACTCTTCCGGCGGGCTGCCGAGGATTTCGAGGTCGGCATCGAGAAACAGACCGCCGAGGGAGTCCTGTACGTCCAGGTCGTGCGACTTGGTGGCGAGGATGAGCCGTTCGACGCGCCCGACGACGGCTTCTGGGACGTGCCAGTCCGTCAGCGCCTCACGCGCCAGCCGCGCGCTTTGCTCCTCGTTGTCGTTCCGACGGCTGTCATAAACCGCGTCGTGGAACCACACGGCCAGCCGGACGGTGGCGTCCTTCACGCCGACCACGGGCTGCCACTCGTCTATCGTCTGAAGCATCCGGGCAATATGCGAAAGCGTGTGGTAGAAGCGCGACGGCTCGGAATAACGGCTGCAGAGATCGGCATAGTGCGCCTGTGAGGACGCTTTGGGCAAGCCGAGAGCCGTGGTCAGTTCCAGCCAGCGTGTGTCCAAAACGGCAGCGTCAAACGTCATAGTCATCACCGTCCGGCAGGGAATAGGCAGAGGAAAAGCCGTGCCTGCTGACCTCTAGAATGTCGGCGAGGGACGGCTTTTGTTTGCACGGGGCGGGCCATTCAGACCGCCTTTGGTGCAGCCGGAGATTGTCCGGGGTTGCGATTATTATAACACTGGAGACGGGGCGTGTCAACCCCCGCCCCCGTCTTTTTTTGCGGCCATGGCGACGGCGAGGGCCGCCTTGTCCTGCGCGGCATCGCCTAGAGCGGCGGGGACGATGGCGACGCCTTCCCAGACGCGGGGCCAGCAGTGGGCGCGGGTCGCCTCCTGGATCGGTTCCAGCAGCAGATCGGCGGCGTGGACGGCGAGGGTGCCGAGGACGATCCGTTCCAAATTCAGCGTGTGCAAAAGATTCGCCAGTCCAACGCCCATCCAACAAGCGGCCTCGGCCACGATCTGTTGAGCAATTTCGTCGCCGAGACGTGCGCGGTCGCAGACGATCCGGGCCGTCACGGAGGGGTCGCCATAGCGCTTCTGCCCGGCCTTCCCGATAGCCGTGCCAGACGCCAGCGCTTCCAGGCAGCCGCGCTTGCCGCAGGGACATACTGGCCCGCCGGGCATGGCGGTGGCGTGGCCGACCTCGCCGGCCAGATCGTTCCGGCCCCGGTACAGTTCCCCGTTTAAGATCAAGCCCGCGCCAATGCCCGTCCCCATCGTCAGAAACGCCATGTCGCGGCAGCCGACGCCCGCGCCCCAGCGATGCTCGGCCAGGGCCGTCGCGTTGGCGTCGTTCTCGACAGACACGGGGAGAGAAAACTCGTCTTGCAGGAGCGCCTTCAGCGGCACGGCGTCCCAGCGAGGCAGGTTCGGCGGCGAATACACGACGCCCGTGCGCGAATCGAGCGGCCCGCCGCAGGAGACGCCCAGCGCCGTCATCTCTTCCGGCGCCGTTCCTGCCTCCCGGCAGACTGAACGGATCAGGCCGCACAGGAACGCGACGGCCTCACGCCAGTCATCCTGCGGCGTCGGGCCGGAGGCGCGGACAATTATGTTGCCGTCCCGGTCGCCGACCACCGCCGCCGATTTGGTCCCGCCGATGTCGAGGCCGAGATAAGCCTGAGTCACGGCTTCGTTTCTTGGTCGAGCGACGCCGTATGCCCGGCGGCGAACGTCTCATCCTGGGGGGCGGCGACCTCGCTCAGGCCGTGCTGGGTCTTGGCGCTTGGGATGCCGCTGCTCGCCGGCGCTTCGCTGCTGGCCCCCGCGTGGGCGCTGCGCGTAGTCGCTTCTTTCTCCTGGCCGTGGCCGCCGTCGGCGTAAAGATGCTTGGTCGTGACGCTCTCGCCACTGGTCGTCTGCTCAAAGGCGTCCGGCTCCGTCAGGCCGACGTGCTGTTCAATCGGATCGTCCGGCATAGATATTCTCCTTCAGGGTTCGCTGCTGAGTCGTTCTACCCATTTTGCGTGCGTCCGGTGCATGGCGGGGACGATCTCGTGGCCCACCGTCGGCAGAGACAGCATTTCTTTTTCGCACGTGAGCGCGTTGTAAACGGCGTAAATGGTCGGCGGCTTGCAGCTGGGGTCGCGCCCGCCCGCGCTCATTTGGGTCGGACAAAGAATGTCGGCGGCGTGGGACAATGGATCGAAATAGCGAAAGGTCTGGTAGATCTGGTCTCGCCGCGCCGGGTGCGCGTCGGCATAGTCTTCGATCAGCGCCCGCCCGTCGGGGATGCGATGATTCGCAAGTTTCTTGTACCGCGCCCGGTCAATCAGCGCCAGCGCCCGGTCCAGGTCGCAGAGCCAGGGCATATCGGCCAGGCAAAGCCGCATTTGGGGGGCGAGCGCCGCCGTGACCAGCGCCAGCCCCCCGCCCTGGCTCATGCCGCCGACAGCCAGCCGGGCCGGGTCGACTTCGGGCTGCGCGGCCAGCACGTCCAGCGCGCGCAGGCCGTGCGCGACGATCTCACGGTAGATATACGTCTCCGGCGAGTCAATGCCCTGCGTGATGTACTCGCGTCCGAGCGTGAAGGGGTGAATATAGGGCGTGTCGGGCGTGTTGCCGTGCAAATTAAGGCCGAGCGTGACCGTGTTCGGGTACAGGCTTTCCGGGCCGGGCGGAGGGTTGCCGTAGGAGTAGCCGGGCAGCCAGAGGTAGCCGACATGATCCTCTGGCGCGGCGTGCTTGGGAACCGCAAGCCAGCCGTAGACGTGCAGGCCGCCGAGCGACGGGAAGCGCACCCAGTCCACGATCACGTCCGGCGTGGTCCAGGCAGCGTCCGGGACGCGCTCCCATTCGAGCGGCGTCTCGGCCAGTTCCTCTTTCATTCGCCCCCAGAAATCTACAAAGTCCGGCGGGCGCTTCGGCTCCGAACGGATCTTTTCTAACGGGATGTCGGGAGAATCAGCCATCGTTTCACCCACGTCATACCGCGACCGTCTTGCTCTGCGCGCCTGCGGTCAGCACCTCCTGCGGGGAGACCCAGCCGGTGTCGCGGCCGTCGCGCATGAGCAGTATCTGGTCGGCGCCCTGAAGCATCTCGGGGTCGTGAGTGACGACGACCACGGTGCCGCGCTCGCGGTAGGCGGAGAGCAAATCCACGACCAAGTGACCGTTGGCGTGGTCGAGGGACGCGGTCGGCTCATCGGCGAAGATGACGTCGGGGTTGTTCATCATGGCGCGGGCGACGCAGACGCGCTGCTTCTCGCCGCCGGAGAGCTGGGACGGGAGCTTGCCCGCGAGATCGGCGATACCGAGCTGGTCGAAGTAGTCGCGGGCCTGGTCCTGCGCCCGTTTATCCAGAACGGGTGCGCCCATCAGCACGTTCTCCATCGCCGTCTGCCACACGAGCAAGTACGGCTGCTGGAACACGAAGCCAAAGCGGCGGCGGCGCAGATCAATCAAGTCGCGGTCGGAATGCCCACCGTAGCGGAAGTCGCCTAAAGAGACATCGCCCTCGGTCGGGCGCTTCAGGCCGCTCAAAATGTACAGCAGCGACGACTTGCCGGAGCCGGACGGACCCATGATGCCGACGAACTGGCGGTCTGGGATGGACACGCTCACGTCGCGGAGGGCGTAGGTGCGCCGCCCGCCATCGTCATAAATCAGCGAGATTCGGTCGGTGGTCAGGAGCGGTTCGGGCATGGGTCAGCGCCTTTCAATGATCGTCACGGGGTCCAAATTCGCCAGGCGGTAGGAGATGGTGGCGACGGCAAACAGCGTGATCATGACAGGGATGGGCAGCGTGTTGATGTACGAATACGGATCGCTGGGGTTGATCAGCATCCCGCGAGGTTCGAAGACGCTGCCGCGCATCAGACTCAGAATGCCCCAGTTGACAAAGATGCCGACGGCCCACCCGATGCTCGTGAGGATGGCAGTCTCAGACACCGCGTGCCAGACCAACGTGCTGCGCCTAAGACCAATAGCGGCCAACGTCGCGAACTCGGAGATGCGCTGGGTGAAGTAGATGTTGGACAGCATCCCCGCCATCAGCGCGACGACAAAAATGACCGTGCCGTTGACCAGGTGCATGATCAGATACATGGACGCCAGCGAGTGCCGCAGGGTCTTGACCAGGTCGTTGAACGAGAAGACGGCGACCTGCACGCGGGGCAGCGTCGAGAAGAGTTTATCCCCGAACGCGAGCTGGTCGGCGGGGTTCTTGGTCGTCGCGAGGATGGAGTGCGGCACGAGCGGCAGCGCTGCATCGGGGAACTCTTTGGACGTGAACGCAATCCACGTCGGCCCTCTGAGTATTCCAACCAACTTGACTGGCACCGGCACGGCCACAATGGAGGACGTGTCCGCCTCGGTGGGGCTGGCGATGTAGTCGCCGATCTTCAGCCGCTTGTTGCGGACGATGCCCTCGGAGACCACCGCTTCGGGCAGCCCTGGCGTCGGCATATGGCCGCCCGGCTCCAAAGTATCCCCCGCGCGCTTCAGCAGATAGTCCCGGTCCCCCGGCTCGACGCCCAGACAGACGAACGGGAACGGGCCGAAGACCGTGTTGACGTTGAAGAAAAACCCACTCGTCTCAATGGTCTTGTCGCAGCCCGGCGTCGCCCGAATGCGTGCGACGATCTGCGGCGAGACGTGCAGATGCCCCGACCGGGGGATGACGGGAGTGAACGCCTTCGTGTAATTATAGATCGTCAGCACGGTCAAATCAATCGAATTGACGATGGTGACGACCGACGCGATGAGAAACACGGACAGGACGATGACGAACCCCAGCGGGATCGTCCGCCCCAGGTTCCGGCGGAAGTACGTGATGGGCGAGAGCGGGCGTAAAATAACCGTAACCCCTTCTAATCAGACTCCTTGTGAAATCCTTCACAGCCATTATACCCGACACACCCCCAACCCTCGGAATATCG
>CAZZVX010000117.1:0-12279 GCA_964657535.1 Armatimonadota bacterium | reverse complement strand
CTTCCCCGTCTTCCATCTTCGCCCGCGCAGGCGGGCAGTCCTCTCCGCGACAGCCCAGGGGTTCAGCCCTGGGGGACGGCAGCCCAGGATTTCACTCCTGGGGGACGGCTCACATGGTCTTTTTCTTGGTCGCCGCATTGCGGCTGTAGCCCTTGACCGTGACCATCTTGCCGCCTTTGGTCTTGCGGGTGTACCCCTTCACGGCGACGGTCTTTGGGGCCGTCGTGGCCGGAGTCATCTTGGGCGCGCGGGTATACCCCTTAACGGTGACGACTTTGCCGCTCTTCAACTTGCGGGTGTGGCCCTTGACCATCGTGCCTGCGGGCTTGGCGGCCACAGGCGCGGCGGGCGGGGCCGGGGGCGCGGGGGCCTGGGCGTAAGACGTTCCGGCGAACACGCCGACGAGGCCGAGCAGTGCGGTGAATCTGGCGAATGCCTTCATGGGAATGGTGTCCTTTCGCGTCATCGCTGACGACGGGTTTCGTTCATAGAGGCAAGCGACAAGGCACTGACAAAAGTTCCCGCAAAAAAGAGTAAACTCTATTTGCAGCGTGCGGCGCTTTTCGCCGCGAATCAGACACTCAGGATATGACGATGCCCGATTGGGAGGACGACGAGCGACTGGCCGCCCGCTACTCGGACGCGGGGGAGGCGGCGGCGCTGGAAACGCTGTTCCGGCGCCACGTCGAGGCGACCTACGCCTTCGCCCGGCGCGGACTGCCGACCCGCGAGGACGCCGAAGAAGCGGCCTCCGAATGCTGGCTGCGCGCGGCGCGGTCCTTGCGGGCTGGCGGGTTCCGGGGCGAAAGCCGCTTCAAGACCTGGCTCCTCGGCATCGTCCGCCTGGTCTGCCTGGAACGACGGCGGCAGCCGCGCCTGCCGACGCTGTCGCTGTCGGGCATCGAAGAGAACGGGCGCGGCGACTGGGTGCTGTTCGCCCCCGCGCCGGACCCGGTCTCGGACTTGGACGACGCGCTGGCGTCCCTGGCCGACGACCACCGACTCGTCCTGACCCTGTGCGACCTGCAGGGGCTGACGGCTTCGGAAGCCGCCATCATCCTGGGCCGCAGTTCAGCGGCGGCGAAGTCCCTGCACGGACGCGCCCGCCGCGCCCTGCGCGACGCACTGATACGCCAGCAGAGAGAGGAACGCGAATGACCGACGACCCGATCACCGAACTGCTCGACCTCTCCATAAACGGCGAACTGCCGGGGGCCTTGCAATCCTATGTGGAGGCGTACCTGCAAGCGCACCCCGACGCCGCCCAGGACGTTCACTCGCTGCGCCAGGCGGTGACGCGCCTGCAAACCGCCCCGACGCCCCGCCCCGACGACTGGTTCATCGAGCGCCTTCTGGGCCGCCTGCTGCGCGAGGACGCCGAAGCGACCCCGGCCCAAGCCCTTCCGTTATAACAGAAACCTCACTTGACACAACACAGGAGAACATCATCATGGCAACCGCCACCAAAGCCGCGCCCAGCATGGGCCTCAAAGCCAGCAGCCCCCGCAAAGAACTGTTCGAGGGCATCCAGACCGTCGGCAAGGCCGTCGCGACCCGCTCCTCCCTGCCCATTCTGACACACGTCCGCGTGTCCGTTAAAGACGGCAAGGTCTCGCTCATGGCGACGGACCTGGAAATGTGGATGGAACACACCCTCCCCACCCCGACCCTGGCCGGCGACGGCGCGGCGACGGCCCCGGCGCGCAACTTCACCGAACTGCTCGCCGCCCTGCCCGACGCCGACGTGGAGTACACGCTGGAAGACGACACCAACGCCCTGCGCCTGCGCTGCAACAAGGCCAACTACAAATTGCTCGGCCTGCCCGCCGAAGAATTCCCGCTGCTGCCGCAGGTCAAGGAAGAGTCGCGCTTCGTCGTGGACAAGGCCATGCTGCGCGAGGCCATCAAGCAGACTCTGTTCGCCACGTCGTCCGACGAGACCCGCGCCATTCTCACGGGTGTCCTGGTCGTCTTCCAGGGCGACTCGCTGAAGTTCGTCGCCACGGACACGCACCGCCTGGCCGTGCGCGACTGCGCCGTGAAGGAAGGCTCCGGCAGCGCCAGCGCCATCGTCCCCTCCCGCGCCATGAGCGAACTGGGCCGCATCATCGGCGGCGACGAGGGCGATGTCATCGTCACCCTGTCGTCCAACCAGATCCAGTTCCACATCCCCGACGAGAAGGGCGGCGACACGACGCTGATCTCGCGCCTGATTGACGGCCAGTTCCCCAACTACGAGCGCGTCATCCCGGCCTCCCACACCAAGAAACTGACCATCGAGCGCGAAGGCTTCGCCGCCGCCGTCAAGCGCGCCTCCATCGTCGCCCGCGACTCGGCCAACCGCATCGTCCTGCGCACCACCGAGGACGGCGACCGCTTGACCATCACCGCCGAGTCCGGCAGCGTCGGCAACGCCGAGGAGGAAGTGGAAGTCGCCCGCGAAGGCGACGACGCCCCCGTGGAGATCGCCTTCAACGCCAAGTACCTCTCGGACGTGCTGGCCGTGCTGGATAGCGAGGGCCTGCACATTGAACTGACCGAACCCCTGCGCCCCGGCCTCATCCGCCCCACCGACGACGCCGACTACCTCTGCGTCCTCATGCCCATGCAAGTGGTATAACAGATTCGACGGCTGCTCCCCGTTGGGTCGCATTCGCCCCTCTCCGAAGAGGCCGGGCATGAATGCGACCCGCGCCCCGTCCTTCTGGCAGACGACCCTCTGCACAATCGTGCCGATAATTTGCCGTTTCTTCGCCCCACTCACCGCAGGATCGGTCAGCACTCGCCACGCATCTTCCAGGGCGAGCCGGGCCATGTCCGCGTCCTTTAGGGTAGTTCTCCCTGCCCCACCCTGTTCTTGTGCCTGCTGCCGGGCCAGCGCGCCCCTCCGATCTTCTAAATCTTTCCGGCGTGCGGCGAGGTCAGCCATCTCCCGCGCCCCCGCGTCGGGCGAAGCGGCGCTCTGCTTCCGTCGGCGTTTGTAAACCGCGATGGCTTCCAATATCGAATCGGGCCGACTGTAGGCTTCGCGCACGGCGGTCAATGCGGCGTCCTCGATCACGCTCATCCGATACACGTCACTGTGGCAGATCGGGACCAGCCCGCGCCAGCGAGCCTTCCGGGAGGCGCTACAGACAAAGTAGCGATACTGCTTGCCATTGGCGGTCTGGTAGCGCGCGATGGCCGAGCCGTCACAGCATGGGCAGACAACTAAGCCAGCTAGCATCCGATTCTGCTTGGGGCTTCCGCCATAGCGAGCGTTCATAACACCGAACCATTTGCCACTCGCGGGCCGGCCTTTATAAACTGGGTTGCGAAGAATAACGTTGATGACCGACCCGCCGCCCCGCGCCTTCAGGCGCGGCAGGGCGCGGTGCAGGGCCATCCAGACGCTCTTGACGTTGGTCGCCATCAGAATGTCGTAGCCAGCCGCCAGGTCGTCGGCGTCCATGCGCCGCCCGAACCCGGTCAGGGCCGCGTTGTTGACCAGCACGTCCAGGCCGCCGAAGTGCGCGGCGGCCTGCGCGACCATCCGCCGGACATCCTCCGCCGCGAACACCCGCCCCGATTCCGTGCGCCGCGCCGGTGATCAGGCCACTTTGCCGTTCAGTCTGGTCAAATCATCCTCATCATTCCGTCACAGGCCAGGGCCGGCACACTCCGGTTTTGACTAGTCTCCCTGGGAGCGCCTACCTGCCGCCGTGAATTCGCAGGCCCTCCCCGCCGCGAGGTGACACGCGAACAGGCCGGACGGCTCCCGCGTGAGCGCCGTCCCGCCGACATTCAGTGGAGACGACGAGCGCAGGCGGCACGGGCCGCCGTGCGCGGAGTGGATGCGCGCCCGCGTGAGCCTGCCCCCCCGCCAGGTCAGGTCCACCGTGAAGCCGCCGCGCGCGCGCAGCCCCGTCACCCGGCCCTCCGGCCAGGCGGGCGGCAGCGCCGGCAGCAGGTCCAGGAACCCGGCATGGCTCTGCAGCAGCATCTCGGCGACGCCCGCCGTGTACCCGAAGTTGCCGTCAATCTGGAAGGGGGGGTGGGCATCGAAGAGGTTCGGGTAGAGGCCCGCCCCCGCGCCCGAATAGTCCGTCCCCGACCCGCCCGCCGGCGTCAGCAGCGCGCGGACAAGCCTGTAAGCATGATCGCCGTCGCGCAGCCGCGCCCACAGGTTCAGCTTCCAGGCCAGCGACCAGCCGGTCCCGGCGTCGCCCCGCCGTTCCAGCGCCCTCCGGGCCGCCGCGAACAGCGCCGGCGTTCCCTCCTCCGTGATCTGATCGCCGGGGTACAGCCCGTAGAGGAACGAGACGTGCCGGTGGTGCGGGTCTTGCGGCGCGAAATCCTCGGACCACTCCTGGAGGACGCCGTCGGCGTTGATCGGCGGCGGCAGCAGACGCACCCTCGCGGCCCCCAGCGCCGCCGCGAACTCGGCGTCCTCGCCCAGCGTCTGCGCCGCGCCGATGCCGTGCGTGAACAGGTCGTGGATGATCGCCATGTCCATGGTGGAGGCGCTGCCGACGGCGGCCAGCGGCCCTTCCGGGGTGTGAAACTTGTGTTCGGGCGAGGTGGAGGGGACGGTGACGAGGTGTCCGCCGTCGCCGTCCACCAGGAAGTCGAGGCAGAACTGCGCCGCGTCCTTCAGGAGCGGGTAAGCGCGCGTCTTCAGAAACTCACGGTCGCCGCTGAAGGCGTAGTGGTCCCAAAGGTTCCGGCACAGCCAGGCTCCGCCCATCGGCCAGTTGGCGAACACTGGGTCTCCGCCCCCGTCACCGACCGGCCAGGTCGTCGCCCAGGGGTCGGAGTTGTGGTGGGCGCACCAGCCGCCCGCGCCGTAGAGGGCGTCAGCGGTCCTCCGCCCGTTGGCGGCCAGGCCGCGCATCCAGTCCACGACGGGGGAGAAGCACTCCGCCAGGCTGACGATCTCGACGGGCCAGTAGTTCATCTGCGTGTTGATGTTGATCGTGTAGTTGGCGCTCCAGGGCGGGCGGACTTCCTCGTTCCAGAGGCCCTGCAAGTTGGCGGGCAGGCCGCCGGGACGGGAGGAGGAGATCAGCAAGTAGCGCCCGTACTGGAACAGCAGGACAGCCAGATCGGGGTCATCCTCGTCGCGGAAGCGCCGAACGCGCTCTTCCGTCGGGAGCGTACCCGTGGTGGCCGGCCCCAGGTCCAGCGCCACGCTCTCGAAGAGACTCCGGTAGTCCCGCTCATGGTCCGTCAGCAGCGCAGAGTATGGTCTGTCTGCGGCGGCCAACAGTGTCGGCAGACAGTCGGCGGTCCGGCTCGGCGTCCGGTCGAAGCCGTGGTACCCTGTCGCGGCGACGAGGAGCAGCGTGACGGCGTCCGCGCCCTCGACGCGCAAGCCGTCGCCCTCGGCGGAGACGGTTCCTCCCTCCAGCACGGCCAGCAGCCGCGCCTCGAAGCCCACGCCGGGGTGGGACTCATCGTAAGTGACGGCCTCCGGGCTGTCGCCCAGGTAGCTCGGCATGACATGGCTGGGGGCGCGGCCCTGCATCACCAGACCGTCGCCGCCCTCGGCGCGGACCTGGTGACGGAGCGGGCTGGTCAGGCGAGCGCGGAAGGACAGGCCGCCGGGCCGGTCACAGACGAGGCGCACCGCCAGGACGCCGTCGGGGGCGCTGGCGAAGACCTCGCGTGTGTGCCATGTCCCGTCCCGCTGATAGCGCGTCGTGGCGGCGGCGCGTGTCAGGTCCAGGTCTCGGCGGTAATCGCTGACGACCCCCCCGCGCTCGAAATCCAGGAACAGGTCGCCCAGGGGCAGGTAAGACTCCGTGTAGTCGCCTTGCAGTTCCCGGCAGAGCGTGTCCGCTTCCAGATAGCGCCCGGCCCGCACGGCCTCGCGGATGCGGGGCAGCGATTGGCGACCCTCCGGCCGGTTGCCGTCGCGGGGGTAGCCCGACCACAGGCTGCCCTCGTTCAGCGCCAGGCGCTCGGTGTCCGGGCCGCCGAACACCATCGCGCCGAGCCGCCCGTTGCCGAGGGGCAGGGCCTCCGTCCACTCCTGCGCGGGACGGTCATACCAGAGAGTCAGGGTGTTTGTCATAGTTTACGATCCCGGAGCCGGTGCGCCCCGCCCGTGTTGGAGTTAAGGCGTCGCCAGGGGTACCGTCTCCGTAGGAATTTCCTCCTCGGAGATTTCCTCAGAAAGCCGCTGGTCCAGGCTCTCCCCCGGCACGGGCGGGACGTAGTGTTCGTCCCCTCCGTAGCGCTTCCAGCTCCGGTAGAGCAGGAGGACACACACAAACGCCGGGATGGTGAAGAGCATCTGCCAGACCGGCATCAGGCGGTAGACGTTCTGGTGCGAAACGACATGGCCGGCGTAATCGAAAAACGCCCCGGCCATGACGCCGCCCGCGATCCCGCCCAGAGAACGCAGCATCGCGTTCGCGGAGCAATACTGCCCGTAGCGGCTGCGCGGGAAGACGACCATGAACACCGGCGGGTCGTAAACCCCCAGCAGCGCCGTCGCCGGGGCGATCAGCGCAATGCTGATCGTCATCCACGCCCAGAAGGCCAGGTGCGCCGCCGGATGCCACGCCAGCCAGACCAGCGACGCCGGGAGGGTGACGCACAGGTTCATCACGTACCCGGCGATCACGATCCGCAGCGGGTGGAACCGGTCCGCCAGCCACCCGGACACGGGGATAAGGATGGCGACCGCGATGGACAGTGTGCCGGTGATTCGGCCGATCTGCGCCAGATTCATGCCGGTCGACTCGTAGAAGAACAGCATGAACACGCCGGCGGCCCCGCTGACCGCGCCGAAGACCGAGATGAGGAAGATGTACCAATAGTGCGGCAGGGTCAGGCACTCCCTGGCGAACGTCTTGATCGCGGACAGCGGGTTCGCGCGGCCGTCCACGTAGGCCGGCGCGGGGGGGTACTCCCCTTCCTTTACCATGAAGCACATCAGGCCGAAGCCGAAGAAGTACAGCAGGCTGATGCCGACCAGAATCTCCGTGGAGTGCGTCCCGGCGTACTGGAAGATGAAGAACTGGTACCCCGACGCGGTCGCCAGGCTGACGAGCCGGAACAGGGACATGAAGCGCGCCAGCAGATGCTCCGGCACCACGTCGTTGAACAGGTACCAGAACACGGAGCCGACGAAGCTGTTGAAGAACGCGAAACAGACCATGAAAAAGCCGATTGTCGCGATGTCCACGGAGACGACGGACATATGGATGGCGGTCCCAAAGTGGCCGCTGATCCACCGGCTCAGGGGGTCCGTGTAGCCAAGCCCGATGATGCTGAGAACCAGAAACGGCAGGGTCATCACGATGAACGGGATGCGTCGCCCCCAGCGGCTGCGGTAGCGGTCGCTCTTGAAGCTGACAATCGGGTTGAAGACCGAGTTGATCAGATTCGGGATGGTGGACATGATCAGGCCGATGGTAATGTTTGTCGCGTGCAGCTGCTGGAAACGCACCGGCAGAATGCTCGGCACCACGTTCTCCATCAGCATAAAGCAGACATCGCCCCAGAGCAGCCAGAAGAACAGTTTCGCCAGCGTCTTTTTGGTGTAGACGAGCGTGCCGACGCGGTAGGAGTCAGTGTTCATGAGTTGGTCGGGGCTTTCTTGGGATGCGCCTTGGCCGCTTTCCCTGCCGTCGAGGCCCGGCGAATGGAGACTTTCTAGCGCTTGGGCAGGACGATGATCATAGGGTGGTCACTCAACGCCAGCGTCAGCGACTTGATGTTCCGCAGGGACTGGACAGGCGTCGTGCCGACAGTCGGGTCGTAGACCTCCACCCGCGCGCGGGGTCCACCCAGGTCCACAGTGACGCTGCTCGTGCCGCTGACCTGCTCATCCCACACCGCCAGGGCGAAGGCGCCGCTGCTCTTCTGCAGGAGCATGTCGTGGACGGTGGCGGGCGGGTCCACGACCCGGTAGTTGAGGCTGCCCGGCTTGCGGAGAGACCCGCCGTCGGCCAGGATCGTCGTCAGGTTGTGCAGGTAAGTCGCGGCGGCCTTCGGCGTGTAGTCCACATGGAACAGGCCGTAATACCCCTGGTTCGGATCATCGTGCAACATATAAATGAAGGTGTACTTCCAGCCTTCTTTGTACTGGTCCAGATAAAGGTTGAGGAAGACCCGACCCTGCTGGTCCTCGGTAATGCTGCCCTGGCCGCTCGTCGGCCACCCGGTCTCCGTTGTCACGCGCGGCAGCGTCACCAATTGGTCGTTCGTGTAGCCGCTGAAGCCGCGGTGCCAGGTGTGGCCGTACTCGCCGTACAGGCCGGCCCATTGGGTGTGCATCGTCGGGTTGGCGGCGCTCCAGGGGCCATTGTCAACCATCTTCCCGGTGTAGCCGGAGACGTAGTTATGAGCGTTGGCGTAGTCGGCGAAGGTCGTGCCATCCGGCATCAGCGTACCGGCGCCGGGCGGGATCGTCAGGAACTGCAGACCGACGTTGTCATTCTCGGATCCGCCGGCCACGCTTGAATGGAACACCGGGATGCCCTTGAGCTGTGGGTCGGCCATCACGGCTTTGTAGAGGTCGGCCTGGAAGCGGGCGATGGGCAGGGCCGTCTTGTTGTAGTCGGACTTCTGCCCCTGGTACGTCACCGGCCAGTTGTTCGGCTCGTTGGGGCCTTCCACAGCCAGCAACGCGCCGGCGGCGCGGAGTTGGTCGTCCATGGCGAGCGTCTGCTCAATGTTCTTGTTGGTGAGGAGGCAGGTGCGGACGCCGGTGCGCCGGTAGATGGTGATCCAATCCGGGATGTGGGCGGCGATCCCGTCGTCACGGAGGTTGCGCAGGCCGGCGTACTTGAAGCAGTCGGCGCTGCGCACGGGGTCATCCACGCCCTGCCCGATGTGCGTGCAGGCTCCGAGGGAGCTGAGGAAATCCGTCGCCGGCACGGCGGTGATCGGACTCTGCGCGCGCGCGGCGAGCGGCAGCGTGGCGACGGCGGCGAGGAGCAGTCCGGTCAAGACCCGGCGTGGATGGGAAGACAAGTGAAAGGGCATAACATTCTCCAGTTTCTTGCGTTCTGTCACGTTGCCACCAGCCCCGGCAGCGCGAAAGTGACGTGATAGTTTCTCTCTGTTTCTTTGTTGATCGTCGGTGCGGGTCAGCGTGTCCGATGCCAGGTTCATCGGCTGCCAAGTCGCCGCGTCAGCGGATTTGACCGTCACGGTCTGATCTCCAGCGGCGGCGACTTCAGGACGCCGCCTGTGACGCTTCGGTACGTGTCCCATTTGTCCGTTTTGGGAACCAACAATAGCGCGGACGCCCCACCCCCAACATTGACTACTGGAACAACGCGCAGACCCATCACGACGCGCTCCAAAAAGAAAGAAGGCAGGCATGGAAGCCTGCCTTCTTGCATCCCATCTAAGCAATCAGCAACGCCCAGCCTGTTTGGAGCGGGCCTTCAAGGACAATGCGCCGATGCCCAGCGCCCCGATTATCAGGGCCAGCCATTGCGACGGCTCCGGCGCGACCACTTCCCCCGTAGACAGCAGACGCGCCTGCCACAGCCCCGTTTGCGTCGTGCCACCTGCGCCGATGGGGTCAACAAAGAACACATGCTGCAGCTGCTGCGCCGTCTGCCCATTTCCACCGAAGAACAACTGGTCGGGGCCGCCTCCTGTGCCGGGCGTGTACGTGCCGGTGAAGTTGCCGTCGTTGTAATTGAGAATGTACAAGTCGCCCAGGCTGGCAAAGTCATAAGATGCAAAACTAAACACGCCGCCCGTGTTGCCCGCGCCAAAATCCAGGTAGGAGATGCCGTTTCCTGCCGTCACGGAGAGCTGACCCGCGCCGAATGTGGAAGCCGTGACGCCCGCCTGCCCGGTGGGGCTGCTGCCGCTTGTTGTGCCCTGACTGTAGGAGGCACTGCCGGAAGCGTTAGCAATGGAAAGTGTGCCGCCTGCAAGCGTCACATTGGACGTGGCGGTGAGGCGATTACTCGCGCCCAGACCGAGCGTGCCTGCGCTGATGGTGGTGTTCGCTGCCGAGTCCACACCCGTCAGCGTTTCTTTTCCCGTGCCGACTTTAACAAAACTGCTGCCGGTGGTTCCGGTGACGTTGCCGCTGAACGTGCTGGTGGAGTTGTTGTTGCCGACACTGAGCGAGATGCCTACCGGAGTGGCTGCGTTGTTTTGCAGGGCGATGTTCGCGCTGCCGGAAAGTCCGCCAAACGTGAAGGCTTGGGAGGCAACGGAAGAGTCAAACACAACGCCCGTGCCGCCGGTTGTCAGCGTGCTGTTTTGCAGTGCCAGACTGCTGGAAATGTTAAGCGTTCCATAAGTCACAGCCGTCGCGCCGGTGTAAGTGTTGGCACCAGTAAAACTGACAACATTAGACGTCGAACTGCCAACTGGATTGCTGCCATATGTGCCAGGAGCATTGATATCCAGGCTGCCTGCGCCGCTGATAGGCGCGGAAACGACAAGGGTTTGACCTTGTTCAGACACAATATCTGCAGCAGAGGAGCCAGTCAAAGAGATGTTGCCTGCAAGAGTGCTGGTGAACGAGGCTCCTGTATTGGAAAGATCAACAGCCCCCCCATTCAAAATCAAATTGCTGACAGTAATCGTGCCGCCTACTGTTTTCAGGAACAACACACTAGGAGTATCAATCTGCAGCGAGTCGCCCGCGAAAGTGTAAGGGTTCGCATTTTGAAGAGTGCGGAGCCTGTAAGGACCAGCCACTTCATAAGTATTCCCGGCTGTTGGGCTTTGGCCGCTTTGTGTACCATTTGTCCAACCCGCGCCTCCCTGTATCGGGCTTGTGAAACTTGATGTGCCGCCACCATCACTGCCTTGCAAGGTGAAGTTTTGCGCCTGTGCGGTGCCTGTCAGCAACGCAACTGCGGCGGCTCCCAGCATGGCGGCGGCACTGCGATTGAGCAAAGCAGTGAAGAAGGTTCCGGCGGCTTTAGGATGAAGTGAAGATCGCGAAGGTGTCTGCATGAGAATGGTTTCCTTTGACGAGTTCAGTTTAACGTAATAATGAATGTAATTATTGTCATTACAATACAATTGTAACATAGGTTTAGCAAGTTGTCAAGCATTTTTTTGTGTGCGTACAGGGCAATTGCATATCAGAATCTCAGCCCCGTCAAAAACTGCCCGGCGACTTCAGGTCGCGGCAACAAGAGCACAAAGTGTCCCTGCGGACGCTCAGAAGGAACCCAGAAGGAGGGCATGACGTGTCATGCCCCTACTGTGAGGCCTTACCCTCGGACTTCGTAATCTTTTTGCCGCACTAACGAAGTTGAACCGAAGGTACTTCAGTCGCCGGGCAATGGCATCAGTCGCGGGGCAGTCAGACGGGCGACGTTCTCGACACGCTTTTATCCATTTGAGGAGTATTCTCGGCGATCTCACGCGCGGACGATCTCGAACGCGAACGCAGCCTCCCCCGGCGCCTCGGCGGGCAGGGAGACGTGCAGGCCGTCGGGTGTCTGTTCAAACGCGAGCAGGTCGTCACGGCTCAGCATCCGCACGGCGGTCACGCGCCCGGCCTCTGGCGCGTCCAGCGCCAGCGACTTGATGCACAGCGACTCGACCGGCCAGGCCAGCGCGATGGCGAAGAGGCGGTCGCCTTGCGTGGTGAAACGGATGTCCTGCCCGGTGAACTCCGCGCGCTTGGTGTCCGTGAACATCCCGGCCTCGATCTCCGTCGGCCCCTCGCCGAACACGTGCCACGGGCGCGTGCCGTAGATCGCCTCCCCGTTGCGGGCCAGCCACGTGCCAATCTCGTGCAGGATGCGCCGGTCCTCGTCGGGGATGACGCCGTCCGCGCGTGGGCCGACGTTCAGCAGCAACGCGCCGTTCTTGCTGACGACATCTACCAGGTCGCGGATGATCTCGTCGGGCTTCTTGTAGTCCATGTCCTGGATGAATCCCCAGGAGTTCTTGCCGACCGCCGTGTCGTTCTGCCAGAGCAGGGGCCGGATGCCCGAAAGCTGCCCGCGCTCCAGGTCATAGACCGCCGAGCCGACCTCGTAGGCGTCGTTCTTGTAGTTGATCGCCACCTCCTCGCCCCACTCGGCGGCGCGGTTGTAGTAATACGCGGCGAACAGTTGCAGGTACGGCTTGAACGCCGGCTGCTCGATCCACCAGTCGAACCAGACGATCTTCGGGCGGTACTTGTCCACGATCTCGCAGGTCCGGGCGAGCCAGTCCTCCAGGAACGCGCTGTCGGGCTGCTCCTGGTCCGTCCGCGCCGGGGCGTACAGGGAGGCGTACTGCGGGTCCTGCACGTCCGAGGGGAACTCGAGCCCGCCGCCGAAAAACCACCAGTGTTCGGCCCGGTGC
>CAZZVX010000116.1:0-12310 GCA_964657535.1 Armatimonadota bacterium | reverse complement strand
TGCGCCGAGTGCGGGGCAGCGGGAAAGGGACTTTGATGCTGGACTTGAACACGATGCAGTTGTTTTGCGATCTGGTGGAGACGGGGAGTTTTTCGCGGGCGGCGGACAAGAACTTTGTGACGCAGTCGGCGGTGAGCCAGAGATTGCGGGCATTGGAGCGCTCTTGCGGGCAGAGTTTGATTGAGCGCGGGCAGGGGCGCGGGGCGGCGCGTCCGACGGCGGCGGGTCAGACGCTGTATGAGGGGGCGAAGCGGCTGGTGCGGGAAGCCGTCGCGCTGGAAGAGTCGCTGCGGGGGCTGTCGGACGAGGCGGCGGGGACGGTGCGTGTGGCGACGGTGTATTCGGTGGGGCTGCACGCTCTGCCGCCGCGCTTGAAGCCGTTCCTGGCGGCGCATCCGCGAATTAACGTGCATTTGGAGTATAAGCAGACGGGAGAGGTGTACAAAGACGTGCTGGCAGGGGCGGTGGATGTGGGGATTGTGGCGTGTCCGGCGGCGCGTCGCGGCATGGAAACGCTGCCGTTCGGCGAGGAAGACATGGCCGTGATTTGTGCGCCGGAGCATCCGCTGGCGGGGGAAGAAAGCGTAGGTTTGCGTCAGTTGGAAGGGCTGGACTTTATTGGGTTTGCGGACGATATTCCGACGCGGAAACTGGTGGATGACCGATTGCGGGCGGCGGGAGTGCGGGTGCGTTTGGCGAATTCGTTTGACAACATCGAGACGATCAAGAACCTGGTGGAGATCGGGCCTGCGGTGAGCATTGTCCCGGCGGACACGGTGGCGCAGGAGGAGCGCGCGGGAACGCTGGTCGCGGTGCCGTTTGGAGAAGAGGATGCGTTCCGCCGTCCGACGGGGCTGCTGGTCAAGACGAGTGGGCAGAGACGGGCGGCAGTGCGGGCGTTCCTGGAGGCGATGCAGACGCCAGGGGAATAAGAAGGGCATGGCACGCCATGCCCCTACGAGAGAGGTTACTTACCCAGGGCTTCCCGGACGAGCGCGGGGATGTCGGCGGTGGAGGCGGCGACGCGGACCCCGGCGGCTTTCAGGGCGTCCACTTTACCTTGCGGCCCGCCGGAGGAGCCGGAGATGATGGCCCCGGCGTGGCCCATGCGCTTGCCGGGCGGTGCCGTCAGCCCGGCGATGAAGCCGATCACTGGTTTCGTCATTGTTTTAATATACTCGGCGGCGACTTCCTCGTCGGTGCCGCCGACTTCGCCGCACATGACGACGGCTTCGGTTGCGGGGTCGTTCTCAAAGAGCGGCAAGACATCCAAAAAGCGGGTGCCGGGCATCGGGTCGCCGCCCACGCCCACGCAGGTGGTCTGTCCCAGTCCGGCGCGCGTCAGGGCGTCCACGGACTCATACGTCAGAGTGCCGGAGCGCGAGACGATGCCAATCGGGCCGGGGCTGAAGATGTTGGCGGGGATGATGCCGATCTTGCACTCCCCGACCGTCAGGATGCCGGGGCAATTCGGGCCGAGCAGCCGGGACTTGGAGATCTTCACCACGTTGACAGCCTTGATCTCGTCTTCGATTGGGATGCCTTCGGTGATGCACACGATGAAGTCCACGCCCGCGTCCACGGCTTCCAAGATGCCGTCCGCCGCGCCGCGCGCCGGGACGAAAATACACGTCGCGTTCGCGCCTGTCTGGGCCACGGCGTCTTTGACCGTGTCAAACACGGGGAGTCCCTGCACGGTCAGCCCGCCCTTGCCGGGCGTGACCCCGCCGACCACGTTGGTGCCATACGCGATCATCTGCGCCGTGTGGAACTCGCCCTCGCGTCCCGTGATGCCCTGCACGATGACTTTCGTGTCTTTGTTGACGAGGATACTCATCACGCGCCCCCTTTGCGACGCTTGAGGTAAAACACCGTCACGGGGACATTGTCTTCGTCCTCGTCGCCTTCGCCTTCTTCATTGGCACGGACATCGGCAACCGCATTGACCAGTTCCCAGCCCTGCCCGCCTAAATTATTGAGCGTTTCCTCATCGGTCTCGTCGTCGGCATCGCTGACGAGGATCTTGTATTCGTACAGATCGGCCATCGTGTTCTCCTTGTTCGTCTCAGTCGGACAGCAGATAGTACCCAATAACACGCGCGGTGTCTACCAGGGCGTCCGTGTGCGTCCGCTCGTAGCCGTGCGAGGCGTCCACGCCGGGGCCGATCAACGCAACGCGGACGTCCGCCCCCGCGCGCCACAGGGCCTCCCCGTCCGACCCGTAGAATGGGTAGATGTCGGGGCGCAACTCTATCCCGTTCGCCGCCGCCAGTCGCCTTAACTTGCGGCTGAAATCAATGTGGTACGGCCCGCCGCTGTCTTTGACGCAGAGCGAGCAGTGATACTCGTCGCTCGTCTGGCCGTCGCCGATGGCCGCCATGTCCACCGTCAAAAGTTCCACGATGTCGTCGGGGAAGCCCGACGACGCCCCGTGGCCGACTTCCTCGTAGTTGCTGACGTGCAGCGTCGTGCGCCGGGCGACGGTCTTCCCCGCGTCTTGAATGGCCTTGACCGCGGCCAGCGCGCACGCGACGCACGCCTTGTCGTCCAGGTGACGACTGCGGATGAAGCCGTTGACCTGCTCCACGCGCGGGTCGAGGTACACGAAGTCCCCCACGCCAATCCCCAGCGCGAGCGTCTCCTTCGCGCTCCCCGTCCGCGCGTCAATCCGCACTTCCAGACTGGACGCCTCCCGCTTCGTCTCCCCCACCGCGCCGCCGTGCACGTGCGACGACGCTTTGACGAGCTGCACCGTCCCCCGGTACGTCGGCCCGCTCTCGGTCGCGACTGTCACGCCCTCGCCCTCGATGACGTTCCAGGCGTACCCGCCGATCTGCGTCAGCGCCAGTCGCCCGTTGCCCTTGACTTCCTTGACCATCGCGCCCAGCGTGTCCACGTGCGCCGTGACCGCCCTGGGCTGCGCGTCCGAAGCGCCCGCCAACTGCGCCGTCAGCGCCCCCTTGACCGTCCGCCGCGTCTCCAGCCCCAGCTCGCGGAGGGCCGCCTCCGTGAACGCAATCCCCCGCTCGGCGTCCCCGGTCGGCGACGGCGTGTTCAGCAGCCCTACCAGGAACTCCCGCAAATACTCCACATCAATCGTCATGTACTACCGCCTCCTCGTGGCCCGGCCAGCCGGGCGCGTCACAGCACAGAAACGCCAATTCGCCCGCCCCCGTGTTCTCGACCCAGAACCGATGCCCCGTCGGAATCAGCACGGCGTCCCCCGCTTTGATCTTCACTTCCTCCGCGCCCGACCCGTCCGGCAACGCCCGATGGAACACGCCGGCCCCGCGCAGCACGTACCAGACCTCCTCGATGGTCTTATGCGAGACGCACGCCGTCCGCTCGCCCGGCCCGACCACCGCTTCCGCCAGGCTCAGCCTCGACGCGCCCCGCGCCCCGTCCACCAGCACGTAGACCGCGCTCCCGTCCGGCGCGGTCACGTCGGGCGCCGCCCCCCGCGCGAACGCCCGCAGCGCCCCGCTCCCATGTTGAACCCATGATACTCCCATACTTACCCCATGCTACGCCCTTGCAGCGGCCCCGCAAAAACGGCCTCAGAAGCAGTTCCCCTTCAGCGGCTCGGCGGGCCGCACCGCCCCCGCCTCCACGTACCCCTGCTTGCCGTTTCGCAGTTGAATCCCGCAGAACCCGTCCCGCACCCCGTACACCGCCACCGACAGCCCCTTCGGCAGCGCTCTGACCACCGGAGCCGCCTCCGACGCCCCCGACCGCAGCGCCGTCTTCTGCGTAATCACCCCGCGCCGCGCCCCCTGCGGCATCGGCTGCTTCGGCAGCTGCCACGGCCCCGCCGCCGCCGCCACCGTCCCCAACGCCCACAACCCCACTGCCATTGCCGCCCCCACCGCCATACCTCGCACCAGAATTTGTCTCATCGCCCTTCCCCTTTCTTCTTCCATTCCCTACCCCATAATTCTCTGTTCTTTATGCTAATTCCTGTGTCTATACCTGCTTGACTCCTTGCCCAATTTTCAGTAGAATAAGACTGTACCCTTTGACACAGAGCAACTATAACAAGTTATAGTTCGATAAGAGGAAGCCGATTATGGCCGATACTGTTACCTGTCCAACCTGCCAGCAACTAACCTCTGCTGAATACAATTTTTGCTTACATTGCAAAAGCCAAACAAAATGCCTCAAATCTGACTGCGGCCATTTACTTGTTACAGGCATGGACATCTGCCTTTTTTGTGGTGAGCCTATTAAGGCCATGACTGCTCAAAGTCAAACCAATAGGCTTCGCCGCATCATCAAACCTACAAAATATGGTGATGCAGAAGATATAGACTTCCAATTTTCTGACCACGTTGCAACGGAGTTAGCTCCCTTCATAAGCGGCCAGATGCCGGGACGGCAGCCACAACAACGACCTATTTCCATAAGAACCGCGAATATACCACCTGCCCTCGCACAGCAAGTTCTTGAAGAATCTATTGGCGAGCAAGAGACTATAAACGGACAACAAGAAGACACAACCCCAACGCAAGCGCCAACAACCAACCTAGCACAAGGAGCAGCCCGCTTCTTCAGGCGTGATGGCGACTTCCTTCTGCTGGACACCAAAGATTTTAAAGGTACGAACTGGGCTGATCAACAACGCAGGTTCATATTGTTATATGCCTATGCTTACGAGGAGCTATTGGCGAAGCCGGTCGCTAATAAAGACCACTTTAAAGCTGCCGCAGAAAAAGCAAGCATTAATGATAAAAATAACTTTAGTCGTTACCTCAACGACTATATCAGTCGTTATATTTTAGAGACCAGTACGGGATTGGCACTCAATAATGATGGCAAGCAAGAAGTTCTACGAATCATTGGCGAGATGGACAACGCGCAGGTACCGGCAGGGTTTCAATATGCAAACAAGTCACAATCTGAATCAACGAAGCGTTCGTTCTTGAATGATAAGGATAAGGAGCGCCTGCATACATGGGCGCAGGAGGACGTTGCGCTTGGTCAACTTGATTTTCTTAGCATCACAACGGGACGTGATTATGCATTGCTGGCCTTTTGGTTGCTGATTACACACTTAAAAAAGGGAGATCGCTTCCGATGGAACGAGGCTTATGAATTCCTCAAAGCTAAGTATAAAGCGATATCCGCTTCTTCTGAGACATTCAGCAAAGCAGTGAAAAGCCCTCACAATACGCACTATTTCCGAGTGAGCGATGAGGCGTTTTTCCTTTCACCTGAAGCGAATACAAAAGTAGAAGCGTGGGTTGCGGGTACTTCCAAACCTGGAACGAACGAAACTGAATCAGAAAAATAACAATGAGCATTGCAAGAAACCAAGTCACGGCAGCCTTAACGCCGCCCCTTCCCCCAGAAATCGTGACCCATTTACTTGATGAGTACATCGAAATCAAGCAACATCTCGCCTTTCGGCGCTTTCAGCCCAGTGAGTTGAATGGTGGCCGCTTCGCGGAGGCTGCTGTACGTCTGCTCCAACATTTACACAGCCCCCCATATACGATCTTTGGCACAACATTAGGACAAGGGGCAGCAGATGACATCCGTAGGCGTATTGAAAATAATACGAACTTACACGACTCACTACGCTTCTATATCCCACGACTTCTTGTGGTACTACTTGATGTCCGCAACAGGCGCGATGTTGCTCACATCGGGGGTGACGTAAATCCCAACTTGTCAGATGCATTATTCGTCGCACACACAACCGACTGGATTATGACGGAAATCTTGCGCGTCTATTTTCAATGCCCGATAGCACAGGCTCAAAAGATAGCCAACAGCCTCAACGAGACCCAAATTCCTATCATCGCAGACGTAGACGGCTTTCTTCGCGTACAGAATACCGCACTTGACAACAAACAAAAGTCCCTCGTGATCATGTATTACAAGTACCCTGAAAAAGTGCGAGACATTGATTTAGTCAAATGGACGGAATACTCCAATCCCTCTGTATTCAAGAAAAACATACTCGGCAAACTTCACAGTGATGCCCTAATTCATTATGAATCAGGTCTATGTTCCTTGCTGGACAAAGGGCGATTTTATGTGGAAAAGAGTATACCGATGGACTTATTGGTTTGATTCCGTCACTCGTATTTGCTGTGCTATAATATCCCCATGAGCCAGCCGCCTTCCCCCGAAACCCTGCGCGACAAGTACGCCGCCCTGCCCACGGACGCACAGCAGACCGTCGCCGCCTTTGTCGCGTTCCTCGCCCGCCAATCGCCGCGCCGCCCCAAATCCCGGCCCAAACCCCGCGTCCCCTTCCGCCAAGACCCCGCCTTCGAAATGTGGCGCGACAGGCCCGAAATGGAAGACAGCCTTGAATACGTCCGCCGCTTGCGTGGCGCAAGCCCCTCTTAACCCGCGAAGGCGGGTTTCGTCACCCTAGACCCGGAATTCATTCCCTGTTCCTCCCACGAACAGCCTGCAAAAATATTCCTCACAAACCCTAAAGAACCCCGCAGAATTACCGATGATGTTATTGACGGAGGGCCGCACGGCCCCCGATCTTCATTCCAGAGGCATCAAACATGGCACAGGCCAGCATCAGCGTCCTGCTCGAAGGGCTGCGCGGCAAGGCCGGCAGCGTCGTCTTCGTCAACACCAAAGACGGCGTCATCGTCCGCCCCCGCGTTTCGCCCGCCAACCCCAGAACCGCCGGGCAAATTTCGGCCCGCAGCAATCTCTCACACGCGGCCACTCTGTTCAAAAACATGACCCAGGCCAACGCCGAACAGTGGAGTCAGCACGCCCAGACCCAGAACAGCCGCAACTCCGAGACCGGTAAAAGCCGCCCGCTGTCGGGCATCACCGCCTTCACCCAGTTGACCAGCAAGTTCCTGCAGGTCAACCCCGGCGGCACGGTCCCCATGACCCCGCCCGCGACGGCCTTCACCGGCGACACCGTCACGATCACGACACAGGCCCACGACGGCGGCCTGACCTTCACCGCGTCCGACGCCAACGCCGACGGCGTCACCACCGAACTGCTCCTGCAGCGGCTGCCCTCGCAGAACCGGACGCCGACGCACAACGGCTACCGCACCAAACGGTTCTACACCTTCACCGACGGCGCCCTCAGCATCGTCGTCCCAACCACGCCCGGCTGGTACGTTCCCGCCGTGCGCTTCGTCAACACCGCCACCGGCCAGGCATCCCTGCTCACGCCATTGCCACCCACCCAAGGGTAAACAAACGCGCTGTCACTCTCCCGTGCGTTCTCTCCCGTAGAATACTGCGCCCGGCCTCCCATCAGGAACGCCGGGCGACTTTTTCTTTCGCGGCTTACGCCAAATCCCCCCAAACCCACGCCAAGTCCAGCGCAAACCCCGGCAGCACGTCCTCCCCGGACAGCGAAGCGGGGTCACTCAGCACCTCCACCTCGCGCCCCGCCCGATAAACGACGGCCCGCTTCAGGAGCGGGTCAAGCAGCCAGCCCAGGCGCAGACCGAAGCGTTGATACTCACGCATCTTGACCTCCACGTCCGCGCGCTCCACGTCATACGGCACCAGTTCCGCCGCGAAATCGGGACACAGCGCCGGGAAAACCCGCTTCTGCTTCTCCGTCAGCGCCGCCCAGCGCGCCGCCCCGACCCAGGACACGTCCGGCGAACGCACCGCCGTATTCGGCAAGCGGTATCCCATCTGGCAGCCGAACACCTCGCCCAGCCTGCTGTCGCGGTTCCAACGGCACACGTCGGCGCTCAGGTGCGCGCTCGCGATGCTCATCGTGCCGCCCACCGGCGGCCTGATTTCCAGCACCCCCTCCGCGTCCCGCTCGATACGACTGCCCTTGTTCCGCTCGCTCAGCCGCGCCACGAAGGAGTCGCGGAACGCATACAGAGGCGCATTCAGCCGGAAGGCGTTGCCCCGCCACACCGCGCAATCATGCAGCATCGGAGCGCGCCCCCCCTACTCCGTCCCGTAGGCCAGCGCGACGATTCTTTGCGCCGCCTCCTGCATCGTCGCCGCCGGAACGAGGTTGGTCGTCTTCAAGAGTTCGGCCCCTTCCTCGGCGCGCGTCCCGGCGAGGCGAATCACGATGGGAACCTTCACGTCCAAGTTCTTGACTCCCTCGATGATTCCCTTCGCCACTTCATCGCCCCGCGTGATGCCGCCGAAGATGTTGAACAGCACCCCCTTCACGTTCGGGTCGGACAGCACGATTTCCAGGGAGTTCGTCACGGCCTCGGCCTTCGCGCCCCCGCCGATGTCCAGGAAGTCGGCGGGCTTGCCCCCGGCGATCTTGACCTCGTCCATCGTCGTCATCACCAGCCCCGCGCCGTTGCCGATGATGCCGATGTCGCCGCCCTCAAGGCGCACGTACTGAATGCCCCGGCGGTGCGCTTCGGCCTCGATGGGGTCGGTCTCGGCGTCGTCCTGGAACTGCGTGAACTCCGGGTGACGGAACAGAGCGTTCTCGTCAATGTCCCACTTGGCGTCGCCCGCGATCAGTTTACCGTCCTTCGTGACGACTAATGGATTGATCTCGGCGAGTGTCGCGTCCGTGCCGACATACGCGGCGTACAGGGCTTGTAAGAACGGCACGGCCTTGTTGACCAATGCTTTATCGAAGCCCGCGTCAAACAGCACTTCGCGGGCGGCGTAGCCCGGCAGCCCCAGCAGCGGGTCAATGAAGTATTTCGCGATGTCGGCGGGGTTCTCTTCGGCCACCTGTTCGATGTCCATGCCGCCCTTCGTAGACACGATCAGCACGTCGCGCTGCCTAGCCCGGTCCTGCGTCACGGCGAGATAGATCTCTTTGTCAATGTCCACGGCCTCCTCGACCAAGACGCGGTTGACTTTCATATCCGACCCGGCCTGCGCGAAAAAGAACGTGTGACCCAGGATGGCCTTGCCGACTTCTTCGGCCTCATCCGGCGTTTTCGCCAGTTTGACGGCCCCCGCCTTGCCGCGCCCGCCGCTATGCACCTGCCCCTTGATGACCACCGTGCGCCCCAGCGCCTGCGCCGCCTGCCGCACTTCCTCCGGCGTCGAAGCCACCTGACCTTCGGGAACGGGGACGCCGTACTGCTTCAGAAGCCCCTTGGCCTGATATTCGTGTATCTTCACTGTGTCACTCCTTCATGGGCCAACCGCCCACTTGCCGCTATTATACCCCTTGCGGCGGCGGCGGATGTTCCCCAATGGCAACAAGCGCACGGCGCAGGTTGACGACGCCGATACGGTTTAACTGAAGCCGTTCTACTGTCGCCCGGCCCGTCGGCGTCTTACTGAGCAGGTAGAGTCCGTCCCCGCTCCACTCAAAATGTCGTCCCCAGTGCATTGTTCTCGGATGGTACAGCCGGACGGTTTTGCCGGTCAACGGGTCGCGGGCGCTCCGGGCCGTAAACTTGCGACTGTTGCAGCCCTGACAGGACCAAGCAAGATTCGCAAGGTCGTCCGTGCCGGCGCGTGCGCGAGGGGTGATGTGTTCGACCGCGAAATCGTCCGGGACATGACTGACAGGGCTGCGGCAGTATTCACATCGTCCGCCCGCTCGCTCCGAAACCTGCCGCCGCACCGCATCAGAAATCATGCGGCACGTCAACTCGCGCGGGGCGGATTCCGAGTGTCGTCATCAGCGCCTTGACCGTCGTGCCACGCCGCGCCGCAAGTTCTGTGAGATAGACCAGACGCTCCGCCGCCCGCGCCTCCGTGCGGTCAGAGAAGCCGACCAACTCCTCCCGCTCGGCCCGCGACAACGCGCCCGCTTCCCGCTTCGCGACGAGGACACGGTAACGACGCCAGAAGTCTTCCGAGAATCCCTCCGTGATCTTGGCGAGTAACTCCGTTTCGCTCATGCTCTGCGGCGGCGCGGCGGGACGCAGACGAGCCGCAGCCGCATCGCGCAGGAATGTGGAGACATCCACGCCTTCCGATTCGGCGGCCCGGCGCACCTGCGTCTCCATCTCCGGCGGCAGATCAACCACGAGCGACATAACCGCTACCCCTCTTCCGAATACTTGTCTTTCAGGCTGGCGACCACGCTCGGATCGGCCAATGTTGTGGTGTCGCCAAGCGCCCTGCCTTCGGCGATGTCGCGCAGGAGGCGGCGCATGATCTTGCCCGAACGAGTCTTGGGAAGTTCCGCCGTGAACAGAATGTCGTCGGGGCGGGAAATGGCCCCGATCTTCTTCGCGACGTGGTTCTTGAGTTCACCGGCCAGTTCCGAGGTCGCCGCCACGCCCTCTTTGACGGTGACGAAGGCCGCGATGGCCTGCCCCTTGACTTCATGCGTCCGCCCGATGACGGCGGCCTCGGCCACGCGCGGGTCGTCCACCAGCGCCGACTCCACCTCCATCGTGCTGATGTTATGGCCCGCGACCAGCATGACGTCGTCCACACGACCGAGCAGCCAGTAGTCGCCCTCCTCGTCCCGACGCGCGCCGTCGCCCGCGAAGTAGTAGCCCTGCTTGGCGAATTTGCTCCAGTACACGTCCTGGAAACGCTTGTCGTCGCCCCAGATCGTCCTGAGCATGGACGGCCAGGGCTGTGTCAGCACCAGCAGGCCGACGCCTTCGGAGCCTTCCGGCAGGATTTGGCCGTCTTCGTTCACCACGGCTGCCGAAATGCCGGGGAACGGGCGGGACGCGCTGGCCGGCTTGGTCGCGGACAGGCCGGGCAGCGGCGTGATCATGATCGCCCCCGTCTCGGTCTGCCACCACGTATCCACAATCGGGCATTTGCCGCCGCCGATGTGCTCGTGGTACCAGAGCCAGGCTTCGGGGTTGATGGGTTCGCCGACAGACCCTAACAGGCGCAGGCTGGACAGATCATGCTTTCCGGGCCACTCGGCCCCCCACTTCATAAACGCCCGGATCGCCGTCGGCGCGGTGTAAAGAACCGTGACGCCGTACTTTTCGATCAGCGACCAGAAGCGGTCGCGCTGCGGCCAGTCGGGGGCGCCTTCGTACATGAAGACTGTTGCGCCGTTGGAGAGCGGGCCGTAGACGACATAGGAATGGCCCGTCACCCAGCCGACATCGGCGGTACACCAGTACACGTCGTCGTCCTTGAGGTCGAAGATGTACTTGCTCGTGGTCGTCACGCCGGTCAGGTACCCGCCCGTCGTGTGCAGGATGCCCTTCGGCTTCCCCGTGGAGCCGGACGTGTAGAGGATAAAGAGCGGGTCCTCGGCGTCCATCGGCGCGGCCTCGTGCTTGGCGCTCGCACTTTCCATGAGCCGGTGCCACCAGAAGTCTCGCCCGTCGGTCATCGGGACGTTTTTGGCGTCGTCGGTGCGGTTGAGGACGATGACCTTCTCAATGGTCGTCTCGCCGCTGATCGCGTCATCCGCCGCCGCTTTCAGTCGGACGACGTTGCCCCGACGGTAGCCGCCGTCGGCGGTGATGAGCAGTTTGCTGCCGCTGTCGGCGATGCGCTCGCGCAGGCTGTCCGCCGAAAAGCCGCCGAAGACGACGCTGTGCGGGGCGCCGATGCGGGCGCAGGCGAGCATGGCGATGGCCGCTTCGGGGATCATCGGCAGGTAGATCGTCACCCGGTCGCCTTTACGAATGCCCTGCTCGTTCAGCACGTTGGCGAGTTTGCAGACTTCCCGGTGCAGGTCCCAGTAGGTCAGCACGCGGGTGTCGCCCGGCTCGCCCTCGAAGACGATGGCGGCCTTGTTGCGGCGCGAGCCGGTCAGGTGCCGGTCCAGGCAGTTCTCCGCGACGTTGATCTGCCCGCCGACGAACCACTGGACGTGGGGCGGCGTCCATTCGCAGACGGTGTGCCAGGGCGCGCGCCAGTGCAGGAGTTCCTGGGCGCGGGCGGCCCACCAGGCCTGCGGGTCCTGGGCGGCCTGTTCGTAGATGCTAGCGTCGGTGATATTGGCCTGCGCCGCGAACTCGGACGGCGGCGGGAAAAATTGCTGTGCGTCTGCCACGTTGCTGAAGCCCTCCTGATGGTCTCTGGCTTCAGTTTCGGCAGGGGGCGCGCGTTTTCCTTCTGATGCCGACGACGGCGGTATTAAGGGTGATCCGCCAGCATCTTCTGGGCGACGGGGGTCATTTGCGGGTCGCCGAGCGCGATGACGCGCTGCCACTGAGCGTGGGCGTCGGCCTTACGCCCCTGGCCCCAGTAGGCTTCGGCCAGGTTTTCCTGAGCGAGTGCGTCGTTTCCGTTGATGTCCAGGGCGGCATGGCTCTCCGCCAGGCTGGCGTCCCAGGCTTTCTTGTGCAGGTAAACGTCCGCCATGGTGTTGTGGGCGTTCTCGTCCATTTCGGCATTTGCCATGCCCTGGATGCCGCCGTCGCGGAGGACTTCGCGCCCGGCGTTGAGCGCCGCGTCGTACTGGCCGTCTTCATCGAGC
>CAZZVX010000115.1:10528-12473 GCA_964657535.1 Armatimonadota bacterium | reverse complement strand
GGCGGTCCGCATCATGGTGGGCAGGTCGCCGTACTGGGGCTTCCAGCCGAGTTCCTTTTGGATCAGGTCGCTGGAGGCGATGAGTTCCGCCGGGTCGCCCGGTCGCCGGGGGGACTCGATGGCGGTGATAGGTTTGCCGGTGACTTTGCGGCCCGTCTCGATGACTTCACGGACGCTGTAGCCGTTGCCGTTGCCCAGATTATACGCGGCGGTGTCGGCCCCGTTCTTGAGGGCTTCCAGGCCCAAAATGTGCGCCGTCCCCAGGTCGGTGACGTGGATGTAGTCGCGGACGCCGGTGCCGTCGCGGGTGGGGTAGTCGGTGCCGAAGATTTTCACTTCCGGGCGGCGGCCCAGGGCGGCATACAGCGTCAGCGGGATCATGTGGGTTTCGGGGGTGTGGTCCTCGCCGAGTTCGCCGTCGGGGTCCGCGCCCGCCGCGCAGAAGTAGCGCAGGGAGATGCTCTTGATGCCGAACGCCACGTCGTACCAGTGCAGAATGTGTTCGCCGTCGAGCTTGGTCTGGCCGTAGGGGTTGGTCGGCTTCTGCGGGTGCTTCTCGTCAATCGGGACGTACTGCGTCTCCCCGAACGTGGCCGCCGAGGACGAGAACAGGACGTGCTTGACCCCGCCGGAGTTGAGGGCGTCGAGCAGAATGAGTGTCTTGACGATGTTGTTCTGGTAATACTTGACGGGGTCGCGGACGCTGTCCGGCACGGAGGCGTAGGCGGCGAAGTGGATGACGGAGTCCACGCCGTACTCTTTGATGGTGTCCGCGACGAGTTTGCCGTCGCCGATGTCGCCCTGGACGAAGTGCGCGCCGGGCAGGTACTTCAGCACCTCTTTGTGTCCGAGTTCCAGCGTGTCGTAGATGACGATGTCGTAGCCCTTCTGCAGCAGCAGCTTGCTGGTGTGGCTCCCGATGTATCCGGCTCCCCCGGTGACGAGTACGGCTCCCATGTCGTCGCGTGTTCTCCTTTGGGTGGTCTTCCAAACTGTCTTCGGGGCTATGATACCCGGTGGAGCGGCGGATTTCCTCTCCCCCGGCTCGCCGAGGCTCGCCTTCCCCTCCCCTAAAGGGGAGGGGTGCCTGTCACGCGGGGGTGAACGAGGCTCACACGGGTGCTTTATCCAGTTTCTCGGCGGCTTGCGCCATGAGTTCCAGTTTAGTTATCTCGATGAGCAGCAACTGGTGTACAATTTGCTCCTCTGTCAACCCCTGCTCCCGCATAAGGTCTACGCCGCGGGTCGAGGTGTAACTCCACCCATGACTTTCGGCTGCCTGGTTCAATATCTCGCTCGTTGGCTTCATACTTAGAACGTAGTATACGCACCAAATCCCGCCAAGGAATCCATTACAAGCTGCGACCGAGGGCGGACCCATGAACATATCTGGATGTTTCAGTGCGCGTTGCAGCGCCTCACCTAGCTTCACGACGATGTCATTACTCATGTAATTTTGCCTGATACAGCCTCTCGGTGAGCGGAACAACTTTGGCGTTACACCTTGTCCTCACGGCATGGCGGATTCTTGGGCGGCGGCGGGCGCGGCCATCGCTGCGGCGTGAACGGGCCGGGTTGATTATACCACGCTCCGGGGCGGGGGCTTTTGGAGCAGCCCACCTCCTTGCTTCGGTCGTGCCTCCCTGCGCAGGGTCCTCCCGAAGCGGGAGGATTCGGAGGGTGGCGGGGCGGTGGTTGTCGTGTCAGCGGAAGTAGCCGGTGGGGACGGCTTGGCGGATGTAGCGGTTGTAGGGGGCGATGTAGGTGACACGCAACTTTTGCATTCGTTGTTTCTGGGCGTCGGTGGCGGGATCGGAACTGTAAAGGAGGACGTTCAGGGGTCTTTCTTCGGACTGATCTTCGGTCAGGCCGGGGCATTCGCCGGTGTCGTCGCCGGTGCTGATGGCGAGAATTTCCTTGTGGTCGTTTTTGATGGCGTTGGCGG
>CAZZVX010000115.1:9528-10518 GCA_964657535.1 Armatimonadota bacterium | reverse complement strand
GCGGCGTCTGTGTACGGGGATCCATGTTCCAGTTGCAGGAGTTCGGCTTCCATGGCTCGTTGCACACGCCGCACGTCTGGGTCGCTGGTTTGCCGGAGATGGGCGAGCATGAGGGCGTTGTAGCGCAGGGCGTATTGGCGGGCTTTGGGTGTCAGGCGCTGCTGATCGCGTGTGGCGAGATCGTCGCTGGTTCCCTGAATGGGGTTGATGCCTTTGAGTTGGACGAGAGCATTGGCTGGGCCGCCGACCACGCCGGGGACGAACAGCGTATAGCCGTAGATGCCGACGAAGCGCAGGTCGCCCCGCGCGATGGCGCGGGGAACGTCTTGGGCGGGGTCTGCTGTCGCCATGTCGTGGAGGCGCAGGGTCGGCAATGGGCTGGGCGTACTGGCGGGAGGTGCCGGGGCCGCCTTTCGGCTGATTGCGGGGGCGGCTAGCGAGCAGAGCAGCAGGAAAGCGAGTGTTGGCTTTGGCATGACAAGCGGCCTTCTAAACTATGGGCGGCGCATTGCGTCTTTATTTTCCGGGATTGTACCCGCCTCCAGTGTGGTTTAGGTTAGGCGACGATTTCGGGTGGGCGTGGCGACGGGGCGTCCGCGCCCGGCGGGGTCAGGGGTAGGTGACGCGCTGGGTGACGACGGCGGACACGGGCTGGCCGTCCTGGAACGCGGGGACGTACTCGTAATCCTGGACGGTCTGGACGGCGGCCTGGTCGAGCGTGTCCGAGCCGGACGAGTGCGCCACGGTCGCGCCGGTCACGTCCCCATCGGCATCTACTGAGACCTGGAGCGTGACCGTGCCGCGCAGGGACGACTCCGGGACCCAGTCCGGGTAGAGCAGCCGGGCGCGGCGCAGCAGGCGCGGGCCGCCGTCGGGGACGGCGTTCGGGTCGGGCGGGGCGGACTGTTCGCTGTCGGGATCGGCGGGTGTCGGTGCGCTTTCGCTGGGGGTCTCGATGCGTTCCTGACGCGCGGCGGCCACGCGCACGAG
>CAZZVX010000115.1:0-9518 GCA_964657535.1 Armatimonadota bacterium | reverse complement strand
GCCGGGCCTGGGCCACGGACTGCGGCGGGCGGGAGGCTTCGGGCTGCGACGGCTCGGCGGGCGTGGCCGGGACGGCGGGCCTCTGCGGCGCGACCGGGGCCGGGGCGCTCTCGACGATGCGGATGGTCTCCGCCGGGCGTGCGGGCGCGCGTGTGGGGGCGTTGACGCTCCGTGTCAGCCGGACGGGGGGGCGGTGCGACGTTTTCGCGGCCCGCCGCCAGGCGACGGGAATCTGACGCACGTCATCTCTATTGATGGGCGACGCCGGGGACGCGACGGCGCGGCCCGCGTCGGTCAGCATCCGCGTTCTGTTGTTTCCCGTCACCCACAGGTACGCCGCCGCCAGCAGGATCGCGGCCAGCAGGCCCAGCGCAAGCCAAGGAGTCCGAGGCACGGCCTTTCCGGCGGCGACGGCCCAGCCGCTCATGGTGGCGATCTGCGGTGAGCGGTAGGCGGGGGGCATTCCGGCCCGCGCCATGACGAGCGTGGAGGTCGGCTCCCAGGTCGGCAGGGCGGGGACGACCTGCGTCCGCAGCGCCTGGGCGAAGGCGGCGGCGCTCGCGAACCGGTGCTGCCGGTTCTTCGCCAGCGCCTTCTCGATGACCTTACGCAAGGGGCGCGGCGACACCGAAGCGACCTGCGCGGGCTGGTGCAGGATGCGGTGCATGACGGCGGGGATGCTGGTCGCCTCGAACGGCTTATGCCCCAGCGCCATCTCCGCCAGCGTGATTCCCAGCGAGAACACGTCGCTGCGCCCGTCCAGGGTCTCGCCGCCGATCTGTTCGGGGGACATATAGGCCGGCGAGCCAACCACGGTCCCCGTCTGCGTCAGCGCCTCGTCCGCCAGCACGTGCGCCACGCCGAAGTCCATCAGTTTCACCCGCCCGTCGGCCAGCAGGAACACGTTGTCCGGCTTGACGTCGCGGTGGATGACGCCCCGCTCGTGCGCGTATTGCAGGGCGTCGGCGACCTGCAGCGCGATTGGGACGGCTTCTTCCGGCGTCAGCGTCTCGTCCCGCTGAAGCCGCGCCCGCAGCGTCTCGCCCTCCAGGAACTCCATCGCGATGAACTCGCGCCCGTCCCCGGCCTGCCCAACCTCGTAGATCGCCACGATGCCCGGATGCGCCAGCGCCGAGATCGCCCGCGCCTCCCGCGCGAACCGCTCCGACAGGTCCCCGCGCCGCTCTTCGCTGAGGTTTTGCAGGAACGTCAGCACTTTCAGGGCGACCAGGCGCCTCCGCTGCGTATCGAGCGCCTCGTAGACCACGGACGAGAACCCGCGCCCCAATTCCCGGCGCAGTTGATACCGTCCCAGGCGGACGCCCTCCACCGGTTCCGTTGCGCTCAATTTATATTGTGCTTCTTTCATCGGTCTTTCAGCTTGCCCTCGGCAGTCGGACGATATGCGGTCGCCCGCGGTTCCCGCGATTTTCCGCCCCGCGAAAAACTTTGGTGTCAGGCGACCGCCGAATTGTCGGAATCGCCGAAAAGTACGATACAATAGAAAGGTCACTTCGCAGTCCGTTCGCTTCGACGGGATGGTGCGGTAAAACTTAACACTGTCTTAACCGAAGTCACGGACGAAATGGTGTAAAATCAATATCTGGGACGCTCGCTCAAGGGATCGCCACTCATGGATAGTTCGACACAGGTCAATATGCAGAGGCCGCCGACTTCTTCCACCGCCCTCGCCCCCAGGGGCCGCGACGAGAACGACCGGCTCCAGTTCCGGCCCGCGCCGGCGGCACGGCGCCGCGTGAGGATACAGACCGTACAGCGCATTATTGATGTCCTTTGCACCTCCGTCCTTCTGCTCTTGTTTCTCCCATTCTTTCTCCTGATCGCGCTGTGCATCAAGCTGGACAGCCGTGGCCCCATTTTGTTTATCCAGAAGCGCGTCGGCAAGGACGGGGCTGAGTTCCCGTTCTATAAGTTCCGCTCGATGGTCGCCGACGCCGAAGCGCTGCGCAAGGCTCTGGAAGCGCAGAACGAGCGCACCGGCCCCGTCTTCAAAATGAAGAACGACCCGCGCATCACCCGCGTGGGCCGCTGGCTGCGCCGCACGTCCCTGGACGAACTCCCCCAACTGCTCAACGTCTTCAAGGGCGACATGAGTCTGGTCGGCCCGCGCCCGGCCCTGCCGCGCGAGGTCGCCCTGTACACCTCGCGTCAGCGCCTGCGCCTGTCCGTCATGCCCGGCCTCACGGGTCTGTGGCAGGTCTCCGGCCGCGCCAGCCTCCCCTTCGAGCATAGCATCGAGCTGGACCTGCATTACATCGAGCATCAGTCGCTGGTGCTCTACCTGCGCATCCTGCTGATGACGGTCCCCGCCGTCCTCACCGGCAAGGGCGCTTACTGACCGTCGCCGTTCTTGGCTTCCGTTTCAGGAAGGAATGAAGGAGCGACAGCTTCTGCGGGTCAAACCGACCTGTGACACGAATACTTCTTGAAACCTGCCGCCCCATCGGGTACAATGGCGCGGGAGATTTGATAAGCACGATGTACCAGACTGCCCGACTCGCCGGGGGCCGCGCCGCCCTCGCTTTTCTCGCCGCCGGACTGGCCTGCGGGGCCGCTTCCGCCGCGCCGCTGACACTTCCCCCCCTGCTCTCACAGCCGCCGACTTTCGCGGCGGCGTTCTCGTTGTCCCGTGTCCAGGCGACTTTCTCGCTGTCTGCCCTCTCGGCCGTGCGTCCTGCGCGGACGCCGGATGTCCTGCAGCCGTCCTTGCCGCCGATGGTCCTGCCGGGGGCAATAGACTTCACCACGTTCGCGCTCCCGACGGCGGACGACTGGCGCGCGGCGCGTTTGTCCGATCCCAGCCTGCGCTTAACCGACTGGCGGGACGTGTTCGACGTCGCCCGGCTGGGGATGTTCGTCGTGCCGCTGCGCAGCGACCCCGGCGAACGCGCGAACATCCTCCTGTCCGCCCAGGCCGTGGACAACGCCGTTGTCGAGCCGGGGGAGATCTTTTCGTTCAACGAGACGGTCGGCGAACGGACCCCTGAGCGCGGGTACCAGGACGGGCTGATGTTCAGCGACGGCCAGATCGTGCGCGGGACGGGCGGGGGAATCTGTCTGGTCGCGACGGGACTGTATAACGCCGCCTTGCAGGCCGGGCTGGGGGTGATCGAGCGCCATCCGCATTCGGGCGTGGTCGGCTACGCGCCGCCCGGCTGCGATGCGGGGATCGCCTACGGCTCGGAAGATATGCGCTTCCAGAACACCACGGACGCCCCGATCATTGTCAAGACCGATATTCAGCAGGACCAGATCATCGTCGGACTCTTCGGCCAGACCCCGCCGCCCGGTCGGAAGGTCTATGTCAAGGCGACCCACCTGACGTTCCTCCACGCCTCCGTGATCGAACAGCCGGACGCGACGCTGCCCGTCGGGGCGCCCCCGGTCGTCGTCCAGAAGCCGCACCTGGGCTATGACGTGACGGTGGAGCGGTTCTTCAAGCAGGGGAATCAGACGGTGCGGCGCGAGGTGATCACGACCGAGCACCGGGAACCCCGCCCGAAGATCGTGCGAGTCCCCGCCCCGCCGGCGGTGACGCCGCCCGGCCTGCCGCCCGTCCCCGGCGCGGCGACTTCTCCCCTGACCGTCGCTCCGGGGCCGCAGCCAAAGACGCCGAAGCAGGGGACGACCTCCGGGACCGACCTATGACCGACGTGTCGCCGCTGGACTCTTTGCAGGCCGTGGCCGCCCGCGCGGAGGAGCTGCGCCGGCGGCTGCACCACGCGAACTATCAGTACCACGTCCTCGATCAGCCGGACATCAGCGACACCGAGTACGACCGGATGCTGCGTGAACTGTCCGACATCGAGACGGCGCACCCCGAACTGATCGTCGCCGATTCCCCGACGCAGCGCGTCGGGGCCGCCCCCCAGTCCGCCTTCACGCCGCACACGCACCGTCAGCCGATGCTCTCGCTCGGCAACGCCTTCAACGACGACGAACTGCGGACCTTCGATGAGCGCGTCAAGCGGCATTTGGGCCTGGCCGACGAGACGGCCGTCGGGTACGTCGCGGAACTCAAGATTGACGGCCTGGCGATCTCGCTGACCTACGAGAGCGGCCTCTTCCAGACCGGCGCCACGCGCGGCGACGGCGCGGTGGGTGAAAACATCACGGCGAATTTGAAGACCGTCGCCAGCGTTCCCCTGCGTCTGCGCGCGCCGGAGAGCGCCGCGCCGGTCCCTGATTTTGTGGAAGTCCGGGGCGAGGTCTATCTGTCTCACGCGGAGTTCGCGCGGATCAACCAGCAGCGCGAAGCGTCCGGGGAGCCGGTTTTCGCCAACCCGCGCAACGCCGCCGCCGGAAGCGTCCGGCAGTTGGACACGCGCATCACGGCGGACCGGAACCTGACGGTCTTTCTGTACGCCCTGGGCTACGTCAGCGCGCCCGTCGCCGACTCGCAGGAACATCTGCTGGCGACGCTCCAGACGTGGGGGCTGCGCGTCAACCCGAACGTGCGCCTCTGCGCGGGCATTGACGCCGTGATCGCCTACGTCGCCGAATGGACGGAAAAGAAGGCGACGCTGCCCTATGACATTGACGGCATCGTGGTCAAGGTCAACGACTTCGGGATGCAGCAGGACCTCGGCGCGGTCGCACGGACCCCGCGCTGGGCGATAGCCTATAAATTCCCGGCCCAGCAGGGGCGCACGAGGATCATGGACATCTTCGTCCAGGTCGGGCGCACTGGGGCCATCACGCCCGTCGCGCTGGTCGAGCCGGTGACGCTGCCGCCGAACTCCGTCGTGCAGCGCGCGACCCTGCACAACCAGTCCGAGATTGACCGCAAGGACGTGCGCATCGGCGACACGGTCGTCATCCAGAAGGCCGGCGACGTCATCCCCGAAATCGTCGAGGTCGTCCTCGCCGAGCGCCCGGAAGGCACGCAGCCGTACCGACTGCCCACCCACTGCCCGCTCTGTGACACGCCCCTGGTCCGGCCCGAAGGCGAGGCCGTCACCCGCTGCCCCAACGGGCGGGGCTGTCCGGGGCAGATCGCCCAGCGCGTCATCCATTTCGTGGGCCGCCGCGCGATGGACATCCAGTGGCTCGGCGAGAAGCACATCCTCCAACTGATCGAACACGGGCTGGTCAAAGACGCGGGCGACCTTTATTTCGTCAAGAAGGAAGATCTGCTGCCGCTGGAACGGATGGGCGAAAAACTCGCCGACAACATCCTCGCGGCGATTGAGGGCAGCAGACACCCGTCCCTGGCGCGACTCATCTTCGCGCTGGGCATCCGCATGGTCGGCGAACACTCCGCCGAGATTCTGGCCCGCCACTTCGGCTCCCTGGAAAAACTCCTTTCCGCGACCGTGGAGCAAGTGGACGCCGTCCACGAGATCGGCCTGACGACCGCCGAGGCCATCGTCGCCTTCTTCGGCCAGGACGAGACCGTGGCTCTGCTGGACAAACTGAGACGGGCCGGAGTCGAAGCGACCACCGATCAGATCGCGCCCGCCGCCGACACGTTCGCCGGCAAGTCCTTCGTCTTCACCGGCTCGCTGCAGACCATGACACGCGACGAGGCCGAGGGCATCGTCCGGCGACTCGGCGGTCGCTCGGCGTCGTCGGTCTCGAAACAGACCCACTACGTCGTCGCCGGAGAAAGCGCCGGGAGCAAAATGGACAAGGCCCGGTCGCTCGGCGTGCCGGTACTCACCGAAGACGAATTCAAGGCGCTGGCCGCCGGGGAATGACCGCCGGGAACCTTTCCGGGCCGCCGATTGTAGTAATTCCTGTCCGCGATTATGGACAGGAGTAATTCTTCATGAAAGACATTCGACATACGCGACGCCCGCTGTGGGGCATTCTTCTGGCGGTGGCCGTCGCCGGCGGCCTCGCCTTCACCCAGTTCGTCCACCCCGGACGGTCCTCCGCCGCGACCCAGGCCGTCACCGCCCCGCCGCCGCCCGGCATGGAGCAGGCCACCTTCGCCGCCGGCTGTTTCTGGAGCATGGAAGCGATCTTCAAGCAGCTCAAAGGCGTCACCCATGTGGACCCCGGCTACGCCGGCGGGACCGCGCCGCACCCCAGTTATGAAGACGTCGAGACGGGCGAAACGGGCTACGCGGAATCGGCAAATATTACGTTCGATCCTAAAGTGATCTCTTACAGCGACCTGCTGCAAGTGCTGCTGATCGCCCGCGACCCGACCACGAAGGACCGCCAGGGACCCGACGAAGGGCCGCAGTACCGCTCCGTGGTCTTCTACCGCAGTCCCGCCCAGAAGCAGGCGGCTGAAGAGGCGATCCAGAAACTCAACATGGCGCACACTTGGCGGAACCCGATTGTCACCGAAGTCAAGCCGTTCACCAGTTTCTACCGGGCGGAGGATTACCACCTTAATTACTACAACCTGCACCCAGACGAGCCGTACTGCCAGTACGTGATCGCGCCGGAGATCGCCGACTTCCGCAAAAAGTTCAAGTCCGAACTCAAATAGCGGGCCGGTCGACAGAAACGCAAACGGGGTAAAACGACCGAAAAACTTAACCTCGATTTAACAGAGTTTTATATAAAACTGGAGAGACACCTGGTATAATGGCCTTGACGGACGATCGAGGCTGTTAGCGAGGGGGTCACTCATGACCTGGGATTTGAAAGAACTCCGGAGTCAGCCGCAGAACGAGGCTGACCCGTTACACGAATGCGCGACCTGCCGCCATAAAGAGCGGGTCTACGTGAAGACGCCGGACGGACGCCAATACGCCGCCATCTGGCGCTGCCGCGTCCTGACGGAAAAGACGCGGGACGAAGTGCTGGTGCAGCCGCACGAGAACTGCTACGAACACCGCAGCCTCTCGGACCACTGGGAGAAAAGCGACGATCTGGCGCTGGTGCGCTGACAAAAAGCCGAACCGCAAGGTTCGGCTTTTTTTGCGTCACGCGACTTTGGTGCCGGGTTCCAGCTCTTGTTCGCGCTGCACGGCGGAGAAGAACAGTTCGCTCACGGTTTCTTTCAGGGAGAAGATGAGACGGCTGTCGTCGGGGCCGAAGCGTTTTGGGTCACGGCTGCCGAGCAGGATTGCCCCTCTGATCGCGCCGTTCGCCGGATCGGGGAAACTCGCGATCATCCAGGCCCGGCCCCCGAACGCGCCGATGACGGGCGCGAAAAAGTCGCCGGTGCAGCCGGCGTGGTCGCCGTTGTAGGGCAGGTCGGAGATCTCACCGAAGTCGGACAACGGAATGCGGCCGGCGACCTCGCCGAACTCCGGCGGCAGTCCGTCGCTCGCGACCAACTGAAGCAGGCGGCGCTGCTCCGGTTCGACCACGTAAGCCCCGCTCATGTCGAAGCCGAGGCAGCGCTGCAGAAGGCGGGCGGCGTGGGCGAGCAGGGCCGTCGCCGACGGCTCCGGCGGCAGGAGCGCGGACAGCATCGCGCGGGCGACGTCGCCGGACGGCGGGGCCGGGACGGCCGCCGCAGAGTGTTTGGCGAGATACAGGAGTCGGGCGGACATGACTGAATTATCGGCAGATTTCCGTCGTCTCCGTAGCCAGTGCCGTCCCGCAGGCGACGCAGAACGTGTCGGATTTTCGGGTGGTCGTCCCGCAGGAGGGGCAGCGGGGGCGCGTGGAAGTCGGGGTCCCGCAGTCCGGGCAGAACGCCGCCTCGCGCGACTGCCGCCAGCGCGCTCCGCAGGCGCGGCACCGGGCGCGGGCCGCGCGGGCGTAAACCCATACGGCGACGGGGTCGGCGGGCAGTCCGAGCGCGCCGCCCAGCAGCAGGAGCCAGCCGCCCTGCATCGTCCAGGTCAGGCCGGGGCCGAGCAGTTGGTCATTGGGAACGTTCCAGTCCGCCACCGTCACATCGGGGATGTGGAACTGGTCCAGCAGGCGGTTGATCGGGAAAAACGCCATCTGCGCCCCGATGACCTGATGCTTGACCCGCATCGGCAGATCGTGCCGCGCCGTCTGCACCCAGGCTAGGACGAACAGCGACCCGATCAGGCACAGCAGCGGCGACCGCCGCGCGCCCACCAGGACGAGCGCCGCGACCGCCAGGCAGAGGCCGCCGCCGGGAAAGAAAAAGCCGGGGACGCTGATGTCAATGTTCTTAAACGCCACCACCTGCGCCCAGGGGCCGACGCAGCCGAACACGACGCCGGCGGCCCCGGCGATGACGATGGCGAAAGACAGACCCTTGAGCAGCCGCAGGGGAAGAGACGGCATCATTGCATTCCCACTGCCCGGCGACTTCAGCCGCAGGGTCTGAGAAATCTTGGGCACTGTCTACTCCTAACCCCGCCCCGCCTGGGCGAGCGCGCGGCGCAGGAAGCCGCCGGAGCGTTCCAGCAGCAGCCGGGCCTCGTCGGCGTTCAGCCCCGTTTCCATCATCAGGATGGCGAGCTTTGCCGAACCGCCGGCGTTCGTCAGGGCCTCGGCGACGGCGCTTGGGCCGGCCCCCGTCACCTGCGTGACGATGCGCAGGGCGCGCGCCTTCAGTTTGGCGTTCGTCGCCTGCACGTCCACCATGAGATTGCCGTAGGTCTTGCCGATCTCCATCATCGCGCCGGTCGAGATCATGTTGAGGACCATCTTCTGCGCCGTGCCGCTCTTCAGTCGTGTAGACCCGGCCAGTATCTCCGGCCCGACGACAGGGGCGATGGTGATCGCGGCGACGGCCTCGACCTCCGACGGGCGGTTGTTCGTCAGGGCGACGGTGGCCGCGCCGCGCCTGCCCGCCTGACGCAAGGCGCCCAGGACGAAGGGGGCGCGGCCCGACGCGCTGATGCCGACGACCGTGTCTCGGTCGCTGACGTCGGCCTCGATCATCGCCGCCGCGCCCAGGTCCGGGTCGTCCTCCGCGCCTTCCACGGCGCGGAACATCGCGCCGGGGCCGCCGGCGATGATGCCCAGCACCATCGCCGGCGGGACGCCGAACGTGGGCGGACATTCGGAAGCGTCCAGCACGCCGAGACGACCGCTCGTGCCGGCGCCGACGTAGATCAGCCGCCCGCCCTGCCGGAAGGAATTCGCGGTGCGGGCGACGACGCGGGCGATCTGCAGAATCTCCTTTTCGACGGCGGCGGCGACCGTCGCATCCTGGGCATTGATCAGGCGCAGGCGCGTTTCCGCACTCACCGCGTCAATGTCCGCCAGGTCCGGGTCTGCCGACTCCGTGGCGAGATGGTCCAGCGCGATCACGTCGCGTTCGTCGTGAGAAGTCATGAAGGAACTACCCTTTGCAAAAAAGATGTTATAATAACAGAGCGACTTTCGCTGTGACCCGAACAATTCTGTGGTGAGGTATAAAAAACGATGCCGACTTACGGCTACGAATGTTTAGCGTGTAACAATCAGTTCGAAATCTTTCAGAGCATCAAGGACGACCCGTTGAGCGTCTGTGACTCCTGCGGCGGCGCGCTGCGCAAGCGCGTCTACCCGGTCGGGATCGCGTTCAAAGGCTCCGGCTTCTATGTGAACGACTACGCGAAGAAGTCCGCCCCAACGCTGGCGGCCTCGGAAACGAAAACGGAGACGCCCGCAGCCGAGAC
>CAZZVX010000114.1:0-12518 GCA_964657535.1 Armatimonadota bacterium | reverse complement strand
CTGAAAGAGAACGACACCAAAACGCTGAAGCAAGTGCTCGACATCACCGAGCGGGTGGAGCGGGAGCGGCGCACGCGGTTCCTGGCCGGGCTGGCGGAGCGGGCGCGGCGCCTGACCGACCCGGACGCGGTGATCGCGGACGCCCTGCGCTCGGTCGGCGAATTCCTGGGCGTCGCGCGCTGCGTCTTCGTGGACATTGACATGGGGGCCGACGTCTGCGTGTGCCACCCCGATTACCGCGCCGACGACACGGTGACGAGCATGGCGGGCGTGTTCCCGATATCCGCGTTCGGGCCGGTCGCCGCCGAGTACGCGGCGGGCCGCGCGGTCGTGGTGGACGACGTGCGCGCCGACACTGCCCAGGTGCCGCCCGAAAACGTGGGGACGTATGACGCCGTCGGCATCCGTGCCCACGTCGGCGTCCCCGTGGTGCATTCCGACCGCCTCGTGTCCTGCATCGGCGTCCACAGCGACGTCCCCCGGCACTGGCAGCCGGAGGAGATTGACCTGCTGCAGACCGTCGTGGAGCGGACGTGGCTGACGGTCGAGGTGAGCCGCCAGGAGCGCGCCCTGGTCCGCGAGGCCGAGGAGCAGCGCGAGGCCCACGCGCGCACGGCCCGCATCCTGGAAAGCATCGCCGACGCCTTCATCGCGTTCGACACCGAGTGGCGCATCACCTACGTCAACGGCGAGGCCACCAGCCTGCTCCGCCGGAGCCGGGAGGAACTCCTGGGCCGCGTCTTCTGGGACGAGTTCCCCGAAGTGCGCGGCTCCGCGTTCGAGGCGTTGTACGACCGGGCCATGCGCGAAGGCGTGGCCGACTCGGTCGAGGACTATTACGCCCCGCTGGGCAAGTGGTTCGAGGTGCGGGCCTCCCCGTCCCCGGACGGCATCTCCGTGTTCTTCCAGAACATCACCGAGCGCAAGATGATGGAGGCCGAGCGCGAGCGTCTGGCCGAGCGCGAGCATAATATCGCTGCCCGGCTTCAGGAGTCGCTGCAGCCGCCGCTGCCGGGGACGGCGCCGGGGCTGGCGCTGGCCCGCTGCTACGAGGCGGCGCTGGCGGAGGCGGGCGTCGGCGGGGACTTCTACGACGTGTTCGCTTTGGAGGAGGGCTGCGCGGCGCTGGTGGTCGGCGACCTGTCCGGCAAGGGCCTGGCGGCGGCGGCGCAGGTGGCGACCGTGCGCAATATGCTCCGCTACGCGCTCCTGCGCGGGGCCACGCTCGCGGGGGCCGTGACCGAACTCAACGCGATCCTGGCCGACAACGGCCTGCTGACGGGCTTCTGCACGCTGTTCGTCGGGGCCTTCGACAGCGGCGCGGGGACGCTGACCTATGTCAACTGCGGCCAGGAGCCGGCCCTGGTACGGCGGGCGGCGGGTGGCCCTGTTGAATATCTCCCGCCGACGGGTCCCGTGCTGGGGTCGTTCGAGGGCGCAGTCTTTGACGACGAGACCCTGACGCTGGGGCCGGGGGACGCGCTGGCGGTCTTCACGGACGGCCTGACCGAAGTGGGCCGCTCGCACCGGGAGATGCTGGACGTGTCGGGCGTGGCCGCCCTGCTGGCCCGCGCCGAGGCCTCCTCCGCCGAAGACCTCGCGCGTCATCTGATCGCGGGCGTGGACGCGGCGGGCCGGGACGGCGTCACCCGCGACGACGTCTGCCTGCTGGTCGGCGTCGTAGAGTGAACGAAAAGTTACGTTGTCAATGGCTTGTGAATACAGGTGTTGACAACGTAACCATCGTGCGGCTCGCCGCCCCGCGCCCGCAGATTGGCGGCCAGCGCGCCGAACTCGCGGGCCGCCTGCAGCGTGACATGGGCCGCCGTCTGGTCGGGCCGCAGCCGGTCGGGGTCGCCAAACGTGGCCCGCAGCACGTCCAGCGGCGGCAGCGGGCAGGCGGGCGTGGCGACGGGGTGGGCGAGGTCGGCCGGCGTGAACGCATACACGCGCTTGACCGTGCCGGTGAAGTTGGTATGCACCTCAGATCGGTTCAGGTCGCAGACCACGAGCAGGGGCGGGTTCTCCAGATCCTCCCGGTACTTCAATATCTGGTCATACGCGGCTTTCAAGTCTTTGTGCTTGCCTTTGTATTCCCAGGCAAAGCGGCCCTGCTTCCAGACATCCGCGACGCCCTGGCCGCCGCCGGTCTTGGTCACGCCTTTCTCAAAGGTGTAACTGTCGCCCTGCGCGTCCACATTGGTCGGCGTCGGCTGTTTCAGGACATGGCACAGGTCCAGAAAGTGCGACTGCGCGGCGGCCCGCTCGGTCAAAGTAGACTTCTGCCATTTGGTAACAAGTTGCGCGACGATCATAGGTCTTTTCATTACGCGGGATCGGTCTGGATTCCTGCCGGGCGACCTTTCTTCCCAGAGGCATTCAGTTCTTTTGCCCGGCGAATAAATCCGCGGCAACAAAAGCACGAAGTCCGCCTGCGCGGACTAAGACTTCAGTCGGCGAAGGCCGACTTTGTGATCTTTTAGCCGCGATTTCAATCGCCGAGCCTCCTTCGGTCGCCGCGCAAAAGGCTCCGGCTGCCCCTGCGGATCCACCAGGGCGAACAAAGGGCCGGTATCGGTCAAGGTGCCGTCAGGTGCGCTCACAGGCGGAACCCCTGCCGACAAAACTTTCCCGTCAAGGCTTCGTCTATCGGCGCGTCCCGGTACGCCTGTCGCGCCGCCGCGTCTCCCGTGCGCGCGGCCCGCGCCTGCGCTTCGGCGATCAGCCCGGCAAGGACTTCCTGCCGTCGCTGCTGGTCGGCGGCGTCTGAGGACGGCGCGAACATGGCGCGCAAAGCCCTGGTCGCCGCTTCTTCAGGCGTCTGTCCCTGACGCCGAGCCGCTTCCCCAATGGCCCCCAGTACGTCGGCAGGCAGGTCTAAAGTCATGGTCATGGCGTTTCCCTCCGCCTGTGATTACACCCCGCCTCACGCTTCCTCGCTTTCGCGGGCGGGCAGGCCGAGATAGCCGCGAATCCAGGGTTCGTCGGGCGAAAGGACGTTTCCCGTGACCAGTTCGGCGATGAGTCTGCCGGCGGCGGCCAGGCGGTCGTCGTCTATCTTGCCCAGGCGGAACGTCGGGCAGGGCGTGCCGGGCGGGAAGTTGTAGGCGACCAGGCGGGCGACAAGCTGCCGCGTCATCACGGTCTCTTCCAGGTCGCGCTGGAGCTTGTTGAGATAGAAGCGAAGCACATCAAGATGCACGGCCCCCAGCGCGTAAGTCGCCGTGTGGCTGGTGCTGTCCGAGGTGAGCGTCTGGCCGAGGATTGACTTGGCGATGGCCCGGTCTAAGTAGGAAATGCACTCGTCGAAGCCCGCGAGGCCGGCGCGGGCCGTTTCCAGCAGTTTCACGCTCATGTCGGACGGGAAGACAAGGGCGCTCTCGTTGTGGACCTGGGAGACGACGCCCAGGAAGTCCTGCTGCTGCTGTTTCGTGTAGCCTTTGGCCGCGTCATACGTCCCCGTCACCGTCGGCATCCCGAACTTCTCCAGGTACTTGGCCCAGTAGGTCAGCAAGGCGTCTTTCCAGTGCCGGACAAAGGGGGAACCGTGCGGGGCGTGGAATCGGCTCGCGTCAGGGCGGCGGAGACCCGTAGCGTCCGTTCTCGCGGTAGCGGCGATTGAGCGATTTGTTGTGGCGGAAGTGTTCCCACGCTTCTTCGGTCTCCGTGAGGACGATGGCCTGCTCCCCGGTCAGCCAGAGCGCGTCCAGACTCAGGCGGACGGTGGCCCGGCCTGATGTGGTTTCCGGGCGGCGCGCGGCGATCTTACTCAGGCGCGGTCGCCGGAGCGGACGTGACTCCACCGTCAGAACCAGCGCCGCCCCCAGACGGCGCAGGAGCAGCGCTTTGTCGGGGTCGCACGCGGCCGCAAGAACGCCGTCCGGCCCTTCGGCCGGGGACGCCCATTCCGTCGTCAGCTGCACCAAAATCCCGTCCCATTCCGCAGCGCTTAAACGGGGCAGGGTCGCCGGCGGGGCCTGGTCCCACGTGTCCCGCTGCTGGGCTTCCAGGCGCTCGCGCCGCACCCGGATGGACTCCATGTCCGCCGTAAACTCTTCCCAGGTCGTCAGCTGGGCGTTGTAGGCGCGGCGACATCGCACCCGCTCTTCTTCCAGCGCGGCGAGCGCCTTACGGGGGTCGCTCTTTTCCGGAGCTGGGACGCGCGCCGTTGCCGGCGGCGCGCCGGCAACGGCGGCGGCGAGGACGGACCGGACGCGGCCGGCGGCTTCGGCCAGGGCTTTGCCGATGAGGTCGTCAAGGCGCGCGTGCGAGATGCCGAAACTGTCGGGACACTGTGCGGACGAATTGTGGGCGGCGACGCAGGTGTAATTGACGCCCGTCGGGTTGATCGTGAGGGGGTGTTTCTTGGCGGTGTCAAATCCGCATTTGTGGGCGCGCACGCGGGCGCCGCAGTGGCCGCAGGTGATCAGGCCGGAATAGGTGTAGGGGATGGCGCGGCCGGCGCTGCGGCGGCCCTCGCGCCGCTCCGGGGTTTCGTATTCCTGCGTGCGGAGCCGGACCAGTTCCTGCACTTCGGCGACGAGTCCCGCCGGCACGACCTGGGGGACGCGCGGCGCGTCGGGGATGACGATCCCGCTGAAGTGGACTTCGCGCCGGTAGAGCGGATTGCGGACGAGGCCCAGGACGGAGGTCGTGTTCCAGTACACGCCGCGCGGGCTGTAGAAGGCGGTCGGGTCGCCGGCTTTGAGGCGGGCGTTAAACTCGGCGACCACGTGATGCGCGATGCCCCGGTGACGACGGACTGCCTCAAAAACGGCGATGATGCGGTCAGCCGTTTCCGGGTCCGGCACAAAAGACTTGAGGGTTTTGTCGTAGCGCAGGCCCCACATGGAGCGCTGGCGTCCGACCCACGTGCCCTGCTTGACCTTCTGGATCAGTTTGTCGCGGATGGTTTCGCCGTCCACTTCGGCTTTGGCCTCGTTGACCGCGCCGATGATCTGCCGGATCATCTTGGCGTGGGGGCCTTCGCCGGTCTGGAGGGAGCCGTCGGCGTAGACCGACACGCCGAGCGCGGCCATCTCCTGGAACCAGATCTCCTGCTGCACGAAGTCGCGGAACAGGCGGGACAGGTCGCGCCCCAGGACGGCCCGGACGCGCCCGGCCTTGGCGTCGGCGCGCAGGCGGGCGAACCCCTCACGTTTTTCCAGGAACTCGCCGCGCCCGGAAACGCCCATGTCGTCGTACCACCGGTCAATCTCCAGTCCGGCGCGGGCGGCGTCGTCGAGCAGTTCGCCGCGCCGGACGCGCCGCAGGTCCTCGACGTGCGCCTCCTTGTCGGCCAGCGTCTCGCAGCCGTCCGGCCACTTGACGACGCTCTTGCGGATGTACGCGCAAACCGCGCCGTCCGGGGACGCGATCGGCGCCTTCTTTTTCTTGCGTGACACGCCCGCTCTCCTTTCTGGGAAGGCTACTCGGCGCGGCGTCCGCATACGTGCGGCCCCGACCGTCCCACACGTTTCCCCGCCTCACGAACGAAGTCCTGCACGGCCTTCAACATTTCCGGGGACGCGGGGCCGCTGTCGCCGCCGCAAGTGTGTCCCGGCGGCGGATCGCCGCCGCCCCACTCGTACCCCTCATCGTACTGCCCCAGGTGCCCGATCTCCGGCACGCCGGCCGGGTCACTCATACCGGCGTTGTTCCTGTCTGGATAGTAGTCCATGCCTGTTCCTTTCACCTCTCCTCCCTGGGGCTGCCGAACGGGATGCGCCCGTGGTCCAGGTAGTTCTTGACCGCCATCGCCGAGGCCGCCGTCACGGTCCCCCGCCCCAGCCGGTCGTTGATTCTGTCGACGGCCCGGTCCACGTCGGACTGGCGTGTGTCCTCGAACAGGGACGGGATGACGTGCGCGTCCGGCAGCACGTTCTGGAGCGCGACCGAGACGTGCAGGGGGCGGGTCACGCCCCGCCCGGCGGCCTCCGCCTGGCCCCAGAGCTGGGCCAGTTGTTCCATCAGGAAGGGCGTCCGGTTGACGGGCGAGAAGCGCACGCGCAGCGTCCAGCCCTCGCCGTCCCTGCCGGCCACGCTCGCGCACAGCCGCCCGCAGTGGTAGCCCTCCAGCCGCATCCGCGCCGCCGCCTTCTCCAGCAGCCGGCAGGCGACGGACCAGGCCGCGCCGGGCGTGCGCAGCTCCGGGGCCAGCACGTTCGAGTGGCCGATCTGCCAGCGCTTCGTGGGCGGCTGGAAGACGCGCTCGCCCCGGATCAGCCTCCACCAGCGCTCCCCCACCACCCCGCCGAACACCTCCCGCATCTGGGGCAGGGAGAGCCGGTACATCTCCTCCGTCGTGTAGACGCCGGCGGCGTTGAACCGCCGCTCCGTGCGCCTGGCGATCCCCGGCCAGTCCGTCAGTCTCAGCCCGTACAACTTGTGCGGGATGTCGTCCGGGGCGATGACGGACAGGCCGCGCGGCTTCTGCAGGTCGCTGGCGACTTTGGCGAGGAAGGCGTTCGGGGCGAGGCCGACGCTGCACGAGAGCCACTCACCGACCTGGACGCGGATGGCGTCCTGCACGCGCTGGCCTAGCCGCAGGGCGTCCCACAGGTGCGCCTCGTTCGCCCAGGGCCGCACGACCATCTCGTCCACGCTGAGGACTTGGTGGATGGGGACGACGCTCTCGACGGCCTCCAGGATGCGGAAGTGGGCCGAGCGGTACAGGCGCGGGCGGGAGGCGACGATCTCCACGTTCGGGCAGAGGCGGCGGGCGTCGGTGACGGTGGTGCCGGTCCTGACCCCGCTGCACTTGGCCTCGTAAGAAGCAGCAATGCAGCTGGTGGTCTCGGCCAGCATCGGCACGACGCCGACGGGCCTGCCGCGCAGTTCGGGCCGCTCCTGCTGCTCACAGGAGGCGAAGAAGGCGTTCATGTCCAGAAAGAGCCACATCCCTGTCCCCGCTTTCGTACTCGAAGCCCGCGCCGTCCGCCTTGCAGCATATGTCTACGGCGCGGGGTAAAAAAAGAGCCGCCAGTGCGTCCACGACAGGACGCCGATGCGTCACGCCTTCGAGGGCGTTCTGCCTTGAGACTTTCCGCCGGACTGAGCAACGGCCTTCTCCTTCTTGCCGGTCCCGCTCCGGCCCACGATCGTTGCCCGCTGCGCCTCCTTCCACTTGGCGTATTCGGGGTCGCCGGCGATCACCTTGTCCGGTATCGGGGGGCCGGGCCGGCGGGCGTCCTCGGTGGGAAAGTCGTCGAGCGGGATCCAGTCACGTGTGTCCTGGCTGGCCGTCTCGCCGCCTGACTCGTCGGCATAGTCCCAGACGTCGGCGTGTGTCTTCGGCTTGTCCGGCTCGGTGGATTTGGGCCGGTACTCTTTGAGCAGGGTGCCGGGTTCGGCATAGGTTTGCAGTGACATGGTCGGTTCTCCTTTCGGTTAGCGAAATGATAGACAGAATGTTTAGAATTCACTCTGAACTTATGTTTGCGGCACATATGTTCGGCCAATAATCTTCGGTCCGGGCAGCAGTTGCCCGGCACCCCTCGCATATCAAGGAGCCTCTGTTTCCCCACCGAAAAACGGGAATCTGACATTGAAAGCCGTCCCGTTCCGGCCGCCCCGATTCTACCCGAAGATGTTCTGTTTCTTGCCGGTGCCGCGCCGCCCCCTCCCCCGGCAGTTTCCTAAAATGGTTCCGATAAGTGCCGTTATCGCTGTTTCGCGCCGTCCGTAGCTGGTGCCGTTCCCAGTCGTCCATGTGCCATGATGCGCTGGAGTATCTCCTCTGCCTCGCCCGCCATCGCATTCTCTAGAAGATCGGCCTCAGCTCTTTTTTCTGCCGCCGTTTCGGCCATGTCGGCGATAAAGTCTTCGTCGCTCGACGTAAGACGGACTATCGGAAGCGTTTGTATGTCGGTCGGCTCTAGGTGAGGAATAGAAGTCCCGTAAGCATAACGGCTAACCAAAGGTCTACCTAAACGTGGGTGTCCCAACGCTGTGTACAAATAGCCAGGCCGGATATCTTCCCGCCTCGGTGCGATTCGTATAAGGTCATGTGAGAAAAACGCTTGCTCGTGTTTTTCTGTCATCAACGCGACACTACCGAGCAGACCATAAACTTGACCGGAGCAAGCCATAAAAATCCAGCCATCTTTCGCAAAATAGGCTTCTGCGCTTTTTGCTTGCTGGATCATGATTCGTTTGTCAATGGTTGGATTGAGCGCGAAGAGTTCTTCCGCGCTCATGTACGGGACACCATCTTCCCCAAACACACGCGAGAAACGGGTCATCCACCAGACACGCTCACTGACAGATGCTAAGGTGTGCACAGTCAAACCAAGCGTCCTGAATCTAGCGACGATAGCTGATGCTGTCGGAGAAAAGAAAGCGGCTTCCAACCGCCGCCGTGTTCCAAATATGTCCGAAGCAGGGACCAAAAAACCTGTTTGAGTAGATATCGGTTCTACTTTCCCAATTATATGTTCAAACCGTTCTTCCGCCGCAATGGTGGCGGCATGGGCTTCTTCGCGCAGAGTTAGAACCGAGCGAGACTGCTCCGTGAATTTGTCCAGCGTCTCGTCGTCTAAATCCGGGATCGGCAACGCGCCGAGGTGTCCGGTTTCCAGGTGTTTGATGATGTGGCCATATTGGGCGCTGGTCATCATAGCCCGCGCCGAAGGGGCGCGCAGGTAGGCATAAATCCAGCCCCAATGCTTCTCGTCTTTGGCCTCGACACGCAGAAGGTCATCTGAAATAACAGTATCCAGGTGCGGTGTATAGGCAAGCGTAGCCCGACCGACGGTGCCGGAGCGTGTCACCAATATCATTCCTGACTGAACATAGAGGGACGCAGGATCTTTCACCTTCCGCATCGCCAGCCATTTACGGGGAACAGGGCGCAAGTCGAAAACCTGGGTCGCGGCGAGGAACGGGGTTCCGAACTCAGGGCTGACCAATATTCCCTTCAGGCGCGAAGGCTGCCAGACGCGGGCGTACTTTTCCAGCGGTACACAGTCGGCAGCCTGGAGGGCAGCACGCAAGCCGTAGCCGCTCAGCAGATACCTCTCGGCCTCCATGCGTCGATCACCGCCAAAGAACGCCTTAACTGGCAGGTTTAGCATCTTCACCTGATGCCAGGGCCAGTGCTCGCGCTCCGGGCGCGCGGGTGCTAGGCGTGCTCTCTCAGCCAATGGCGGAACTCCTGGGCAATCTGCTCTGTGTTGTCGTCAACGACTTTTTTCTGAATCTTCTGGTATTTGATGACGGGGCGGCCGTCTTCGTATTCCTTGATCCGCTCGTCTATCTCCTCGACCACCTCGTTCCCTCCCTTGTCACGAACGTAGGTCACGTTCCCGCGCTTATCATGACCGATATGGTTCGCGAGCGCCATGAAAGTCGAGTAGTTAATCTTGCCGCCTGTTGCGGCCTCGATCTCCATCTCTTCCTTGCTCTTTCGCTGCAACACCAACACACTGGTCTGGATGCTGACGTTCGGCTGAAAAGTATCCGGGTGGAGGTCAATGCTCGCCAGAACTTTGGTATTCTGTAAGATCCATTCGCGGACGTAGCCGAGTCCGGGGGATCCTAGAATGCCGTCCGGCAGAACGATGGCCATCCGTCCCGTCCCAGGCTTGAGAAAGCGGACGCAGCGCTCAACGAACAAAATCTCGGGAGGCTGGGAGCGGGCCAGCGCAGAGGATTTAGTCCACGTGTCGGCGTCTGCGTCATAATTCCAAGTGTGGCCGAGATCGTACCTCTCAAGGATCGCCTGGTCATCAATAGGGATTTTGGAGCCGAACGGAGGGTTGGTGAAGAGGATATCCACACTGCCTATCAGGTCCCGTGATCTCAAAGAGTCATCCCATGTTGCCGGGCTGGCCAGCGAATTTCCCTGGAACAGGCCCCCAGAGCCGTCATTGTTCATCACCATGTTCATTTTGGCCGCTTTGACCAATTCGGCGTCGAAATCGACGCCGACCATGAACTCCCGCGCGTATCGGTCGGCTCTGTCACGGGATGCGCGTTCGATTCTGTCGTTCGAGCCGCCCTTCCTTTCTTCAGCGGCCTGGATGCCGGCGATCACATGGTTCATGGCGGTGATCAGAAAGCCGCCGGTCCCGCACGCGGGATCCAGGACCAGCTGTCCTTCCCTCGGGTCAAGCATGAGAACTGCCATCCGGCAGATGTTGCGGGGGGTGAAGAATTGTCCGCGGTCGCCTTTCAGGTTGTCGCTGACGATCTCTTCGTAGGCACGGCCTTTCACATCGACATCGCTCTCCAGGAGGGAGTACATCTGCATCTGACTCGTGATGTATGCGAGTACGATGGGGGACAATTCGAGATCATCTGTCGGGCGAAATATAGCCGGATAGTCTGCCTTGACCGTGTTGAACAGCCCGCCGAGGCGTGCCTTCACCTTCAACGAGCCGTTGACACCCTGACGCTCAGTCGATGCGGCGTAGAACTCAATCTGGTCGCCGCGCTCATCACGTATCTTGCAGAAGATGAGTTTGAGCAGCTCCCAGAACGCCTTGTCCTTGGGGATGCCCTGGTTTCCGGCGATGTAGTCGTGACACCGCCGGAAAGCGAAGAGGAGTGCGTCGGAGGTCGCCGGCTTCAGCTGATCGAATCGGGGCCTCTCTGCCTCGGCCTCCGTCTGGCCGAAGGAGGGGATGTCGGGGATGTCCTCATAGTAGGCCTTCCCGTCCCGCTCCACCTTCCGGCAACAGTAGCGTTCAAGGCCGTTCGTCCACATCCCGTATTTCGAGTTGAGGCACGAGGAGAGATAGCTCTGCAGCTGTCCGATGCCCTCTTTTCGGTCCGAAGACTTTACCGCCCTGGACTTGCACTCGACGATGATGTAAGCCTCCTCCTGTTTGTGGTCCTTTTCCTCGTGAAAAATGACCAGGTCGGCACGGGGCTTCCGGCTGCCGACTCGGAGAGTGAATTCCACGGCAATGTCGCGCTTCGGGTAGTGATACTCTCGCACGAGGGACTTGGCTATCTCCTGCCGAACATACTCTTCGGGCGTTTCCTCTCGCTGCGTCTGCTCATCGATGAAGTCGAGGAGTTTGCCCTGCGCGACGATAATCGCGGCGATTTTAGGGTCGAGGGAGAGGGTGTATTGTGTAGCCATTCGGCGTTTCGGACTTCCTTTACTAGCGTATCATTCGTGGCCGTCCACGTTTATCTTCGTTGTCGCGGCCTCCACGTCGGAGAATATCGCGGCCCAGTCCTGCTCCAGAAGTGCGGCGGCCTCTCGGCGGAGGTTTGCCGCTCTGGCAGCGGACCCGGCGGCGTCCGCGACGCGCGCTGCAGCCTGTTTCTTTCCCTCCCGAAAGCGGGCGCAACGCTCTTTGCCGCGCCGCGCCCGCATCCTCTGATCAGGCATTACCGGATGATACGTCTCATAGTGCTTTAGCGCCTGATCTATCCCAGAAGCCACCCGCAGAGCGGAGTTGATGTTTTTGAGGTCAGCATTTTCGCCTTCCCGCAACACGACCTCAAAAACGGCGTCATCGGCTCCGTCCAACAAGGATGCACATTCCGCCAGTAGCCGCTGCGTTTCTGGGTGCTCATCTGGGGCAGTGCCGCCCGCCCCGCCAGAGCGAACCATCTCCAACTCTTCACGCAGCCGAATTAGTCCGAACGCCTCATAGCTGCGGCCCCGGAAACCCGAAACTTGATGCTGAATGCGGTCTCGCATATACTCAAGTCTGTAGCCCAAACGCTCGGCAGACTGGACACGATTCCAGTCTGCCGAGGGGACGCCCGCAACCATCTCGTCCGGGTCGCCCTCATCCCAGTCCCCGCCGAATTCCCAGAGCAGCTTGTCGGTCTCGATCAGAGCGGCTTCATCGCCAAGAGCAGCGATCTCGCGGATACGGGCAAGGAAATAAGTTAATTGTTCAGGCGCGGCACCGGAAAGACTTTTTAGCATTGCGTTTGATTCCGCGACGTTCTGATTTTTCGCACCGTCATCCCGTCCCAGTCGCGCCTCGTCCAGCAACACCGCTTCGTGCCGACCACGGCAGTACGGGCAGTCCCAGGCGAGCGTGACGCCCTCCTCCCCCACCCCGGAGACCGACGCCGTGACGTAGGCGCAGCGGTCCAGGCGCTCGGCCCGCGCCAGGACCGAGTCCGTGTCGGGCGCACCGAAGCTGATCGGGCTGTAGCCTTACCCGCCGTGCCGCCCGTGATAGGTCAGGGCATGGCGTCGGCGCAGCTCCTCGACCATCGCGTCGTGGTCCGCCGGCAGGGACGGCTGTTTCATGGCGGTCGTCTCTCCGGCGGTCATTCGTCCCGGCCCGGCTCCGGCGGCGGGTTCCCCTGGAGGTGGAGCGTCCCCCAGACGCAGGCCGCGCCGGCCAGCGCGTGCATCCCGGCGGGCACCCACGCGCGCTCCACGGCGAACACGACCGTCCCGACGAACGCGGCCAGGAACAGCCAGTTCATCGTCACCTGCAGGCGGTGGGTCGTCAGCCCCTCCCAGAACGCGCCCCACAGCCGCCCGATGCGTTCGCCCGGCTTCACGCTCACCTGCCTCACTCCGGCGCCCTCCCGGC
>CAZZVX010000113.1:0-12546 GCA_964657535.1 Armatimonadota bacterium | reverse complement strand
GGTCCTCGTTCGCCTGCGGCGAAAGGCTTCGCCCGAAGCGGGAGGATTCGGAGTGTGACTATTGCCGGGCAGATTCAGAGTGTGAACGTCAGGCCACTTTCCTGGTCCACCCATTTTGGGAGGACCCTGTGAACGAGGGACGAGCGAACAAGATGGTGGGTTCCGGGGCTATCGGCGGCGACAATTTCCCTAATAATAATGGTTCTCGTTATTGACTTCGGCAGGCCAAATTGGGTATAGTATATCCGACACTATTAGTCGGCAATCGCCATTCTTACGCGCACAGAGAGAATCACCCATGAGTACCGCCACCGATACCTTTGAGGAATACACCAGCCAGGAATACAAGTACGGCTTTGTCAGCGACATCGAATCGGACACCGTCCCCGTCGGCCTGAACGAAGACGTGATCCGCCTGATTTCCGCCAAAAAGAACGAGCCGGAATGGCTGCTCGAATGGCGTCTCAAGGCGTACCGGCACTGGCTGACGCTGGCCGACCCGCTCTGGCACAATGTCAACGTCACCCCGATTGACTATCAGAGTATTTCTTACTACTCCGCGCCCAAGCCGAAAAAGACGCTGAATAGTTTGGACGAGGTGGACCCCGAAATGCGGGCGATGTTCGAGAAGCTCGGCATCTCACTCGATGAGCAGAAGCGTCTCAGCGGCGTCGCCGTGGACGCCGTCTTCGACAGCGTCTCCGTCACGACCACGTTCAAGGCCGAGCTCGCCTCCAAAGGCATCATCTTCTGCTCGTTCTCCGAGGCCGTGCAGGAGCATCCTGAGTTAGTCCGCGAGTATCTCGGCTCCGTCGTGCCGTACTCGGACAACTATTACGCCACCCTGAACTCGGCGGTCTTCTCGGACGGCTCGTTCTGCTACATCCCTAAAGGCGTCCGCTGCCCGATGGAACTGTCCACCTACTTCCGCATCAACGCCGCCAATACCGGCCAGTTCGAGCGGACGCTGCTGATCGCCGACGAAGGCGGCTACGTCTCCTACCTGGAAGGCTGCACCGCGCCCATGCGCGACGAGAATCAACTTCACGCCGCCGTCGTCGAGTTAGTCGCCCTCAAGGGCGCGACTATCAAATACAGCACCGTGCAGAACTGGTACCCCGGCGACAAAGAAGGCAAAGGCGGCATCTACAACTTCGTTACCAAACGCGGCAAGTGCGCCGAGGACGCCAAGATCACCTGGACTCAGGTCGAGACGGGCAGCGCGATTACTTGGAAATATCCGTCCTGCATCCTGCAGGGCGATAACTCCGTGGGCGAGTTCTACAGCGTCGCTCTCACCAACAACAAGCAGCAGGCCGACACCGGCACCAAGATGATTCACATCGGCAAGAACACGCGCAGCACGATTGTCTCCAAAGGCATCTCAGCGGGCAACGGCCAGAACACCTACCGGGGCCTGGTCAAAGTCAACCCCGGCGCGCACAACGCCCGCAACTATTCTCAGTGCGACTCGCTCCTGCTCGGCGACCGCTGCGGTGCGCACACCTTCCCGTACATTGACGTGAAGAACCCGACTGCGACGGTTGAGCATGAGGCGTCCACATCCAAGATCGGCGAAGACCAGATATTCTACTGCAACCAGCGCGGCATCTCCACCGAGGACGCCGTCAACATGATCGTCAACGGCTTCTGCAAAGAGGTCTTCCGCGAACTGCCTATGGAGTTCGCCGTCGAAGCCCAGAAACTCCTCGGCGTCAGTTTGGAAGGCAGTGTGGGGTAACGCATCATGGCCGCCATTACAGAACCACAAATCGTACAAAGCCACATTGTCATTGGCGCGGACGGACAGGCTCGCGTCGCTGGCACGGGCTACAAAGTGCGCCTGCTGGCGGGCGAACATCGTCATCGTGGCTACACGGCGGAACAGATCCAGAAGGCTCACCCGGACATGACGCTCGCGCAGGCGCATTCAGTACTGGCGTACTACTACGACCACAAGGCTGAGATGGATGCCGACATGGATCAACGTGAAGCAGATGCGGAGCGAATGCGCCGGGAGGCCGGGGAACCGCCGTTTGTCGCCCGCCTGAAGGCGACGGGGCTTCTGCCTCACAAGCAAATCACGACAGATGAGGAACTCTACGCTGAGATTGAAGGCCGAGATAATCTGTGAGCGTGGCGCTCTACATGGATGAAAATGTCCACGAAGCGGTTACGCGCGGACTGCGTCGGCGCGGGGTGGATGTTTTGACCGCCCAGGAAGACGGGATGCGGAAACGGCCGGACCCGGAAGTTCTGGACCGCGCCACAGCATTAGGCCGTGTCGCTGTGTCGGAAGATGCTGATTTCTTAGTGGAAGCCATTCAACGGCAGAGAAATGGAACCCACTTTGGCGGCGTTATTCGGCTGCCCCAAAGCCTCGCAATTGGCAGATGCGTTGATGATTTAGAAGTGATCGCCAAAGCGACCACGCCGGAAGACCATGCGAACAGGGTTATTTACCTGCCCCTATGATGAAATTTGCAAAAACGAACTTTGAGGAAATGAGAGACAATGTCACTACTTGAAATTACCGGCCTGCGGGCGCGGGTGGACGAGAAAGAAATTCTCAAAGGCGTCAGCCTCACGGTCAACGCCGGCGAGGTTCACGCGATTATGGGCTTGAATGGATCAGGCAAAAGCACGCTCGCCAATGTCCTTGCCGGACGCGATGCCTACGAAGTCACCGGCGGCAGCGTGGAGTTTGACGGCGAAGACCTGCTGGAACTGGACCCCGAAGAGCGGGCGCAGAAAGGCATCTTTTTGGCCTTCCAGTACCCCGTGGAAATTCCCGGCGTCAACAACACCTACTTCCTGAAGGCCGCGCTGAACGCCATTCGCAAGTACCGGGGCGAGACGGAACTCAGTTCCACGGACTTCCTCAAACTCGTCCGCGAGAAGATGAACGTCCTGCACATTGACCAAAGTTTGCTGAACCGGCCAGTCAATGAAGGCTTTTCGGGCGGCGAGAAGAAGCGCAACGAGATCTTCCAGATGGCCGTGCTGGACCCCAAAATGGCGATTCTGGACGAGACCGATTCGGGCCTGGACATTGACGCCCTGCGCATCGTCGCCGACGGCGTCAACGCCCTGCGCTCGCCCGAACGCGCCATGATCGTCGTGACGCACTACCAGCGATTGCTCAACTACATCGTGCCGGACTTCGTGCATATCATGATTGATGGGCGCATCGTCCGATCCGCCGGAAAAGAATTGGCGCTCGAAGTGGAAGAGCGCGGGTACGACTGGCTTCGCGAAGAATCACTGGCGAGCGCGGGGGAAAGACTGTGACCATGACGGACGTGATGACACCCACCAACAGTTATTTGCAGGACTTCGCGGGCCGCAACGTCGGCGACGGCGGCGATGGCCCCGTCTGGCTCCAGACGCTGCGCCGCGCGGCGGGCGAGCGGTTCGCGCAGATCGGCTTCCCGACCCGGCGTGATGAGGAATGGCGCTTCACCAACGTCTCGTCCCTTGCCGAGAAGCCTTTCAAGCCCGTCTCCCGCGAGTCAAGCGCCCTGAGGCCGGACGGCCTCGCGCCGTTCACCTACGCCGGCCTGACCGGCCCGCAGCTCGTCTTCGTCAACGGCCATTATCAGCCGGGCCTGTCGCGCTTGGAAGGATTGCCAACAGGCGTCACTGTCAGCGCGCTGTCGGAAGCTCTGAAGACCGATGCCGACGCCGTGGAAAACCATTTGGGCCGCCAGGCGGCGTTCCAGACCCAGAACTTTGTCGCATTGAACACGGCGGCCCTGGAAGACGGCGCGTTCGTTCACATTCCGCGCAATGCCGTTGTGGAAGAGCCGATTCATCTGCTCTTCGTCTCCTCGGCGACCGACGGCCCGACCGTATCGCACCCGCGCACGTTGATTCTCGCGGGCGAGAACAGCCAGGCGACCATCGTGGAGAGCTACAGCGGCCCCGCCGATCATGTCTACTTCACCAACGCCGTCACCGAAGTCGTGACGGGCGAAAACGCCGTCGTAGACCACTACAAAGTGCAGCGCGAAAGCCTCAAAGCCTATCACATCGCCACATTACAGGTGCAGTTGGGCCGCGCTTCCAACTTCTCCTCGCACTCCATCGGCCTGGGCGGCCTGCTCGTCCGCAACGACGCCAACGCCTATCTCGGCGGCGAAGGCGGTGAGTGTACGCTGAACGGCGTTTATCTGGCGAACGACCATCAATTGGTGGACAACCACACGGCCATTGACCACGCCATGCCGCACTGCAACAGCCACGAAGTCTATAAGGGCATCTTAGACGGCCATGCGCGGGGCGTCTTCAACGGCAAGATCTTCGTCCGCCTGGATGCCCAAAAAACGGACGCCAAGCAGACCAACCAGACCCTGCTGCTCTCCAACGACGCCCAGATCAACACCAAGCCGCAGCTGGAGATCTTCGCCGACGATGTCCGCTGCACGCACGGCGCGACTATCGGCCAGTTGTCCGCCGACGCCCTGTTCTACCTGCAAGCGCGCGGCATCCCCAAAGATCAGGCTCGCGCCCTGCTGACCTACGCCTTCGCCGGCGATGTCGTCAACCGCATCAAAGTCGAAGCGATCCGCGCCCACCTCGACCACGTCCTCCTGGCCGAGCGCGCCCTGGAAGGATTAGGAGCATGAGCGCCGTTCAAGCCGACCTGCAATTGCCAAATGCTGAGTTTTACGATGTGGAGCGCGTGCGCGAGAACTTCCCGCTCCTGCGCGAGCAGATGCACGGCAAGCCGCTCGTTTATCTGGACAACGCCAACACGACACAGAAGCCGCAGGCGGTCTTGGACGCGCTGCTGTCGCACTACACGCACGATAACGCCAATATCCACCGCGCGACGTATCTGCTCGGCGACCGGGCGACCCGCGCCTATGAGACCGCCCGCGTCAAAGTCCAGCGCTTTCTGAACGCGGCCGACGCGCATGAAATCGTCTTCACGCGAAATGCGACGGAAGGCGTCAATCTGGTTGCGCAGACCTATGGGCGGCAGAACATCGGCGAAGGCGACGAGATCATCATCTCCACGATGGAGCACCACTGCAACATCGTCCCCTGGCAGATGCTGTGCGAGGAAAAAGGCGCGAAACTCCGTGTCATCCCTGTCAACGACCAGGGCGAGTTGCTGCTCGATGAGTACGAAAAGCTGCTCAATGCACGAACAAAGTTCGTCGGCATCGTCCAGATGTCCAACGTGCTGGGGACCATCAACCCGGTCAAGCACATTATCGAGCGCGCCCACGCCTATGGTGTCCCCGTGCTGGTAGACGCCGCGCAGTCGGCGTACCACCTGCCGCTCGACGTTCAGGAACTGGACTGCGACTTTCTGGTGTTCTCAGGACATAAGCTCTACGGCCCGACGGGGATCGGCGTTCTGTACGGCAAAAGCGACCTGCTCAATGCCATGCCCCCGTATCAGGGCGGCGGCGACATGATCGCCACCGTTACCTTTGAGCGGACGACGTTCGCGCCGTTGCCCTACAAATTCGAGGCGGGGACGCCGCACATCGCCGGGGCCGTCGGTCTGGGCGCGGCCATTGATTATCTGACGGCGCTCGGCATGGACCGCCTCGCTGCCCATGAAGGCGAACTTTTGGAGTATGGAACGCAGGCGCTGTCGCAGGTCCCCGGCTTGAGAATCGTCGGCACGGCCCGCGACAAGGCCAGCGTCTGGTCATTCACCGTGGACGGCGCGCACGCCGAGGATTTGGGCGGCATCCTGGATATGCACGGCGTCGCCGTCCGGGTCGGGCAGCACTGCGCGCACCCCGTCCTGCAGCGCTTCGGCCTGACCTCGACCGTCCGCGCCTCGCTCGGCTGCTACAACACACGCGGCGAGATAGACGCCCTGGTGCGCGGCATCCACGCCGCGCGGGAAATGCTTTTATGACGCAGACCGCAGCATCCATTCACGACGTTCAGGAAGAGATCGCCGAGGACTTCGGGCTTTTCGAGGACTGGACGGACAAATTTCAGTACATCATTGAACTCGGCCAAAAAGCCGCGCCGGTCCCGGAACAGTTGCAGACCGAGGAACACGAAGTGCAGGGCTGCCAATCCAAAGTGTGGCTGATCCCATCCTTTGAGAACGGCAAACTTTTTTTCCAGGCCGGAAGCAACGCCTTCATCTCCGGCGGCCTGGTTTCGCTCGCCGTGCGCGTCTATTCCGGCCACACGCCCGACGAGATATTGGCCGCAGAACCAGCGTTCATTGACAAAATCGGAATGGACGGCAAGATCACTCCGTCTCGTATGAACGGCCTGCGGGCCGTCATCAAAAAGATCAAGATGTACGCGCTCGCCTACAAAGCCCTGGCGGCGCGGGAGAACTGACCATGGCGACGGACACACCCACCAAAATCTATCCTCTGGCCGTCGAGGCCGAAGTGATCGAGATGCTCCGCACGGTCTACGACCCGGAGATTCCCGTCAACATCTACGAACTCGGCCTCATCTACGAGATTGACGTGGACGAGTACGGCGTCGTGGACATTGAGATGACGCTCACTTCCCCGGCCTGCCCGGTCGCCGGCATCCTGCCGGGCCAGGTCGAGGCCAAAGTCCGCCAGGTCGAGGGCGTCACGGATGTCCACGTCGAACTCGTCTGGGAACCCGCCTGGAGCATGGATCGGATGTCCGAGGAAGCCAAACTCGAACTCGGCTTCTTCTAAAGGAAACAGATAATGAGCGAGACAGCAACCCTGAAAACCGCGCCGCTGGTGACGATCACCCCGGCGGCCATCGCGCAGATCAAGCGCCTGCGCGCCAAAAAGGGCAATGAGAATCTGGGCCTGCGCCTGGGCGTCAAGGGCGGCGGCTGCTCCGGCCTGTCCTACGTCATGGGTTTTGAAGAGCGTCCCTCCGACAAAGACACCGTCTACGACATGGACGGCGTCACCGTCATGGTGGACCCCAAGAGCGCCCGCTTCATCGGCGGCATCACCCTGGACTACAGCACCGAGAACTTGTTGGAAGGCGGCTGGAAGTTCCTCAACCCCAACGCCGCCAAAAGCTGCGGCTGCGGCACCTCCTTCACGCCCAAATAATGCCATCGGGAGAAATCCGCTGCCGCTGACGTTTGTCATAAGGCTTTCGTCCATGTTGCCTGCTGTGACAAGGTTCGCCTCACGAGGGGCTACCTCCGATTCAAATAAGGGAACTATCGGATGAGACTATCGGAAATTCTCATCAGGTGAGAAAAATCAGAGTTCGCCTGTATGACGGCTGCGAAATGAGCCGTATAGAACAATGCGCCTGCCAGAATAGACTCACACGTTATTCAGGAGGTTCCGATGAACACAGATGCCTTGAGGCCGAGAGTCACGTCTCTGGCCCCGCAGTTCCTCGTCCATGATCTCGCGCGGTCAATATCCTACTATCGCAAGCTCGGCTTCGAGTTCGGCCAGCCGTGGGGCGGCTTCTACGCTATCGGGCAGATCGATGGGCTTGAGCTGCACCTGAAGGAAGCGCCCAAGAACGAAGCAGAGCGCAGGCATCGCCAGGAGAATGAACACCTGGATGCCTCGGCGGGTGTGGACGGTATTGAGGCGTTCTACGAGTTCTGTGTGGGAAACAGCGCGACGATTCTAAGACCCCTCGCACCGACAGAGTGGGGGACGAAAGATTTTTATGTCGAAGATCCCGACGGTAACATCCTCTGCTTTGGTGGGACGGCATGATAGGGTAGCCGTGTTTCGTCTGGCAAAGGGGGATTGTCATGAGTGTCGAATCCTACATCCCGATCATTCCGAGCGCAGACCTGGAGAAGAGCCTGCGTCTGTGGGTGGATTGTCTCGGATTCTCGATGAATTCAGAAATGCATCGAGACGACAGGCTGATCTTCTGTATGCTTCAGAAAGATAACTTGTGCTTTATGCTGAACCAACGCGCAGGGTCTCCCGTCAAGCCGGAAGACTACGAGGGCATTCGACTCTACTGGGCGCCGAAGAACATACACGAAACCAGAGAGCGATTGAAGGACCTGGGGTACGAGGTTTCAGGGATCGAACAGCGAGAGTACGGGCAGACTGAGTTTGTCCTGACTGACGACGATGGTTATGCGCATTGCTTCGGCGTTCCCACCCAAATATAACGCGCCGGCCCTATCTAAATCGTTTTGAGTAGGTGTATAGCCGTCTCACAAATGACTGCCCCCGTTTTCTACTCCGTTTGCCGTTGTTGGACTCTGCCGAAAGGTGTTCTCCCATGCTTCCTGCTGAAACTGAACGGCTATGGGAGGACTACCTGGCGGCTGAGCGCGTCCGCATCCGTCAGGAGTCGCTCGGAGCATTGGAGCGCTTCATCGGCGCCCTGCTGCAAAGCGATTCCGAAACGTGGCAACTCTGGGCGCGACAAATAGCGCACCGCATTGTGGATGACGGCGAGGATACGCCGGTCCGATTCCCGCTGTTCCGCTCGGTCCTTTTTCCGGCGCTCCTTGCCGACCTGGAGAGTTCTGTTCCGGGTTCTGCGCGCTGCCTGGCGGGTTTCGCTGGGCTGCTTTATAAGTCGCCTTCCTGCAGCGAGCAACTGCCGGAAAACCTGCGCTCAGAATATGGCCTCCTGTTGCGCGCCGCCCAGGATAATCCGAACGACGTCCGAGTCAAAAAGCGTCTTCTGAGCCTGATGCGCTCCCATTTCGACTATGCGCTACATGAACTTCCGGCTGGAGTTCTCTGCGGCCATGATGGCGCTTCCATCGGGCAATGTGACGAACTGTTGGAAGATCTTTCCGCTTCTGAGCGGCTTGCGCTTGACTTCGGTGTGGAAGAGGATCGGGAGTTGATTGCCGAGGCACGCTTCCACATACCCGCGTATCAGCGATACCTGGCAGAACGCGGACGCTATGCCAATTACGAAGGCTTCTTGATGTCCCTTGGCTCCGACCGCCGCTAAAGCAACGACATATTTTATCGCTGCTCCAAAATCGTGCAGGAAGTTTTACTCCCCCCCGCGAATCATAAACCGTCACCTTAGGATAGAGATTCCGGCCTGACTTTCGTCCGATTCGCCGGCAAAAAATAGTCCCAAAATCGTCCCGCACCTGAGTCCGAACTGTATGCTTTCTTGAGTCCGTCGTGGTACAATACACGGTGCCTATGACGAACCCATCCCCCGCGAAGAAGATCGCGCCCGACTCCGACTCCCTGCCCGTGAACCGGATTCTGCTCGGCGACTGCGTCGAACTGATGTCGCGCCTGCCCGACAAGTGCGTGGACCTCGTGTTCGCCGACCCGCCCTACAATATGCAGCTCGGCGGCGACCTATGGCGGCCCAACATGACCAAAGTGGCCGCCGTCAACGACGCCTGGGACAAGTTCGAGTCGCTGGAAGAGTACGACGACTTCACCCGCACCTGGATGACCCAGGCCCGGCGCGTGCTCAAAGACAACGGCGCGATCTGGGTCATCGGCTCCTACCACTGCATCTACCGCATCGGCACGATCATGCAGGATTTAGGCTTCTGGCTGCTCAACGACATCGCCTGGATTAAATTCAATCCTACGCCGAATATGAAAGGCACGCGGTTCTGTAACGCCCATGAAACGCTGCTCTGGGCAAAAAAATCCCACAAGCAGGCCAAATACACGTTCCACTACAAAGCCTTGAAAGCGGGCAACGACGACAAGCAGATGCGCTCCGACTGGCATTTTAATATCTGCTCAGGCGGCGAGCGGGAAGTCATCAACGGCAAAAAAGCTCACACGACCCAGAAGCCGGAAGCCCTGCTGCACCGCGTCCTGTCGGCCACCTCCAACCCCGGCGACATTGTCCTCGACCCCTTCTGCGGAACCGGCACCACCGCCGCCGTCGCCAAACGTCTGGGCCGCAACTTCATCACGGTAGACCGCGTGGAAGCGTATGTCGGCGTGGCGGAGAAGCGCCTGGCAAATGTTTCGCCCGCGCTGCTCACCGAGGAAGGCATCTTCGTGGACGCGCCCAAGCCGCGCGTCCCCTTCGTCAGTTTCGTCGAGAACGGGACTCTCCCGGTCGGCACGACACTGCATCTTAAAGGCACAAACATCCGGGCGACCATCCACGCCGACGGCACGCTCACCGCCGACGGTCAGCGCGGCTCCATCCACAAACTCGGCGCGCTCTGCCTCAACCTGCCCACCTGCAACGGCTGGACGTCTTGGTTTTATACCGACCCGAACTCCAAAGAAGAACTGCTGATAGACACCCTGCGCTCCGGCATTCTCAGACCCGCCGAATAACAGACCGCTTCCTACTCCGCTTCCAGCGACTGCAGCAGGCGGTCTAGTGGGGCGGTCGCCAGCGCCACGCTCGTGTCCGCCGCGCCGTAGTAAAGAAACACGATACCGTCACGCACAACAGCCCCTGTCGGAAAGACGATGCCGGGCTTGTTGCCCTCCATCTCATACGGCAAGGTCGGCCCAAAGACCCAGTTGGCCGTGCGCGCAATCAGATTGGACGGATTTTCCAGTTCGAGCAGGGCCAGACCCACGCGGTAGACCCAGCCGTTTTCCACCTGCTGCACGCCGTGAAAGATCAGCAGCCAGCCGTCCGGCGTCTCAATCGGCGTGGGCCCCGTCCCCACCTTGCCGCTGTCCCAGCCCGGCTGGTCGCATTCCTCCAGCACGCAGCAGGGGTTCCCCCAATGAATCAAATCGTCGCTCTCGGCGATCCAGATGTTCTCCAGCGGCCCCGCCGTGGGCCGGTGCAGCATCTGGTACTTGCCGCCGATCCGGCGCGGGAACAGCGCCGCGTCCTTATTGTAAGGATGGATGATCATCCCCAGGCGCTCCGCCGTAATGAAATCGCGCGTCGTCGCCAGGCAGACGCCCGCCCCGTAGCCCGACCAGCCGACATAGGTGATGACATACTCCTCCCGCTCGGCCACGTAGGTGATGCGTGGGTCTTCGCAGCCGAGGTCATCGTACCAAAATCCGTCCGTCGGCGCAAGCAGCGGCGTCGGCGCGATGCGCCACTCCCCGACGCCGTCCCGCGAACGGGCGACACGGAGATGCGAATGCCCGTCTTTGTCCATCACGCGGAGCAGCAGCAGCACGTCGTCTCCGACCAGATGCGCCGCCGGGTTGATCACGAATTGGAAATGATCGGGCAGGTCCGCCGCCGTCAGTATCGGGTTCTGCGGCGAGCGCTGGAACAATTCTTGGACCGGGTTTTCGGACATAAGATGAACTTGCAATTCTAAGCGAAAGTTAGTGGATCGCTGCCACAGGCGCGTGAGACAAGGCGCGAATCACGACGAGACACAGGCCGGACACCGCCGCCGCCGCCGGGAGCGTCACCACCCAGGTCGCCACCATCCGCTGCGCCACATTCCACCGGACGCCCGCGAGCCGCTTGGCGATGCCGACGCCGAAGACACTGCCCGACACCATATGCGTCGTGCTGACCGGGATGCCCAGCAGACTCGCCACCCCCAGCACGATACTCGCCGAAGTCTCCGCCGCGAACCCGTTGACCGGCTCCAGACGAATGATCTTCGTCCCTAAAGTGCGGATGATCCGCCAGCCGCCCGACGCCGTCCCCAGTCCCATCGCCGTCGCGCACGACAGCACCACCCACAGCGGCACGTGCGGCTTCGCGCCGCCGGGGTGCATATGGAACGTCACCAGTGCCAGGGTAATGATACCCATTGTCTTCTGTGCGTCATTCTGCCCGTGCATAAACGAGACCGCCGCCGCCGACAGCCGCTGCAGGTTATGAAACACTCCCGAAACCGTCTCCGAGCGCGCCCGCGCGAACAGCAGATAGATCGCGCTCATCACGACAAACCCGATCACGCCCCCGATGATTGGGAAGATCACCATCGGGATGACCACTTTATTCAGCACTCCCGACCAGAGGACCGCGTGCGCCCCCGCGAACACCAGCGTCGCGCCGACTAGCCCGCCGATCAGAGCGTGCGACGAAGAATTGGGGATGCCGAAGTACCACGTCACCAGGTTCCAGACAATCGCGCCGATGATCGCCGCCAGAATGACTTCTTGAGTGGCGAACTTCGTCTCCACCAGCCCTTTGGCGACCGTCTGCGCGACTTTCTGCGACACCAGCGCCCCGCTGAAGTTCAGCACCGCCGACAGGATAATGGCGACCATCGGCGGCAGCACGCGCGTTGAGATGACCGTCGCGACGGCGTTGGCCGTGTCGTGAAACCCGTTCGTGAAATCAAAAAACAGCCCGAAGGCGACAATGAGAACCAGCAGCGGCGGGACGCTGTGAAAAATATCAGGCATACTTCACCGACGCGCTTTCCAGAATGTCGCCGACATTCTCGCACTCATCAATCGTCACTTCGATCCGGTCGTAGATTTCCTTCCACTTCATCACCAGCAGCGGATCGGGCTTGTCCTCGCTGAACAGGTCGCTCAGCGCCTGGCGATACGCCTGGTCACTCTGATTTTCCAGTTCATGGATGCGCACAAAGGCCTGCTCGTGCGCCTTGTGGTCTTTCAGGTTGCGCAAGCCCTTGACCGCCTCCCCCGTCGCCGTGACGGCGCTCAGCACCAGGTCGCCCAGCGCGGGCAGGTCGGGCCGGGGCGTCGTCAGGCGATAAATCAC
>CAZZVX010000112.1:6172-12587 GCA_964657535.1 Armatimonadota bacterium | reverse complement strand
GAAGGCGGCGCGGACGGCCAGCGGCCCCAGGCGCTGGAGCGGCTCCGCGGCGAGGCCGTCGGCGGCGTCATAGCCGAGATAAAGCAGGCCAAGCAGGCCGTCCACGCTGGCGAGCGGCAGGCAGGCGAAGCTGGCGGCGCGTCGGTCCAGGTCGAACAGGCGCGACGCGCCGAAGCGCGACAGGGCCGATTGAGCGTCTCCCATGTAGAACGTGAAGCCTTCGCCTTCTTGATGCGACGCTTCTTTGAGGCTCCAGTCGCCGCAGGCAGCCTCGGAGACCGGGAGCGACGAGGCCAGCGCCATCCGGTTGCGCGGCCCGCTGGCGGCGCGCAGTTCCAGCGTCTTCCCGTCCGGGTTGGTGAGGTAGACCGCGCAGACCTGGCAGGCGCTGAGCTGCTGGACGTTGAGCAGGATCAGGTTGAGCGTCGTGTCCAGGTCGGCGGCGGCGTCCATCATCTGGGACATATCCAGCAGCGCCGACAGTTCGCTGGTCTTGCTGTGGAGGGCGCGGAAGCGGTCTTCCAGGCGCTGCGCCAGCCCCGCGATGAACAGGGCGGTCATGGGGAAGCTGACGAGCGCGCCGACGTCCTGCACGGTCGGCGTCAGTCCGGCGGGCTGAGTCAGCATATAGACGACGTAGAGGGCCGCGATTCCCGCGCTGACGGCCAGGCCGACGCGGACCTTGTAGCAGATGACGGCCAGCACGACCGGCAGGTACATCGCGGCCAGCGGCGGGCCGGAGTGGCCGTCAATCGCTTCCATGTAGAGGCCAACCAGGACGGCGTAGAGCGCCAAAGGCCCGTAAATGCGGCGTCGGTCCGAGGAGTCGCTGTCGGTGCCCTGGATCAGCCAGCCGTGCGTGTCGGCCAGGATGTACGCCGACACCGTGATGGCGGCGACGGCGGCGGCGTTGACCGTCGGCGGCCCGATCACCAGGCCGATGCCGGCGGCCAGCGCGCCCATGGCGAGCGCCAGCGCCGCGTTCTTCAGTTTTTCCCTAGTCAAACTGGGTCTGTTTTTCAAAGTCTTTCGTGGTTTCTCGCCGCCGCCGGAGGCTCTCCCGCGCCTGCTGCAGCTGCGTCTCGACGGCTTCGCGTCCGGTCCCTCCGGCCGCCGCGCGGGCGTCCGCGCTTCCCTGCGGGCTGACCAGCGCCGCCGCGTCCGCCCCGGCAAAAAGCGGGGAGGCGTCGGCAAGATCGTTTTCCGTCAGGTCTTCCAGCCCGCGCCCGCGACTCACGCAGACGCCGACCAGTCTGCCGACCACTTCATGGGCCTGTCGGAAGGGCAGTCCCTGCCGCACCAGGTAGTCCGCCAGGTCGGTGGCGGTCGAGAAGTCGCCGCGCAGGGAGGCCGCCATCTTCGCGGCCTGGAACTCCGTGTTCTGGAGCATGGTGTTCAGGACGGACAGGCACAGCGTCGTCGTGTCGAGCGCGTCAAACAACGCTTCCTTGTCTTCCTGCATATCTTTGTTATACGCGAGCGGCAGTCCCTTCATTACCGTCAGCAGCGTCGTCAGGTCGCCGTAGACGCGCCCGGTCTTGCCCCGGATGAGTTCCGCCACATCCGGGTTCTTTTTTTGGGGCATGATGCTGCTGCCCGTGGTGACGTTGTCCCCCATCTCGACCCATCCGAACTCCGGCGAACTCCACAGAACCAACTCTTCGCACAGCCGCGAGAGGTGCATCATCAGCACAGACAGCGCGGCGGCGGTCTCGATGGCGAAGTCTCTGTCGGAGACGGCGTCCAGGCTGTTTTCGACGATGCCGGAAAAATCGAGCAGGCCGGCGACTTGATCTCTGTTGATCGGGAACGTCGTCCCGGCCAGCGCCCCCGCGCCGAGCGGCAGTCTATCCATCCGATGCCTGGCGTCCGCCAATCGCCCGTCGTCGCGCGTCAGCATCCAGAAGTAGGCCAGCAGATGATGCGCCAGGCGCACCGGCTGCGCGTGCTGCAGGTGGGTCATCCCCGGCAGCAGCGTGTCCCTATGTCTCTCGGCCTGCCCGACGAGCGTTTCCTGGACGACGCCGATCCGCTCCCGCACACCGGCGACGGCGTCTTTCCCGTACAGCCGCAGGTCTGTCGCCACTTGGTCGTTGCGCGAGCGGGCCGTGTGCAGTTTCCCTGCGACCGGCCCCAGCCGCTGCGTCAGCAGCGTCTCGACCGCCATGTGTACGTCTTCGGCATCCGGGGGCAGCTCTGCGGCGCCCGATTGCAGGTCGGCGGCGAGCGATTCCAGCCCGTCGGCGATCTGCCGCGACTCGCTTGGGGGGATTATGCCACAGTCGCCGAGCATTTTCACATGCGCAATACTGCCCTGAATGTCATAGGGCCACAGTCGGGCGTCAAAGGCGAGGCTGGCATTGAACTGGTGAACGAGGGCGTCGGTCTCCTGCGAGAACCGTCCGGCCCAGAGTTTCGGCGCGGCAGACATGGCGTGTTTCCTTTGTACGGACGGGTGTTCCCAGGGCTATTGCGGAGAGGACTGTCCGCCTACGCGGGCGAGGACGGTGAGCGGTGGCGAGTTCGTTTTGACAAATTTCTTGTATAAATTTGTCGTGGTAGTTCGTTTTGGCATTTTTTGCGCGTGGCTTGAATGGGTCGCCGTCGGTCCAGCCACGCAGCCTGTATTAGTAGTCATAAGTCTCTTATAACAGATATCAAACAGGAAAATGACTCCGGCAGAGTGATCCGTGTCAGTTCAGGGGAAGCAGCATCCTGTCCCTGGGTACTCATGCCCCTTTGTTCGCCGCGACCATGCGCGTTTCCTTCTTCCGGGCCTCACCTGGGCAGGAATCCCGGCACGGCGCGGCGAACAGACGGGCGCGAGAGATTGTGACTAGACGACGATGAAGGAAACCACGATGGCAACGGAAACGAGTCTGCCGCCGGAAACGCGCCTGGACCATGTGACGCTGGCGACGGACGGTGTGGAACGGCTGACGGAGTTTTACACAGGGACGCTGGGACTGGCCGTGCGGGCGGAAGACGCCGGGGGCGTCCATCTGGGCGCGGCGGAGGGCGAAGCCTTCCTGACGCTGGTTTCGCCGGTGGGATTGCGCCCTGCCCCAGCGTTCTCGACGGGGCTGTATCACCTGGCCGTTCTGCTGCCGTCGCGGGCAGATCTGGCCCGCGCTTTTGCGCACATGGTCGCGGCCGAGGCTCCATTTACGGGCTTCTCGGACCACTCGGTGAGCGAGGCGCTGTATCTCAATGACCCGGACGGCAACGGCATTGAGATTTATCGGGACCGCCCGCGCGACGAGTGGCCCCGGCGCGGCGACGAGGTGCGGATGGCCGTGGAGCCGCTGGACGTGAACGCGCTGCTGGCCGAGGCCGCCGCTTCGCCCACGCCCTGGGCGGGGCTGCCGGGTGGCACGGCACTGGGACACGTCCATCTGCGGGTGTCCGACTTAGAGGCCGCCGGGCGATTCTATCACGACCTGCTCGGCTTCGACATCACGGCGCGCTTGCCGGGGGCTTTGTTCGTCTCGGCGGGCGGCTACCACCACCACCTAGGGCTGAACGTCTGGCAGACGCGGGGCGCTCCCCCGCCGCCTGCGGGTTCGGCGGGGCTGGCCGAGTTTGTCGTGCGTCTGCCGCGCCCGGAAGGCCTCGGCCCGGTCCGGGCGCGCCTGCAAAGCGCGGGCTGGCCGTTCGAGGCCGACGGCAACGGTTCCCTGCGCCTGCGCGACCCGTCCGGCAACGCTCTGCAGATCGCCGCGCCCCCGCCCGCCTAAAATCCGCCCGCGTGTGACATTTGTCACAGTCGCGGGCGCGCTGCCCTGCTATCATAAAGTCTCAGGCAGTCAGAGGAGGCATTTGTGATGAGAGTATCAGGGAATTTCTTGCGTGTCGGGGCGGTCGCGGCGCTGCTCGTGGCGTTCCTGCCGGCCCCGCCCGCCGGGGCCGCAATCCCCGTCCGTTTCGCGCACGGACACGCGACCGGGGTCGGTCACGGGTTTCTGCGCGGCATCCGTGCGCAGCAGACGTTCTGGTTCCGCGCCCGCAGCGGGCAGCACGTCCGGGTGAACGTGGTCGGGGGCGGGCCGACGCGGGGAGTCGTGCTGTTCCCGCACGGCGGGCAGGACGGCAGCCCCGGCGGGGTCGTGTTCGACGACACGGTGCATCAGACGGGCCGCTACCGGATTCGGGTGACGGAAGACACGATGGCGGAGGCCTGGCATGGCCCGGCCAGGGTCTACGTCACGCGCCGCTAGGCCAGATAGGCGACTGTATCACTCAGGAAAAAGCCCGGCTCTTCACTGACGAAAAGCCGGGCTGCCTTTGAGTCACTCGCAGCATCCTGCACAGAGATCAGGTGGCGCTGAATGTCACGGCCAGCGGCGCAGCGATCCCGCTCGTCCCGACGGCTTTTCCGGTTGTCGGACTGCTGCCGGAAGTCGTCTGCGGGTCTGTAGTTTGGGCCGCGTTGTAGCCAGGTGAGACGTTCGCCGGCTGCAGGTATTTCACATGACCATCCGACAGCAAGTAGTTTGCGCCATTGGTGTGTCGGGGCGCTTGGCCGTAGCCGCCGGTAGTGTTGTAAAAGCCGCCGGTTGCATAGTTTGTGCAATAGCCGGCAATGTTGACTACTGTGCCGCCGCCATTATAGGCCAGTCCATTAACGGAGGGGGTGCTTACCTCACCCGGCACGGTGCCGGGGATTTTCATCGAGTTGTCGCAGGGGTGAACTTCCGTCAGCAGGACGGTGCTGGCGGGCGCGTTGGTGGAGGCCAGCGTCAGAGCAGAGCCAGGCGATCCCGAACCGCCGCCAGCCAGGTCCATGTTGATGCCGTAACTGATGATAGGGCCGCCAGCGCCGGGGTCGTCGGGGCACGTGTAGAGTTGTGTACTCTTGGTGTACGGATAGACCTGAGTGGCCCAGCCAGCGCCGGGACTGCTGGAGAGGCCGACATAGCCGCCGTTCGGGTAAAACTCATCGTTGTCCTGGACGTACTGCAGGATACCTAATCCGAGCTGCTTCTCATTGGAGGCGCAGCTAATCTGGCGAGCCTTTTCGCGAGCTTTGGCGAAGACGGGGAAGAGAATTGCTGCCAGGATGGCAATAATAGCGATGACGACGAGCAGCTCGATGAGCGTAAAGCCGGAGCGGCGCCCGCGCGCATCAGAATCGATGGTCATATCAACCTCCTATACGATACAGACGCTTAAATTATACACCATATTTCCGAGTTCCTGGATTGGTGTCCGCCGCTCAAGAAATTTTTTCATCTCGTTATCTGCGCTCGATCACGTCTCTCCCCCGTTGTCGGTGCGCAGGGCCAGGTAGAGGGTGGCGTTCCAGGCGTTGTGCAGGCCGACCATGACGAGCAGGCCGCCGCCGAACGCGGCCAGGTTGAAGGCGGACGACAGCGGCGCGCGGATTTCCAGGGCGGCGGCGCTCGCCAGTAGGCTCAGGGCGGCCAGCAGGGGCAGGCCGCAGTGCCACGCCCAGTTCTGGGCCGCGAGCAGCCCGGCGCGGCTGAAGTCGCGCAGACGCCCGATGTGCGACAGGGCATACGCGGCCCCGACGAGGCCGACGCCGCCGAGTTCCCCGGCCAGCGCCGGGCGCGTCTGGGTGGGGACGTTCATCAGCGCCGCGAGCAACAGGACCAGCGAAAAATAGATGACCGTCGGCGTCAAAAAGGTACGGATCTTCGGCTGGGCATTGTCGTCTAAAATCCGCGCCCCGAGGCTGACGGCGACAAACATCAAGCCGGTCAGCGTGGCGGACGCTTCGCCGATCAGGGCGTAAAAGCTCTGCCAGTCGTGCAGGGCCGTGGTGAAGGTGTCAGGCATGGCGGATCCGCCCGCCTATTCGCCGCGCCGAGCCGAGACTCCTCCCCCGACCTCTACGAATCAGGCGACCTTTCCCCCGGCGGGGACTTCGGCTATGACATCACCACGTATTCGTTCACACGGCCCGGCAGGCACACGATTGTCTGGCACTGGAGCAAGCGGAAAGGCTCCCGCAGCGAAAATCCAACACGCTGACTCTCGAAATTGAACCCCTGCCGAGTTCCGCCCCATGACAGGTTTACTGGAAAACTCTTTTTGGTTCCCCACCGAAGGTCAAGCGGTTCTTCTTCCACCGGCCCAAAGACGACGATTGACCATCTGCGCCCCAAAGACGACTGTCGCCGACGCGCTTGGCCGCCTTTCGGCACGGCTTCGGCAGGCTTTGCGAGTACAGGGCGCAAGGCTCATGAACCCATTGGCCGAGGAGAAAGATGGATGCAGGCACGCAACTTTCCGGTGACGGTCCTGGCGGCGGAACTGACCGCCTGTGTCCTGGCGCTCTGCCTTCCGGTGCGGCGCCCGCCGCCTACCGTCGTCTGAGATCGTTCCCGTTGCGATGGGGGCCGGTCTCGGCATGGCGACCGGCCCTGTTTTGTGTCTCAGGGGCGTAGCAAGC
>CAZZVX010000112.1:0-6162 GCA_964657535.1 Armatimonadota bacterium | reverse complement strand
ACCGAAGAGGCCGCCGGCCATCTGGCCGGGGTGGGCGCGGAGGGTGACGGTAATGGACGATTTGTCCGCCGTCAGTGCGGCGGGGAGGGGCGTGTCCACGTCGAAGAACTGGCCAGGCCGGTTATTGTCCAGAGTCTGGGTGGCGATCTTGGTGTCGTTGATGAGGACGTCGAAGACGCGGCCCCCGGTGTCGCTGCCCCAATAGGTGCAGCGCAGGACAAAGGGGCCGGGGCCATCCACTTTCAAGTGGAACGAGAACTCGCCGCCGTCGCGGGCGTCGCGCCAGGCGCGGTCTTCGTAGGGGCCGGAGTTGGAGTTTTTGCTGGTCAACTGGTGGTCCACTTCGGACTGCTGGTTGCCGGGCAGGAAGTTGTCCACGGTGCGGGCGTCCAGGGCGCGCTCGGCGGCGGCGGCAGACTCCAAAGCGGCCTTTCGCTGGGCGAACTCGCCCGGCGTATAGACGCTCCAATAGAGGTTGTAGCGCTGGTGGTGCAGGCGGTACAGGGGGATCAGTGTCACGTCGCCGGGCTGACCCAACTTTTCGGTGCGGAAGGTCAGGGGCGGCCCGCCCGCGACGGGCCGGATGCGGTCCGTGACTCGGCCCGCCGGGGCGACGAAGGCGGCGACATCGAGGGCGGGCTGGTTGTCGTAAGGGGCCTGGTTGGCGTTGATGTCCATGCCGGGTGTCATGCCGTCCGTGCCGAGCGCGCCCGCCAGCAGCGTCGGGCCGTAAAAGACGGCCTGCTTGTCCGGGGCGTTGGGGAGCGCCTCGGTACGCAGAGTCATGGGCAGATGGGCGTCAAGGATGTCGCCGTCGTGCCAGGTGCGGCTGACCGTGACGTAGCCGCCGGACGCGCTGTTGACGGGGACAGATTTGCCGTTGATCTTTACCGTCATGCCGTGCGCCCAGGCCGGAGAACGCAGTTTCAAGGCCAGCGGGGTCGGCTCCTTGCAGGTCATCGTCAGCCGGGTGGTCTCGCCTTCGGGCCAGCGCGTGTCTTGGCGCAGCGTCAGTCCCTTCTCGCGCCACTGGAGCGTGGACGGGAGGAACAGGTTGACGTAGAGCGTGTGATTATCGGGGCTATGGAAGTAGATGGCTTCGCCGTAGCGGGCGTGGTTTTCAATGCCCGTTCCCGTGCAGCACCAGAAGGCGTTGACGGGGTCGCCGTAGGTCTTGAAGTGACCGGGCTTCATGGGCGTGTGGTAAATCATCAGGCCCTGCGTCGGCTCCTGCGAAGCCAGGATGTGGTTGAGGACGGCCCGCTCGTAATAGTCGGCGTAGGCGGGCGACGGGTCCTGCGTGAACTGGCTCTTGGTCAGTTTCAGCATATTGTAGGTGCAGCAGGTCTCGGTCGCAAAGTCGGAGTGGACGTGGCTGCCGAAGTCGGCGGGCGGGAAGAAGTGTTCATAATCGCCGTTGCCGCCGTTGGCATAAGAGCGGGTGTTGACGACCGTTTGCCAGAAGAAGTTCGGGGCCGCGTGATACGGCGCATCGCCCGTCAGTTCGTACAGGCGGTCGTAGCCGATCATCTTGGGGATGTTGGTATTGGAGTGCAGGCCGTTGAGTTGATCCTTGCGGGCGGCGAGCGGGTCAAAAACGGCGTGGTGGGTGAAGCGGCGGGCCAGAGTCAGATATTTCGGGTCGCCGGTCATCGCATAGGCGTCGGAGACGGTCTCGACCATGCCGCCGTGTTCGGTGTCCAGCATCCGCTGGAACTGGTCGTCGGAAAGGTTCTTGGTGACGCCGATGGCCCAGTCGGTCAGGCGCAGGAACACGTCGCGGGCCTGGCTGTTGCCGCAATAGCGGTAGGTGTCCCGCAGTCCCGCCAGCAGTTTGTGCATGGTGTACCAGGGGACCCAGCCGGTCACGGTGCCGTCGGCGGCGATCCTGGCAAAGATCGTCTTGGCGTCAGGGATGGCCGTCACCAGACCGTCGGGCGACTGGGCCTGGCAGCGGGCGAGTTCGCTGACGATGTAGTCGGCACGCTGCCGGTAACGCTCGTCGCCGGTCGCGCGGTACATCAGGGCGCAGGCCGAGAGGTAATGGCCGCCGATATGCCCGGCGACGCCCTGCCCTTCCCAGCCGCCGTAGATCGGGGCTTTGGGCGGCAGGCCGGCGTTGACATGGAAGTTGTGCAGCAGGCGGTCGGGTTCCAGGAAGAGCAGGTACGCGCCGTCGCGCCCCTGCGCATCGTGGAACGGGCCGGGCAGCAGCCGCACGTCGGCCAGGTCGAACGGCACGGCTTTGGCCGAAACGACGGGCCTAATCTTATCCGTCGGCAACGGCGGCAGATCGGACACGGGCGGCGGGGCGACGCGCTTGGCCGATACGCCTGCGGGCAGGGCGGCGTGGCAGCGCGTCAGCATCAGGGCGGCGGCGCTCGCGGCGGCGGTCTTGAGCAGCCGCCGCCGGGTGACGCCGCGCGGCGCCGATTCGGTTTCATTTGGTTTCATTAATGAATGCCTTTCCTATCCGTCAGTGTACCCGAAAGCCCAGGATTGCGTCCGACAAAAAGCCTTCTCAAACCCGGAGTCACTCCCGCCCGATGCCCAGGGCGTCGGCGACGCGGTTGATGTAGTTGAACCAGGACGCGATGAGCGTGATCTGCAAAATGCCCCGGTCGTCGAACCCGGCGGCGTGCAGTTTGTCGTGGTCGGCGGGGCTGATCTTGATCGCGTCCTGAGTGATCTTGGCGACAAAGTCCAACATCGTCCGGTCGGTCTCGCTGATCGGGGCGGTCTTGTAATCGTTCTGCAGGGCCTGAACCAGGCCGTCATCCAAAGTGACTCGGCGCAGAAACTCGGAGTGGGAGACCGTTCAGTATTTGCACCGATTGAGGACGGAGACCGTCGTGGTGATCATCTCGTGCTGGCGGCGCGTCAGGGGCAGGTCGGGCGACATCAGCACGCCGAACGTGGAAAAGGCGTGAAACAGCGCGTCGGGAATGAGCGTGTGCGAGGCGACAATGCCGGGCAGTTCGCGCCCCTCTATCACGTCCGCGCCTGCGACGGGAGCGCCATATTCCGAGGGGTACAGGCCTTGCTGGGCTTGCAGCAAGGCTTTGAGTCGGTCGTCGGCCTCCGCCACCGGAATGGTCTTGATCCATGCCATTGTTGTGTTTTTCCTTTCGTTACTTCACCTTTAATCTTATCACGCTGACCGAGTGGGCGGGGAAAGCGTGAAGAAATGTCTGGCCGACGCCTGTGAGTGGGACGGTTTGCGGGGCGACTTTTTCCGGGGCGGCGAGCGAGTTCACGTCCTTCGGGTCGCCGGTCAGGATTTGGGCAACGGCGGTCTTGTCCACGCGGGCCGCGCCGGGCAGGGCGACTTGCAGGGTCTGCGGGGCGGCGTCGGTGTTGACGACTTTCAGGATCACGTCGCCACTGTGAAGGTCGCGGCTGGCCGTCGCAAAGATCGGGCCGACGGGCGCGAACGCCGTGTCGGTCGCCTCCGTGACGAGTTTGCCGTCCAAAAAGCACTGGATGTCCGGGCCGTGGACGGTGATCTTGATGTCGTACCAGCGGCCCGTTTCCACGGTGACGTTGGAAGAAGGGCCGATCTGGGACTTTTGGCCGTCCACGGAGCGTTCCAGGGCCGAGCGGCTGTTGCCCCAGCCGCCGACGTTCCACCAGACGTAGTTGTCCGTGTCCTGGACTTGGAACAGGATCAAAAAGCCCTCCGCACCGCCGGTCTTTCGGGCTTGCAGAGTATAGGTGTAGTCGGTCCACTTCGGGTCGCCGACAACCGCGCGGTCGTCGGTCTCGGTCCCGGTCTGGCTGAGGGTACCGTTCGCGTCCTGCCAGGTCCCCTGCCCCAGATGCCAGTCGGTGTCGTCTTGGGCGAGTTTGTCTCCATACAGCGTCGCGCCGTCATTGGTGACCTTGACGTTCCGAAAATCGGCCTGGGTCGCCCAGGTGCCGACGCCGACATTTCCCATCGGCGGCTTCGGCGCGGGCGTGTCGGTCGCCTGGGGCGTGATCTCCACGGGCAGGACGATGTCGCCCCGGTTGAGGCTGAACATCTGCTGGGCGTAGTAGGACGGCGAGCCGTAACTCTTCAAAGCATCGTAGCCAATGAGGTTGGTCGGCCACTGAGAGCCGCCGGGGTTGACATTGACCAGCAGGGGCGCATAAGAGGCAATCGTGACGACGTCGGAGTTGCGTTCTAACCCCGTCAGCCAGGCGGCGTCGCCGAGGGCGGCATTGAGGGTCGGAGTCGGGCTGCCTTCCACGGTGGCCCATTCGCCGACGAAGATTTTGGGGCCGGTGCGCGAGTACGTGTCGTAATGGTGGACATCGGCCTCCATCGCCTGGGCCGAGCGGTAAAAGTGTTCGTCCTCCACATCGGCGGCGCGGGTAGTCGTGTGAGACGTGGCGATGAGTTTGATATGGGGATACTTGGCCTTGATGGCGTCGTAGAATTGCGTGAAGCGGGCGTCGTACTCGTGGCCGCCGTCCTCGTTGCTGACTTCCACATACGGGACGGCAAACGGGGCGGGGTGGCCGTCGGCGGCGCGCTGCGCGCCCCACTTCGTGTTTTTGTCCCCGGTCGCGTACTCGATCTCGTCCAGGGCGTCCTGCACGTAGGGCTGAAGGTAGGGGCCTGGCTCAACATAGTCGCCGTTGAGGGCGTAGCCGGCAAAGACGGCCAGCACGGGCTGCATCTTCAGGTCTTCGCACCAGTCCAAAAACTCCAAAAGCCCCAGTCCGTCCGACGAGCGATAGCCCCAGGGGCCGGGATGACCGGCGCGATTAATCAAGGGACCGACGGTGTTGCGCCACTCAAAGCGGCCGGGGATGGAGCCGCCTTCCAGATAGTTGCCGCCGGGCAGCCGCAGAAAGGCCGGGTGCATCGCGCCGAGGAGTTCCATGAGATCAACACGGTTGCCGTTGGGCCGATTTCTGTAGGTCGGCGGGAACAGGGAGACGAGATTCAGCCAGACCGTGCCGGGCGCGTTGGCGGACACGACAAAGCGGGCGGCTTCGGTCGGCGCGACGACCCCCGTTTTGAGCGTGACGGTGTATTGTTTCCAGTCCGCGCCGATGTTTTTGATGTTCGTTTTTGCGAATTCCTGTGTGCCGTCGGCGCTTTCCATGCCGACGGTCAGGGGGCCGGTGAAGCCCGGCGCGGCGCGGGCGTAGAGCGAGGCGCGATAGGCCGTGTTGGGCTGGACGGGGATGCCCCACCAGCCGTCGTTGACGACCCCGACACGCTGCGCCCCCGTCGCGACGGCGATGTCCAGACGCAGGCTGGTCGGCAGGGCGGCGCTGAGGGGTTGGGCCGTGTCCAGCGCCATCGTCCCCGTGCCGCCGCCGTCCCGCACCAGCGCCCAATGCACTGGGGTTTTGGCGTCCTGAAACGCGCGGTTCTGGATCAGTTCGGCGTACAGGCCGCCGTCGTAGGAATGGCTGATCTCCTCGGTCATCAGGCCGTACAGCATCGGGCTGATCGGGTGTCCGGGCCGGTCCACATGAACGGTCAGCGCCCCCGGCGCGGGCGGGGCCTGGCCCCAGGCGGGCGCGGCCAGCGCGAGAAAGGCGATTGCGGTCCGCAGGCGCGGCGAGAACATCATTGTCTGCTCCTTGAGGCGAGTAGCCCTATGATACCTGAAAAGGCGACGGAACCTACCCCCTGTCCCTTAAAGGGAAGGCGGGGCGAACTCGGCGGTGGCGGAGCGGAGGATGTTGCGGTGGCCGTCGGTCCAGTGGTCGCGGTACCAGGTGCAGCGCTCGAAACGGTCGTTCAGGGCTTCCGTCTTCGCGGCGAGGAGCCGGCGGAAGCGATGGAGTGTCCCGGCGTGCGACGACTCTTGGCACAAATCATGTGTCTGGAACGGGTCGGCGTGGTTGTCGAAGAGCAGTTCTTTGCCGTCCACGCGGTAGACGGCATACGTGTAGCGCTTGTCGCGCAAGGCCCGCCACTCGTGGCCGTCCTCCCAGGCCGCCGTCGCGCCGCAGATCTGCATCAGGGCCGCGTCCGGCTCCGGCCCCGGCGTGCCGAGCGCGCAGTGGCTCAGGTCCATTCCTTCCACGTCGTCGGGGCAGGGCAGGCCGAGCAGCGCCAGCAGGGTCGGCATTAAATCCACGGTGCCGAGGCAGGCGTCGGAGACGTGTCCGGCGGGGAGGCGGCCCGGCGCGCGCATCAGCAGCGGAATGTGACAG
>CAZZVX010000111.1:0-12591 GCA_964657535.1 Armatimonadota bacterium | reverse complement strand
CGCTGCATTTCGTTCATTATACCTGAACCGACAGGAGGGCGCGGAAGAATCGGATTGACGCCGGGGTGGGGAAACGAGTAAACTGCACCATGCTTCTTTCTATCCGCACGACACACGTTCCCGCGACCGACCTGGGGTATCTGCTGCACAAAAATCCGGCCCGCGCGCAGTCGTTTGATCTGTCGTTTGGGCAGGCGCACGTTTTCTACCCGGAAGCGGGAGAAGACGGCTGCACGGCGGCGCTGCTGCTGGATGTAGACCCGGTGGCGCTCGTCCGGGGGCAGCAGGGGCGCGGCGGGGAAGCACGGACGCTGGCGCAGTATGTCAACGACCGGCCATATGTGGCATCGTCGTTTCTGAGCGTCGCCATTGCGCAGGTGTTTGGGAGCGCGCTGGGCGGGCGGTGCAAGGAGCGGCCCGAAGTGGCTGAACAGCCATTGCCATTGGAGGCGCGGTTGGATGTCGTGCCGAGCCGGGGCGGGAAAGAGTTTTTGCGCCGCTTGTTTGAGCCGCTGGGGTATACCGTTCAGGCGGAGGGGTTTCCACTGGACGCGCAGTTCCCGGAGTGGGGCGAGAGTCCCTATTTCCGCGTGACGCTGACGGCGACGGTGCGCCTGGCCGACCTGCTGACGCATTTGTATGTGCTGATTCCGACATTGGACACGGGCAAGCATTACTACATCGGTGACGACGAAGTGGAGAAACTGATCCACAAGGGCGAGGGCTGGCTGACGAATCACCCGGAGAAGGAGACAATTGTTCGGCGTTACTTGAAACATCGGCATTCGTTGATCCGGGACGCGCTGGAACAACTGACTCAGGCGGAAGCGCCGGGCGAGGACGAGGTGGAAGAGCGGCACGACCGTGAGGAGGAAAGCGTTGAGCGCCGCTTGTCTCTGCACGAGCAGCGTTTGGGGGCGGTGCTGGGGGCGCTGAAGGCGAGCGGGGCGCATCGGGTGCTGGATTTGGGCTGCGGCGAGGGGCGATTGCTTGGGTTGCTGCTGGGGGAGCGGCAGTTTTCGGAGATTTTGGGCATGGATGTGTCGTACCGCTCGCTGGAGATGGCCCAGGATAAACTGCGCCTGGACCGCCTGCCGCCGATGCAGCGGGAGCGGATTTCGTTGATTCAAGGCTCGCTGATTTACCAGGACAAGCGCTTGGAAGGGTACGACGCGGCGGCGGTCGTGGAGGTGATTGAGCATTTGGACCCGCCGCGTCTGGCGGCGTTTGGCCGCGCGGTATTTGAGTTCGCCCGCCCGAAAATGGTGGTCGTGACGACGCCAAATGTGGAGTACAACCCAAAGTTTGAGACATTGCCGGTGGGCCAGTTCCGGCACAAAGACCATCGTTTTGAGTGGACGCGGGCCGAGTTTCAGGCTTGGGCATCCGTTATCTGTGAACGCTTCGGCTACACGGCCCGCTTTTTGCCTCTTGGCCCCGAAGACGCCGAAGTCGGCGCACCGAGTCAGATGGCGATTTTTGAGAAAGACGGAAAATGAGCGACAGTAGTACCAAGCGTGTCTGGAATTGGGACGAAGTACGGCAGCACGCCGAAAGGCGCCCTTCAATGTACATCGGTGAGCCAGCGACGGCGCACCAATGGAGCATTCAATCCTGTCTCCGTCTGGTGTGGCAAGCCAAAGTCTTTCGCCGTCCGCAGTCGGTAACGATTGACCTGTCACCGACGCAATATATTGTTCGTGCCGAGTGCGGCCCCTTGATACGTCCTATTCAGCAGCATTTTAGTTTCGGTAGTAACGAGACTTTAGGGAAATCTTGGCCGAAAGAAATGCAGGCTTACAACGTATGGGGGGACGCCAAAAATGAAAGAAAAGGCAATTCTGTGTCTGGCCGTCGTTATTATGACTGGCGCTACTGTTTTTCCGGCCCAACAGGACCGCGTCTCAATCAACCTGCCTACCCTTCCATCTTGGCGCGTCAGTTGGCATGGGGGCTTCGCACCAACAGCGGCTTGTGGTGCGAAACCTACAAAGATGGGAAGCCTGTTGCGAGGCCATTTTGTCTTGAAGGGCCTTCTTCTGTCGGCTTGATGGTTGCCGCCGATCTTGATCCGCAGTGGTTTACCGGCTTGCCGTTCACGGAGGCGGACGTTGTATATTTTACCGAATTGTCTGGTCGGCGATTTGTGAGCCAGCCGAAATATGAGCCGCAGCCACTCTGGACGCCGGGCGAAATCGTTGCCCATTGGCATCCGCAAGATGATTTGGTTTCCGAGCGGACGTTGACGCCGGACGGTTTGACAGAACTGATTAAAGCAAGCGTATGAACATCACCATTCCTGAATTGTCGCTGGTCGTGCTGGTGGGGGCATCCGGGTCGGGCAAGTCGTCGTTTGCGCGGCGGCATTTTTTGCCGACGGAAACGCTGTCGTCGGACGTTTGCCGGGGACTGGTCAGCGACGATGAGAACGCGCAGGCGGCGACGACGGATGCATTTGACGTACTGCACTTTATCGCGGCCAAGCGGCTGGCGGCGGATCGGCTGACGGTCGTGGACGCCACCAATGTGCAGCCGGAGGCGCGCAAGCCGCTGGTCGCGCTGGCGCGGGAATACCATTGCCTGCCGGTGGCGATTGTGCTGGACTTGCCGGAGCGGGTCTGTCAGGAGCGCAATGCGGGACGCGCGGATCGGCAGTTTGGGCCGCACGTTGTCCGCAATCATATTCGCAATCTGAGGCAGTCGCTGCGCGGATTGGAGCGGGAAGGGTTCCGGCACGTTTTTGTGCTGCACAGCCCGGAGCAGGTGGAGGCGGCGACTATCACGCGCGAGCCGCTTTACAACGACAAGAAAAATGAACACGGGCCGTTTGACATCATCGGCGACGTTCACGGCTGCTTTGACGAAATGACGGCGTTGCTGACGGAATTGGGCTACCAGGTGGAGGGTCATGTCGTCACGCCGCCGGAGGGACGCAAGGCGGTCTTTCTGGGCGATTTGGGCGACCGGGGGCCGAAGACGCCGGACGTGCTGCGGCTGGTGATGGGCATGACGGCAGACGGCACGGCGCTGTGCGTCCCCGGCAACCATGACATCAAACTGCTTCGAAAACTGCGCGGCAAGGATGTGCAGATCACGCACGGGCTGGCCGAAACGCTGATGCAGATGGGCGGCGAGCCGCCGGAGTTTTCGGCCCAGGTCAAGACATTTTTGGACGGCCTGGTGAGCCATTATGTGCTGGACGACGGCAAGTTAGTCGTGGCGCACGCGGGCATGAAGGCGGAGATGCAGGGGCGCGGGTCGGGCAAGGTGCGCGAGTTTGCCTTGTACGGCGAGACGACGGGCGAGACGGACGAGTTCGGCCTGCCGATCCGCTACAACTGGGCGGCGCAGTACCGGGGAACGGCGTCGGTGGTGTACGGGCATACGCCGATCCCGTCGCCGGAGTGGCTGAACCACACGATCAACATTGACACCGGCTGCGTGTTCGGCGGGCGCTTGACGGCTTTGCGCTGGCCGGAGCGGGAACTGGTGTCTGTCCCGGCCCTGGCGACCTATGCCGAGCCTGCCCGCCCGTTTTTGATTCCCGAAGAACAGGCGCCGGCGCTGACGGCGCAGCAGCAAAACGATGACGTGCTGGACATTGATGACGTGCGGGGCAAGCGCCTGATCGGGACGCGGCTGCATGGCAACGTCACCATCCGGGAGGAGAATGCGATTGCGGCCCTGGAAGTGATGAGCCGGTTCGCCGCCGACCCGAAGTGGCTGATCTATTTGCCGCCGACGATGTCGCCGTCGGAGACGACGGGTGAGACAGGCCTGCTGGAACACCCGGCGGAGGCGTTCGCCTATTACCGAAATCAAGGCGTCCCGACGGTGGTTTGCGAAGAGAAGCACATGGGGTCGCGGGCCGTGGTCATCGTGTGTCGCAACGCAGAGGCGGCACGGGCGCGCTTCGGCGTGGAAGACGGCGGTCAAGGCGTATGCGTCACGCGCACCGGGCGGCGATTTTTTGATGATGTGACACTGGAACGTGAGTTTTTGTCCGTCGTTCAGGCGGCGATGCACGGGAGCAGTCTTTGGGACGAACTGGCGAGCGACTGGGTCTGTTTAGACTGCGAGTTGATGCCCTGGTCGGCCAAAGCGCAGGAACTGCTCAAGCAGCAGTACGCCGCCGTCGGCGTGGCAGCAGGCGCGTCATTGCCGCCGGCAGTTGCGGCGCTGGAACAGGCGGCGGGACATACCGAGGGTATTGGGCCGCTGCTGGATAAGTACCGGGAGCGGCAGGAGGGGGCGGGGCGATTTGTGGAGGCTTACCGGCGCTACTGCTGGCCGGTGCAGGGCCTGGCTGATTTGCGGCTGGCCCCGTTTCACATTTTGGCGTCCGAAGGAGCAACGCATACGGACAAGAATCATTTGTGGCACATGGACACGCTGGCGCGGCTGTGCGCGGCGGACGCGAGCGGTCTGCTTTTGGCGACGCCGCACAAGACGATCTCGGTGACGGACGCGGACAGCGTGGCCGAGGGTATCGGCTGGTGGAAGGAATTGACGGGGCGGGGCGGGGAAGGCATGGTGGTCAAGCCGCTGGACTTTGTGGCGCGGGGGCCGCGCGGGCTGGCCCAACCTGCCGTGAAGTGTCGGGGCCGGGAATACCTGCGGATCATCTACGGCCCGGAATACACGCGGCCTGAAAACCTGGAACGGCTGCGCTCGCGTGGGCTGTCCGGGAAGCGTTCGCTGGCCCTGCGAGAGTTTGCACTCGGCCTGGAAGGGCTGGAGCGTTTTGTCCGGCGCGAGCCATTGCGCCGCGTCCATGAGTGCGTCTTCGGCGTCCTTGCGCTGGAAAGCGAGCCGGTTGACCCACGTTTGTAAGTTCGCGTGTCAGAAAGTCTTTTCCAGCCATACAAAGGTCGGCTCGGTGCATCCGGGGTGCGTCCCGAAGCCGCACGGCTGGTAGCCCAGGCGGCGGTAGTAAGCCTCGTTTTCGGGCAGGGCGAGCCGGACGCCCAGGCGGACGCGCAGAAGGCCACTTTGAGCCGCGCCTGTTTCGGCGTGGCGCATGAGCGCACTTCCCACGCCTTGACGCCGCCAGGAGGGCAGAACCGCGAGACGGCCCAGATAGAGGAATCCCTCGCGCGGTTCCGTGAAGACGCAGCCGACGACTTCGTTTTGGGCGACGGCGAGCGTGACGTGGCCGTGGGCCATCTTTCGACTTACGCTTTCTACCGATTCGGCATGAGCGGCGGAGGGCGGCGTCAGCCAGGTTTCGTACTCGGCGAACGCCTGCCGGACGACGTGTGCAACAGTTGGCGCATCTTCGAGGGTGGCATCTCGTAAGAGAAATTTATTCATCGCTCTGCTTCTCGGACGGCGCGGACGAAGGCGCGCAGTTTGGCGGGTTCTTTGACGCCGGGGCTGGTCTCGACGCCGACGGTGACGTCCACAGCATACGGCTGGACGCGGGCGACGGCGCGGGCGACATTGTCGGGCGTGAGGCCGCCGCCGAGGAAGAGGCGCTTGCCGTATTGCTGGGTTTCGCGGGCGAGTTCCCAGCCGTAGGCGAGCGGGTCGGAGTAGCCGACGGGCGCGTGGGTGTGGACGTTGAGCAGGTACGATTGGACCAGGCCGTTGAAGCCCGCAATGCGGCGCAGGTCGCGGTCAGAATTCAGATGGAAAGCCTTGATCTTGCGAGCCATGTCCCAGTTTTCGCGGATGATGTCGGTCCACAGGCTGTCTTCGTAGTATTGCACTTGATGGAACAATGTCCACAGGCCGCGTTCGATTCGCCAGGGCGCGTCCGTCGTGCGGTCGAAGACGCCGACGCGCTGGATGTGGGGCGGCAGCCGTGTGGCGATGTCCAGGAACGTGTCCGGGTCCACCAGGCGCGGGCTGTTTTCGTCGCAGACGAAGCCGAGCAGGTCCGCACCCGCGTCCACGGCGGCCTCGGCGTCGGCCCAACTGGTTATCCCGCAGATTTTGACCAGGGTCACAGTCGTCTTACGCCGTTTCCAAGAGTTCCTTGATCGCAAGGCCGATGTCCGAGGCGCGCATCAGCGTTTCACCGACCAGGATGGCCTTCGCCCCGGCCTGGGCGACGCGCGCCACGTCCGCCGGGGTTTTGAGGCCGCTTTCGGCGACGAGGGTCACGTCTGCCGGGGCGCGGGCGCCGAGGCGAGCGACGGCGCCAATGTCGGTGACGAACGTCTTCAGGTCGCGGCTGTTGATGCCGATGAGTTTCGCGCCCACCGCTCGTGCCACGTCCATTTCTTCCTCGGTGTGAACTTCGACCAGGGCGGCCATGCCCAATTCCAGCGCCAGCGATTGGTAGTCGGCGATCCGTTCCGGCGACAAGGCCGCGACAATCAATAGAATTGCGTCCGCGCCGAGCGCCCGCGCTTCATAGACTTGGTAGGCGTCCACCGTGAAGTCTTTGCGCAGCAGCGGCAGCGCGACGGCGGCACGAATGGTGGTCAGGTAGTCGTCGTGTCCCTGGAAGAACTGTTCGTCCGTGAGGACGGACAGGCAGGCCGCGCCGGACTGCTCATAGATGCGCGCGAGCTGCACCGGGTCGAAGTCCGCGCGAATAATGCCCGCCGACGGCGAGGCTTTTTTGACTTCGGCGATCAGCGAGACTAGCCCGATCTTGGGCGTCTGCAATGCGCCGAGAAAGTCGCGCGTCGGCTCCAAGTCAGCCACACGCGATTTCAATTCCGAGACAGACCGTCGGTTTTTGCGCTCGGCGACTTCCGTCTGCTTGTGCGCCAGGATGGTGTCAAGAATAGTCGTTTGCTCAGGCATTGGCCGTGAACTCCTGCAGGCGAGTCAAGGTGGCGAGGGCCGCGCCGGTGTCAACCATCTCGGCGGCGCGAGTCAGGCCGTCGGCCAGTGAGGGGACGGCCCCGGCGACGAGCAGGACGGCTGCAGCGTTCAGCAGCACGATGTCGCGGCGGGGGCCGGGGTCGTCGCCGCGCAGGATGGCGAGCAGGACGGCGGCGTTTTCGGCGGGCGTCTCACAGCCGGCGAGCTGGTCAATGGTGGCGCGGGGCAGGCCCAAGTCGCGCTCGGCGTCCAGGGTGTAGGACGTGACGGTGTCGTTGTTGAGTTCGCTGACGGCGGTGGGGCCGAGCGTGGAAAGTTCGTCCAGGCCGTCTGTGCCGTGGACGAGCAGGGCGCGGCGACTGCCCAGGGATTGGAGGGCGTGGGCGAGCATTTCGCAGACTTTGCCGTCATAAACGCCGACGAGTTGCACGGGCGCTCCGGCGGGGTTGGTGAGCGGGCCGAGCATATTGAAGATGGTGCGGATGCCGATCTCCTTGCGCGGCGCGGTGGCGTAGCGGAACGAGGGGTGCATGGCGGGGGCGAAGAGAAAGCCGATGCCGACGGTCTCCACGCAGCGGCCCACGTCGGGGGCGGGCAGGTCCAGGCGGACGCCTAGGGCTTCCAGCACGTCGGCGCTGCCGCATTTGCTGGTGACGGCGCGGTTGCCGTGCTTGGCAATCACTAAGTGCCCGTCGGCGGCGGCCACAAGTGCCGCCGTTGTGGAGACATTGAATGTTTTGAGCGTGTCGCCTCCCGTCCCGACGGCATCCACAATGACTTTGTCGGTGTGGATTGGGACAGGGATGGCGTAGCGGCGCATGACGCGGGCGAAGGCGGTGATTTCGCCGACGGTTTCGCCCTTCATGCGCAGGGCGACGGCGAGGGCGGCGATCTGGGCAGGCGTGGCCGTGCCTTCCATGATCTGGGTCATGGCGTCGGCGGCTTCGGTGTCGGACAAGTCGTACCCGTCAATCAGTCGCTGGATGGCGTGTTTCATGTGTCTTGTGCGGGGCGTTCCGGTCGGAGCGCCGCCAGTTCGGCGCGCAGGCGGGCAATTTCCTCTTCGGCGGCTCGTCGCGCGGCGGCTTCGTCTTCGGCGCGTCTGGTTTCGCTTTCGGCGCGGCGTGTTTCCGCATCCACGAGTTTGGCTTGTTCCAGCGCCGTCGGCAGGAAGGTGTTGCGAATCGGGTCGTAAAAGCGCATTTTTTCGCCCGATTGCACCAAATCCAGGCCGAGTTTCTCGCTGTGCAGGCGATTGTCCAGCAGTTCCAGCCGGACGTAGCGGCCTTCCGTGAGGCGATAGCCTTGAAGCCGGGGGTGCAGGTAATCCCCGGTCGGGTCGAACAGGAAATATTCCGGTACGCGCAGGACGCGCTCGTACAGTGGCAGTTCGGAGTCGGTGTCTTCGCGTTGAGTCTTGCGGGACGTGAATTCAAACACCACGTCGGGCAGCCGTCCGTCTTCCTTCCAGGCCATGTACGAGTCGCGCAGTTCCGGCATGGAGCCGAAAACCACATAAGCGTCGGGCGAGACGCGCGCTTTGGGATTGCCTTCTTCGTAAAAGACGAAGTTGTTGCCGGAGACATACACATCGGGCCGGTCGTTGAAATAGGTTTTGAGGGCTTGACGTGCGTACATCATCAGTTCGGCGTGTTTGTCGGTTTCGGCCATGGGTTTTTCGTCGGATGTGGGGTACACGACCCGGCGCGGCGGGCGGCTTGGGGTGTTCGGTTGGGTGATCGTTGTCATGCGCGTTTCCTTGTCAATGAGCAATGAGACTGCGGACGAGTTCGGCCCGCTCATGTTCGCCCTGCGCGTCCAAAGCGTCGGCGTCCAGGCGCAATTGGCCCGCTAAAGGCGGGTCGTAGCCTTGCTGCACGTCGTCCTGCAATGTCGTTAGCGTTGTCTTATTGACCGATGTTTCCAGCGGCGGCTCGGTCGGCATATTTTGGTAAAAAAATGCCGAGACCGGCTCCGGCAGGGTTTCGGTTGTGCCGTCGTCGTGGGCGATTTGCAAACTGAGACGGCGGGCATCAACACTTATTGGGTGAACGTCGGGGCGCTGGAAGCGCCAGCGGTAAGCGTTCAGGAAGCGGCGCAGGACGGTGTCGGCGAGTGCCAGGGCCGTGGCGCGCAGGGCTTCGGTGTCATACGGCTCGGCCAGTTCGCGCTGCTGGACGATACGCAAATTTTTGCCGGTCCACCAGGCCCAGCCGCCGAAGACGCCCTGGCCGTCGGTGCCGTCGCTCAGGGAAGGCGGAAACCATAGCGTGACATCCGTGCCGTCCAGGTGACAGAACAAAGGGTCCACGTTGGGCTTCTGGGAGCAGAAGTCCAGCGTGAAGGGCAGGTCAATCAAGGTGTCGGCAATCAGGCGCATGGGACGGGCTTTCTAAACCACCAACAGTTCCGGCTCGTTGGGCTGGTTGAAGACGCGGGCGCGGCCATCTTCGTCCACGGTGACGATGACTTCCAGGCGGACGCCGAACTTGCCGGGCAGGTAGATACCCGGCTCAATGGAGAAGCAGTGGCCCGGCTGAAGCTGGGCGTAGTTCCCGGCGAGCATATAGGGCGCTTCGTGGTCGTCCAACCCGATGCCGTGGCCGGTGCGGTGGATGAAGAAGTCGCCGAAACCGGCGTCTTCAATGACGTTGCGGGCGGCGGCGTCCACGGCGTGGGCCGTCGCGCCGGGCTGGACGGCGTCAATGGCGGCCTGCTGCGCCCGATAGACGACGTCGTAGACCCACCGGGCCTCGTCCGTCGCTTCGCCGACGGCGACGGTGCGGGTGATGTCGCCGTGATAGCCATCCACCATCGCGCCGAAGTCCAGGATTATCACGTCGCCGGTCTTGACGCGGGTCTTGCCCGTGTTGTGGTGCGGGACGGCCCCGTTCGCGCCCGCGCCGACGATGGGCGTGAACGAGAGTTCGCGGCCTTCGCGGGCGATCTGCTGCTGAAGCGCCAGCGAGATTTCCAGTTCCGACGCGCCCGGCTTGCAGGCGTCATAGACAAGGGGAATGAGTGCGTCGGTGGCGTCGGCGGCGTGCTGCAATGAGGCGAGTTCCAGCGTGTCTTTCACGGCGCGCAGGGGGGACAGGGCGCTGCCGGCGGGCTTGAACAGCGTCGTGGGCATCATCTCCTCCAGTTTGAGGAGGAAGCGGGCGGGCATCTCGTCATCCACGCCGACAATGCCGATGTCCAGCATCAGATCTTTGCTGATCTCGCCCATCCGTGTTTCCCAGCCTTCGGCGTCATCCCACACGCGGATGTCGGAGATGGCGGCGGGGTTTTGGCGGGCCTGCTCGGCATTGAGGGCCGGGGTGAGAAAGCACCAGGGCTGGTCGTCGGGGATGACCAGGGCGAGAAAGCGCGACCCCTGTTCAGAAAAGCCCGTCAGGTAGCGCATGGCCGCGCCGGGGGTCAAAATCAGCGTGTCCAGGCCGTTTTCGTGCATGGCCGTGCGGACACGGCTCAGTCGTTTTTCGTAGAGGTTCATTGGTTTAAGAAATTCCTCAGTATCTGTTTGCCGTGTTCGGTCAGCACGGATTCGGGATGGAATTGGACGCCTTCCAGCGGCCAGGTCTTGTGTTTGAGGCCCATGATCTCGCCGTCGTCCGTGTGAGCCGTGATTTCCAGAGCATCGGGCAGGGTTTCACGTTCCACGATGAGCGAGTGGTAGCGTGTGGCTTCCAGGGGCGACGGCAGTCCGGCAAAGACGCCCGCGCCGTTGTGATAAACGGGGGACGTTTTCCCGTGCATCAGTTTTTCGGCCCGGATGACCTTGCCGCCCAATGCCTGCCCGATGGCCTGTTGTCCTAAACAGACGCCGAAGATGGGCGTTTTCGGCCCGAACTCCCGAATCAAATCCAGCGTGATGCCCGCCTCGTCCGGCGTCCCCGGCCCCGGCGAAATGACGATCTTTTCGGGGGCCATTTGCGCGACTTCACTAAGCGTGATCTGGTCGTTGCGCCGCACGTCCAATTCCGCGCCCATCTCGCCGAGATATTGTACGAGATTGTAGGTAAATGAGTCATAGTTGTCAATGACGAGTATCATAAAAGTGCCTCTTCAATGGCGGCGCGAACGCCCTGGATCATGCTTTCTAATGGCAGCGAGGGCTGGCCGAGACGGTTCTCGGCGATGACCTGTTCGCTGGATAATGGCAGGTGAATAAAGCCTGCCTTCAGCATCCGGGAGTTCGTTTTGGCAAAATTCAAGGTTTGGTACAAGATATGGTTGCACAGGAACGATCCGGCGTAGCCGTGCGCCCGCGCCGGAACCTGGGCTTTGTCTCGAATGGCCTGGGCGATGCGCTCGGCGTCAATCGTGGCGAAATAGGCCGCCGGGCCGTCCGGGACAATGGCTTCCTGGGCGTCGCTGCTGGGCTTGATGATGCGCCGGTTGACGGCGAACCGCTCCACGTCCAGGCACGGCGTCCCCGCTGCCAGGCCCAGCGACAGAACGAGCGCGGGCTGAAGTTCGGTGATGGCCGCAAAGACGCGCGCCGTGTCTTCGCCGAACTCCACGGGCAGCGTCAGGCCGACAATCTGCGCGCCGCCGATGGCCTGCCCGTGCAGGTGTTCAGCGACCTGCTGCGATGAGTTCGTCTTGAACTCTTGCCAGGGTTCAAAGCCGGTCAATAGGACGTTCATAGAGTGTCAGACCTATTTAAGAGGCCGGACCCACCCCGGCTCGCTAAGGCTCGCCACCCCTCCCTGTTAGGGAGGGGGAAGTTGGGCTTGTTGTTGCCGTATGCGGTTTTGGGCAATGAAGGCAATTTGATGCAGTACCTCGTTTGTTTTGTGCAGAACGTCTGCGTTGGTAAAACGCAGAATGTGTAAATTGTGTGCCGCAAGGATATAGTCGCGTTCCTGGTCATAGTCTGTTTGACGAGCATGGACTTCGCCGTCGCATTCAATGACAAGCCGGGCTTCACGGCAGTAGAAGTCTGCGATGAAGCCTTCTATGACTTGCTGTCGTCGGAACTGCAGCCCCAGCATCTGGTTTCGGCGCAATTTTTGCCAGAGAATTGCTTCTGCAGGTGTCATTTGGCGCCGCATCTGTCGTGCCAGTGTCTGTTTCTCCGATGAGTGATTTGCACGAACGATTTTTGATTCCATGACAACAACCTTGTAGAAGCCCCTTCCCAGCCTCCCCCTAACAGGGGGAGGAGTCGGAAGGGCAGCGGTCCGCAATCGCCTCTACTTTTTCTGCTTCCCCTTCCTAACAGGGAGGGGTGGCGAGCCTCGGCGAGCCGGGGTGGGTCCGACATCCGGGGCAGGTTTTATTCCAGCCCGGCTTCGGCCCATTCGACGGCGCGGGTGAGGGCGCGCATCTTGGCGAGTGTTTCCTGGTACTCGTATTCGGGGACGGAGTCGGCGACGACGCCGCCGGCGGCCTGGACATAGATGGTGTCGCCCTTCACGAGCGCGGTGCGGATGGTGATGGCCGAATCCATGTCGCCGCTGTAGGAGAAGTAGCCGATGCCGCCGCCGTAATGGCCGCGCCGGGTGGGTTCCAGTTCTTCAATGATCTCCATGGTGCGGACTTTGGGCGCGCCCGTCAAAGTCCCGGCGGGGAAGGAGGCGCGCAGCACGTCAAACTGGTCTAATTCAGGGCGCAAGGTTCCAGTGACTTCGGAGACGATGTGCATGACGTGGGAGTATTTTTCAATCACCATCAGTTCGCCGACATGGACGGAGCCGTACTCGGCGACGCGCCCGATGTCGTTGCGGGCGAGGTCCACGAGCATGATGTGTTCGGCGCGCTCTTTTTCGTCGGCGAGCAGGTCGGCGGCGATGGCGTCGTCCT
>CAZZVX010000110.1:264-12775 GCA_964657535.1 Armatimonadota bacterium | reverse complement strand
GTACCAGGACCTCAAAGAAGCCCTCGGCAGACTGCAAATGAACGACGCCGCGCTCACCTATGAACCCGAATCGTCGGCGGCGCTCGGCTTCGGCTACCGCTGCGGTTTTCTGGGCCTGCTGCATCTGGACATCGTGCAGGAGCGCCTGGAGCGCGAGTTCAACCTGACGCTCATCGCCACCGCCCCCAGCGTCATTTACCGTATCCACCTGACATCGGGGGACGTGGTGCAGATTGACAACCCCGCCAACCTGCCGCCGCCAGCGCAGATCGCCAGCATGGAGGAGCCGTATGTCACGGCCAGCGTCATCATCCCGTCCACCTACGTCGGCACTGTTATGGATTTGGCTCAGGAGCGGCGCGGCGTCTACGTCAAGACCGAGTACCCCGCCAAAGACCGCGTGATGATCTTCTACAAACTCCCGCTCAACGAGATTTTAATGGACTTCTTCGACCAATTAAAATCACGCACCAAGGGCTATGCGTCCTTTGACTACGAACTCAGCGGCTACGAGGAAGCCAAACTCGTTAAACTCGACATCATGCTCAACAGCGACCCCGTGGACGCCCTGAGTTTCATCACCCACCGGGACAAGGCCTACGACCGGGGCCGGATGCTCGTCGAGAAACTCAAAGAAGTCATCCCGCGCCAGCAGTTTGAAGTCAAGATTCAGGCCGCCATTGGCGCGAAAGTCATCGCCGCCACGCAGATCTCCGCCATGCGTAAAAACGTCATCGCCAAGTGCTACGGCGGCGACATCAGCCGCAAGCGCAAGCTGTTGGAGAAACAAAAAGAGGGCAAAAAGCGCATGAAGTCCATCGGCAGCGTCGAAGTCCCCCAGGAAGCCTTTATGAGCGTCCTGAAGCTCGGCAGCGACTAAAATTGCTCATGCGAACCCACTACCTCGGCCACGACAACGAATACCGGAAGCGGCGGGCGGCGGGACAGCCGGGATGGGACACGGCGGAGGTGATCGCGGAAAACATCGCCGCGCTGGCCGATGCGCTGACGCCCGATTACGTCCCCAAGATGGGCCGGGCGCTGGAACTTGGCTGCGGCGCGGGCGATTTGACGCTCTGGCTGGCGGCGCAGGGGTATGACACTTACGGCGTAGACATTGCGCCGACGGCAATCGCATGGGCGCATGAGAAAGCGCAGGCGCGTGGTTTAGACGTGGATTTTCGCGTCGGCGACGTGCGGGACTTGGCGACATTTCCTGACGACTTCATGGACGTTGTTGTGGACGGCCATTGCTTTCACTGCATCATCAGGGAAGACCGGGGAAAGTTTCTGACTGCCGCGCGGCGCGTGCTGAAACCGGGTGGCGTTTTTCACATTTCAACGATGTGCGGCGATCCCGTTGATGAAATTGCGAAAACGAACTATGATTCTGTGACGCGCTGCGCCGTTTATGGCGACATTGCCACACGCTATTTTGGCCTGCCGGAAGAGATTAGGGCGGAAGTGCAGGAGGCCGACTTCCGCCTGCTGTCCTGGAACGTGAAAACTTCCTGCAGTCCCTTCGACCAGCACCTGCTTCAGATCTCTGCCGCAAAAGACCGAAGTGTGACATATTTCACACACTCTGTGACTCCGGTCGCATATTTATATAAAACTTGTGTTATAATGATGATGTCATATCTCGGTCTCGGCAGTAATCTCGGAGACCGGGCGAAAAATATTCAGCAGGCCTTGCGAGACCTGGCTTCGCTGCCGACAATACGGGTGACGGCGGTTTCTTCCTTCTATGAGACCGCGCCGGTCGGCATCACCGATCAGCCCGATTTTGTCAATGCCGTCGCGGCCATCGAAACATCGCTGACGCCGGAAGAGTTGCTGGATGCCGTACTTACCGTCGAAATAAAACAGGGCCGTGTCCGAACCCAGAGATGGGGTCCGCGCGTAATAGATGTTGATGTTCTCACCTATGGGAACGACCGACGGCTGACACCGTCGCTGACCCTGCCGCACCCGCGCCTGGAGGAACGGGCATTCGTCATCGTCCCGCTGGCGGAGATCGCCCCGAACCTCGTTCTGCCGGGGCAAAGTGAGACGATGAAAAAAAAAGCCGAGCGCATTGAAAAAGCAGGGAACATTCTCGCCTTAGGTGTCGTCTAAAAGGCTGAATTGGACGTTCCGATGCCGAGTCACACGTTCGCCAAGACGCTGGCGACCTCATGAAGAGCGTACCACACCCGAAGCCGCAGTATCGAGCGGCTTTTATCTTCGATGATTTATTCATATGAAGCAAAAGACCGGGCCGGGCGCACCGTCACCGGGTCTTTAGATGCTCAGAACGAACGCGACGCCGCCACGCTGGTGCGGGAACAGGGCTACTTCCCCATGCGCCTCGTCCCCGTCGCGGCGCCCGGTGGGAGTCCCGACTCGGCATCGTTGCCGCGCGCGGAGAGCCGCGCCGCCCCGCTGGCGTTCACGCAGTGGCTGCTCGTTCACCTGGTCTACCCGCTCTGGACGGGCGTCGGCCTGAACGAACTTGCGCTCTGCTACCGGCAGTTCGCCGCGATGCTGCACGCGGGCGTCCCGATCTATCAGTGCCTGGCGACCCTGGTGGCGCAGACGCGGAACCCGTCCTTCCGGCGCATTCTGGAAACGGTCAGTCGTCGGCTGCAGCAGGGGCGCACGCTGAGCGAGGCCCTGGGCGAGTTCCCCTGGGTCTTTACGGACTTCCATCGGGCGATGGTGTCGGCGGGCGAGTTGACGGGCCGCCTGGACGTGATTTTTGTCCGGCTTTCCGACGCTCTGGAACAGGAACAGGCCCTGCGCCGCAGCATCCGCCGCGAGACGTTTTATCCGAAGTCGGTGCTGGTCAGTTCGTTCCTGCTGCCGCCGCTGTTCTATTTGATTACCAGCGGCGTCCGGGCGTATCTCACCCACGCGGTGCTGCCGCTGCTGTATCTGGGGGCTATCGTCGGCGGCCTGTTCGTCCTCAACCGACTGGGGGCGCAGGCCAAACAGGGATACCATGCGCTGCTGGCGGTGACGCCCGGCATCGGCGGGACGGTGCGGATGATCGCCCTGGCGCGGTTCGCGCGGACGCTGTCTTCGCTGTATGCCGCCGGCGTCGCCTTGCCCCAAGCGATCAAATCGGCGGCGGAGACGTGCGGCAACACGTATCTGGGCGGGCGGATCGTCCGCGCGATCCCGCGCATTGCGGCAGGCGGGGGAATCGTCGAGTCGCTGCGGGATACGAACGTGTTCCCGCCCATGGTCATGTCCATGCTGGGAACGGGGGAGCAGACCGGCAGCCTGGACCAGACGATGGACAAAGTCGCGGAGTTCTATGAGCAGGAGTCGGTCGTCCGCCTGCATCAGACCAGCGTGACATTGGGCGTCGTCGCCCTGCTGATTGCGGCCATCGTGGTCGCCCTGGATGTCGTCGGTTTTTACCAGGGCCAAGCCGGCCAGTATAACGATCTGCTCAAACCAGACGCGGAATAAGTCGGAACCCAAACGGGTATCATTTATCTTTCTCCCGACCTGTCCGCAGAAAGGACATCCCACCGAACAACACGCAGGAAACCTCAGAGGACCAAGATCACGACGACAGGAAAAGGTGAGGGGCGCACGAGCATGGCTTCACAACGCAATCATTATGAAGTCCTCGGAGTCACAAGACGGGCGACGACGGACGAAATCAAGAAGAAGTACCGGGAACTGGCGCGGAAATTCCACCCGGACAAAGTCAAGGACAAAGAGCTTGGGCAGAAAGTCTTTGCCCAGATCAACAAGGCCTACAGCACCCTGGCTGACCCGGACAAGCGGGCGCAGTACGATGCGTCGTTGGCGGCCGAGTCGGCCCACCCGCAGGGCGCGGCGGCTTCCGCCGCCAAACCCGGCGGCACGCCCCCGGCGGCCACGGGGCCGCTGTCCCCGCAGCAGACGGCAAACATCGCCCGCCTGATCGCCGAGGCCGAGCAGGCGATGATGCAGAACAAGATCGGGAACGTCCCCCAGATTTGCGATCTGATCCTGAAGACGGACCCGCGCAACACGACGGCACTGGGGATCAAGGGGGACGCGCTCACGCAGATGGGGATGCCGCAGCAGGCCGCGGCGGCCTACCGCCAGGCCCTCCAGATCGCGCCAAGCTCGCTGCTGCAGGCAAAGTTGGCCCGCCTGGAGCGCAGCGGCGGCGGGGCTGCCGCTCCGGCGGCGAACGGCGTTCCGCCGCGCACGCCGCCCACGAACGGCACGCCTCCGAGAACGCCCCCGCCTTCGGCGCCGCCCACAAACGGGACGGCACAGCGCACGGATCAGAACCGGACGGAGCAGGGCAGAAACGATAAACCTTCCGGCGGCCTTTTCAACAGGCTCCTGGGGAAGAAGTAGCCGGACAACGAAAACGGGGCCGCCCAATGGGCGGCCCCGTTTTGATTTCAGAGGGCGCGGCGCGGGAAGACCGTCAGCCGCGTCTCGTACCATTGCCGCAGTACGCTCTGGACCTTGCGCCCACAGTCGTCCCCGGTCTTCGCAACGAGGAAGAGGTAGACCGCCGCCGGATGATAGCGCCGCCCGGCGTACTGGCGCAGGTAGGCGACGGCTTGCGCGGGCGGCAGGCAGGCACCGTCCCGGTATAAACGCGGCGAGGTCAGGGCAACATACTCACTGGCGACGCACAGCATCTGGGCGCGGAACGGGATTCCCAAGCCGTAGCGCCCGCTGGGGTAACCACTGCCGTCATAGTATTCGTGGTGATAGCGAACAATGTCGGCGGCAGGCTTGAGGTCCGGCACCGCGTCCATGATGGCCGCTCCGACACGGACATAGTCACGCATGACGAAGCGGTCCGTGGCGCTGATGGAAGACGGACCGCCGTAAAGCGGGTCGGGATTGTTCAGCAGGCCGTAAGGGACGCCGACCTTGCCGATCCCGTGCATCAGCGCCGCGTACTCCAGGTGTTTCGTCGCCCAGGGCGTCATCCCGCACCAGCGGGCCATCAGGACCACATACCGCGCCGTCCGTTCCGCGTGTCCGAGCAGGAACGGCTCGCGCGACTCCACGGCCCGCGCTAAAGCGATGTACGTCTGCTTGTAAGCGTCCCGGACGCGCCAGGGAAGATACAGGAGTGCGACCAGGAGAGCAAACCCGGCGATGACGGCGGCAGTCACGTTGACGATGTGTTCAACGAGCATGAGATCAGCGCCCCCCCGCCGTCACAAAAACGCCGAAAGACGCCGGCGTTGTCAGCGGCGCATCCCAGAGGGAGTCGCCTTCCGGCCCCAACTGGGCCAGGGGGTGTTCGCCGCTCGCTTCCAACGCTTGTTCACGCTCCAGGATGCTGACGAACGTCTCGACGACGCGCGAATGGAACTGCGTCCCGGCGTGCTTGCGCAGTTCAACAATCGCGGCTTCGGGCATCATCGGCTCCCGATAAGGGCGTTTGTCTTCTTTGGCCGGCCCGCCGACCATGGCATCGTAAGCGTCCACGGCGGAGATGATGCAGGCTTCAATGGGGATGTCGTCCACGCCCATTTTGTCTGGATAGCCCGCGCCGTCTGGACGCTCATGGTGGTGGCGAATCCAGTGCGAGACTTTGTTGAAGTACCGAATCCGACCGACGATCTCCGCGCCGACTTCGGGGTGGCGCCGGATCATCGCCCAGTCGTCGTCGGAGAGCTTACCGACTTTATTCAAGACGCGGTCGTCCACCGCGACCTTCCCGATGTCGTGCAGGATCGCCGCGTCCTCGATGAACTGCATCGATTCGGGCGAAAGTTTCAGCTCCTCGGCGATCTTTTTCGCCCAGTGCGAGACGCGGTTCAGGTGCCCGTGCGTGTACGGGTGCGACTCCTGCATCATCCGGCCCAGCAGTTCGACCCCCAGCTTATAAGCGCCGATGGTCCGCTCATGGTAGACCACGCCCATGTGCAGAGCGACCGTCGGGATGATGATAAAGGCCACTCCCAGCCACCAGTGCTCGCGGTAAAGGACTCCCGCGACGAACGCAATGGGCGACATCATCACGCCGCTGATCATGTTCCATCGCGCGTTCTCGTGCCAGATGAGGTCCCACCGCCGTCCGTAGTAGCGGCTCGCCAGGAACGTGTTCAGGATGTTGCCGCCCACAAAGGAAAGCAGAGTGCAGAAGGAAAGCGCGCCCCAGGCGACGGCGGTCGGGGTTTCGTTGTGCCTCAGACCGCCGTGGGGGAAGTAGGAGACGTGCAGAAACACGTACAGCAGAACCGGGAAGCCTTCTTCCACGGTCGAGATCGCAAGCGCCTGCGCGAATTTGCGAAAGCGATACGTGTTTTTCCGTGGCAGCGTCAGCAGAATGACCGTCGCCGCCGAGACGCCGGCGACGGTCATCGCGGCGGCGGCACCGAAAAGCCCGGCGGCAGCGAAGACGATAGGCAGCCCCGGCGACGTGAGGATGTTGTTGCCCGGCAGCCGCACCGGGATCAGGCTGACGATGGTGGTCAGCAGGGTCAGGATTACGACCCCCCGCCAGTCATTGAACGGGATGGGACTCAGCACAAAGCACAGCCCGATCAGGAGGAGGGCTGTGCATATGAGTCCGCGCCATAGGCGCAGATATTCTGGCGTCCACCCGGCAGTGACGGCCCGTGGCGCAGCATCCGGTTTGTGTTTTACAGGCACAGGAGCAGTCAATAGGAGTGTTCTCTAAACGCATTATTGGCGTACAGAATAGGGAACAAGAGAGTTTAAAAGGGCTGCCGGAAGCAACTTGAAAACAATGTCTCTGGACCAGCATTCCTGCCGAGGCCGAACGCCGTACATTATACTCTGCAGAATGAGGGTAAAGCGTGATGCTTAGTCATCCGGCAGAAAGAAGGTGCGGCCGCGTCCGGTCATGACGTTCGCCGTGATCGTCTGGATCATGCGCGTGAGCGTGTTCATTGGTTGTTTGTTCTTGTTTAACACGATGAGCGACAAAGCGCTCCATCGTCTCCGCTCTTGGTGTGACTCCTTTTGAGGCACAAAGCTTCCAACAGCCCAAATCGTATTTCGTTGTCAAGGTTCAGGCCCGTATCCCTAAGAGACACAGGAATTCGCAGCCGGCACACTGTAGCCGACCCTACTGGGGAAAAGGGAAGTGTTTACTCGTCTTCGACGAACGAGAGCGTGATGCGGCGGTTTACGGCGTCGAGGGTGCCGTTCACGACTGCCTTCCAGATGTCCTGACGAATCAAGGCGGAGCCGGTCAGCAGTTCTTCCCCCTGGGATGAACCCAGGGCGCTGACCAGCACCACGACCGCCGAGCGGCCCGCCAACGGGACCTGGACACAGAGGTCTTCAACCACCATCGTGCCGTCTTCGGCACCGCCGTTCTCGACGGCGCGCAGCGCGGCGGCGGCAATGAGGCGGAGCTGATTATGGTTCGATGCGTGGCCTGACGCCGAACCCGTGTAAATCTCGTCCTCCCGACGGAGATGAACGACGGCCTCCGCTTTGGCCCCACTCATCGTGAGGGAGACGTCGCAGAACCGGAGACGAGTACGTTCTGGGGAGGAACCGCCGGACAAAGCCGAGCGGCTCTGCACCTGGGCTATGCTGATCTTCTTGAAATCAATGTCCACGCCGAGATGCGCCATGAGGCCGGACTCGATGTCCCGCGCGACCTGCTTCGGCGCGCGGCGGGGATTGACCAGGACGTGCAGTTCGTCAACGCGCCCCGTCTGGTTCAGGATGGCCCGGACGGACACGACATCCTTGAGCTGGCGGACGACATCTTCGATCTGTTCGGCGGAAACGTAGCGACGTGTGGGAGAGGCCGTGATTCCGTTTGAGATTTCCAAGATCGGTGTTCCTCTTTACTAATGCGCGGCAATGCTAACGCAACAGGCCGAACTTTCAGGCCGTAGGCGTCACTACAACTTGCTCACAGTCTATTGTAACATAGGAATCATCGGTTTTACGGAAATGTGGGAACGGCAAAATAAATTATTCTCCGCGCTGGCTGGCAGGCAGTCGCCGACTAGTGGGCGTGAAATACCGCCAAACGGCAGACGACGAGCAGGAGCGGCGCGGTCGCCGTACAAACGGCGTTCACGAAGTCGTTATTGACCCAGCGCCGTCCGTGGTCCGGCGCTCCCGGCTGGGGCCGTTCCGTCAGTCCGCCGGCGGCGTCGCGCCACTGGGCCTGCACGGTCGCGCCGAGCAGGCTGTCCATCAGTGACGCCCCCCACCCCGCCAGCGTGACAGCCAGCACCTCGCCGGGCGTCCCCGCGAACGCCCCCAGCAGGCCCGCGCCGAGCAGTGCGCCGAGTGTGCCGAAGCCGCTGACGCCTCCTGATGTGCCGCGCGGCACGCGCCGACCGGTCGTGATCAGGCGCGGCGTTCCGCCCATCGCGGCTCCGATCTCCGTTGCCCAGGTGTCGGCGTTCGCTGCCGCCAGCGCGGCGAGAAATAAAAGATGGGCAAGACCCGTCGGGACATGAAACAGCGGCAGCAGAGCGCAGACGGCCGCGACGCCGCCGTTGGCCCAGACTTGCCCGGCATCGCGCCGTCCGGTCTTTTCAAAGGCGAGGGCGTCTTTGGCGCGCTTGCGCCAGCGACTGAGCAGGCTGGAGGTGACAAAGAACGTCAGCAGCGCGGCGGCCCAAAGTCCGCCGCCGATGCCGAAGATGACGCCGCCCACGAGGGCCGCCGATACTGCGCCGCTGTTGGTCAGCGCCCGGACGCGATAGGCGGCCAGGGACACACCGACGGCAAGCACAAGGGCAAAAGCGAGATGCAAGGGTTGAATGGGCGACATGAGGTTGGTTTAACGGCGGGACACGTAACGATTGCCGCGAATGTAAAAACGCCAGGGAGAATCTTTGCCCTGAGAGATGCCGATGCGGGTGGTTTCAACGATGTTGATTGGCCCGAAGTCGTGCGACGCGATGATTAAGTCGCCGGCGGGGTCGGTGACATCTTTGCCGTTGTCCTGGGCGACGGTGACGGCGAGGGCCTGGGCGAGTTTGCCGGGGCCGTTGGTGAGTTGATGAACATTGGCGATGTTGCGGCGATGCGCGCGCATGGTTTGGATGCCGTCCAGCGGTTCGAGGGCGCGGATGAGGACGGCTTCGCCGGTGCCTTTGGGGGCGCAGACGACGTTGAGCATCATGTGCAGGCCGTAGGTGAAGTAGACGTAGGCGTGACCGGGCGGGCCGAACATCGTCCGGTTGCGGGGGGTTTCTCCCCGGAAGGCGTGACTGGCGGGGTCGCCGGTGAGGTAGGCTTCGGTTTCGGCGATGAGGCCGGATAAAGTCTCGCCGGTGGGCAGGCGGCGGATGATCTTTTGGCCCAAGAGCAGGCGGGCGACTTGCGGCGTGTCCTGTTCGTAGAAGGCGCGTGGGAGGGGCGTTACCATGGGGCGGGGATGTTTTCGTCGTCGGCAGGGGGCGTTTCGATGGCGGGCGGGGCGGCTTGCTCGGCTTTGAGGCGCTCGTAGAGGTCGCAGGTGCCGGTCTGCTGGATTTCGCCGAGTTTGGCGGTGATGGCTTCGCCGAAGCCGGGGACCTGGCGAAGCTGGCCGCGCGCGGCGATGGCGGTGAAGGGTTCGTTGAGTTCGTCCAGGGTGCGGACGGCGTTGCGGTAGGCGCGTATCTTGAACGGGTTTTCGCCTTTGGCTTCCAGCAGGTCGGCGATGCCTTGAAAGACCTGGGCGGCGTCGGCGTTGGTGGGTTCGGTGTTCATGGCTCAGTGTCCCCGCGTGGGCGCGTGGGTGAAACCGGGCGGGAGACGAAGGGGTTGCCCCTGATGTAAAAGCGGCGGGGCAGGTCTGCGCCGCGTTTGAGGCCGATGCGGGTGGTGGTGACGATGTCAAAGGGCGGGGTGTCGGCGGGCAGGATTTGGAGGGGGCTGTGGGGGTCGGTGAGGTCAAGGCCGTTGTGGGCGGTTGTGAGTTGGAGGGCGGCGGTGAGTTTGCCGGGGCCGTTGGTGGGGACGTTGGAAAGGCTGTCGTCGGGCTGGAGGGCGCGGACAAGGACGGATTCGGCGTGGCCGAGGGGGGCGCAGACGATGTTGAACATCAGATGCACGCGGTAGGTGAGGTACAAATAAGCGTGGCCGGGCGGGCCGAACATGGTCCAGCTGCGGGGCGTGGGGGTGCGAAAGGCGGACATGGCGGGGTCGTCCTGGGCGTAGGCTTCGGTTTCGGCGATGAGGCCGGACAATGTCTCGCCGGTGGGGAGGCGGCGCAGGACGCGCTGACCGAGCAGGCGGCGGGCGACGGTCAGCGTGTCCTGGAGGTAGAAGTCTGGGGGCAGAGGGGCCACTCAGCCGTTCCACGGGTGGGCTTTGTCTTTGCCGGGGCGGTCGTTGACGCCGGCCTGGCCGGTCTCGTCGCTGGACGCCGTGCTGTCGGGGTCGGTGTCGCCGGCGGCGGGGGTCTGGGCGTTGTTGGTGGAGGCGTCGAAGTCGGAGGCGTCGCCGGAGGAGGGCTTGTCGGTCTCGCCGGCGTCGCGGGGGCCGCCGTAGGACTCCTGGCCCTGGGTCATGTCGCCCGTTGTTTGGGTCGGGGCGCCGCCGCCGCCGGGGGATTGGGCGCTGCCGCCGGCGGTCTGGTGCGGGTCGGCGGGGTGCGGGGCGGCCTGTTCGCGGGCGCCGGTGTCGGGTTCAATGGTCACGGTTGATGTCTCCTTGATGGCTGTGTTTTACCCGTCTCCGGGGGGTTGTTACACGTCGTGTACCCAGGATTGAAATCCTGGGCTATCGCGGAGAGGATTGTCCGCCTGCGCGGACGAGGATCAGGATAGGATTAGGAGGTGTCGTCGCGGAGGCCGGAGGGGCTGCCGTCGGCGATGGCGCTGTGGGTGGAGACGGTCTCGGACAGGTGCAGGTCTTTGATCTGGGGGCTGAGGGCGGTGGCGTCGTCCTGGGGGTCGTAGCCGAGGAGTTCGCGGGCGTCGGAGATGTCCAGTCGCTTGAAGCGGTTGTTGGAAAGGCCGTGGAAGACGGCGAACTTGATGTTTTCGGCGTCTACGGAGCGCTGAATGAGCTGGCACAGGTCGCGGTGGGAAACGAAGCCGTCCAGCCAGTGCAGGGCGTCGGGGCGTTCGGCGGCTTCGGTGGGCTGGAATGCGCCGATGCGCAGGCAGATGGCCGAAACGCCTTCTTTTTCGGCCATGTAGCGGGCGAGGGCTTCGCCGAAGCATTTGGAGACGCCGTACAGGTCGCCGGGGTTGACGGGTTCGCTGGTCTTGATTTGCACATCGGGCGGGTAGCCGGAAACGGCGTGGATGGACGACGCATGGATAACGCGGCGGCAGCCGGCGTGCTTGGCGGCGGCGAAGATGTTGTAGACGCCGTCAATGTTGGCTTCGCGCAGGGCGGCCCAGGTGGCGGACGGGTCGGGGTCGCCGGCCATGTGGACGATGGTGTCTATGCCGTCGCAGTGGCGTTTGAGGGCGTCTAGATCACTGAGGTCGGCCTGGACGACTTCGCCGAGGTCGCGGAGTTGGTTGCTGTCGTCTTCGTCGCCGCGCACCATCAGGCGGAAGTCGTATTTGTCCTGGGAATGCGCGGCGAAGTAGGAGCCGATGCGTCCCGCCGCGCCGGTGACAAGGACACGGCGTTTGGCGTGGGGGTCGGTTTGGGCGAGCGCGCCGGGGCGTACTGCGGTGTAGGACAGGGCCATTAGTGTTCTCCATTGGCGGGCTGAGACTGCGACAGGCTGGTGACGAGCAGTTCAAACAGGCCGATGCCGACCAGCAGGGCCTGGGTCGGAGGCGGCTCGTCGGGGAGCAGCAAGGGGGCGGCGCAGAAGAGCGCGCCGCTGGCGGCGTCCAGGGCGAGGTGGCCCGGCATGGGCAGGAGTTTGACGGCGGGAACGCCCCATTCGTAGCGGGTGACGGCGCTGTACAGGGCGGTTCCAACGGCGGCGATCTGGACGCGGCGCGTGAGCGTTTTGTCCCAGTGGAGCAGGCGGGGCAGGGCCAGGAGCAGGGCGGCGGTGGCGTAGTCCAGCGCGCCGTGAACTTTGGTTGGGATAGGTTTCATAGCGTGGGGTGTGTACCCGAAGTGCGCGGAAGGGAAACCCCCTATCCGCCTTCGGCACCTTTCCCCCTTCGGAAAGGGAGAAAGGCTTGTGGCAGGGGTGGGTGCGGCTTTGCACGGGGGGATTTGGAGGGGTTCACTTTAAACGGGCGCGGGTCAGGCGAGGTGGAGGGGGGCGGCTGAGGGGTCGCCGAGGGCGGTGACGAGGCCGGTGACGAGGAGGGGGAGGCCCCGGATGCCGGTGTCGGCGACGGGGACGAGCTGGAGGGCGAGCATGGCGCCGGCCTGGGGGGCGCCGTGCTTGGCGACGTAGAGGGCCGTGATGTCGGTGACGCCGTCGGAAAGGCCGTCCAGAGTGCCGATGAGGGCGTAGCGGGAGGAGAGGGCGCGGGTGTCCATGCCGGGGAGCTGCTGGGCGGCGGCGTAGACCTGGACGAGGCCGTCGTAGGCCGTGGACTGGATGGTGAGGCTGAACGCGCCGGCGGCGGCATTGCCGCCGAGGTGGGGCGGGTGCGCCGGGGAGCATGACGGCGACAGAAGGAACGGC
>CAZZVX010000110.1:0-254 GCA_964657535.1 Armatimonadota bacterium | reverse complement strand
GAGGGGGGCGGGGAGGCCCGCCGGGAGGTCGTGGGCGAGGGGCGGGACGGTGTTGATGGTCTGGCCGCAGGCGAGCAGGGTGCCGTTGATGGAGATGAAGGCCTGGTAGGCGGAGAGTTTGCGGGGGCTGATGCCGCTGATGCGCTGGCGTTCGTAGGCGAGCCAGGCGGCTTGCTGGGCGATAGTCATGGTTTTCCAGGCGGCGGCCATGGCGGCCATGTTTTGGCGGGTTCTGGATTGAGCGGGGGTCAGCA